>JBOIEQ010000075.1:0-19468 GCA_050741255.1 Burkholderiales bacterium | reverse complement strand
CGTCCTGGCAGGGGCTGTCGGCCCCGGCGAGATTGCCGCCGGCCATCCTGTCGCTGCTGCACGCACGCTCCGCAAAAATCATTGCATTGCCGGAGGTGCAGGCGCGCATTGTCGAACTGGGCGCCGAACCGGTGGGCGACACCCCGGCCGAATTCGCGCGCTTCATCAAGAGCGAATACGAAAAGTGGGGTCCGATCATCAGGCAGACCGGCGCCCGCGCCGACTGAAACGCAACGCCGTCGTTACTTCAAGGAATCGTCATGCCGTTTGAACAGTTGTTGCTGGAGTTCGAGGAGCGCACCCGCCACGCGATTGGCATGGGCGGACCCGCCAAGCTGGCGCAGAGAAAAGCGCAGGGGGTGCTCAACGCGCGCGAACGCATCGACCTGCTGTTCGACACCGGTTCCTTCATCGAGTCCGGCCGGTTCGCCACGTCGGCCCGGCCCGAGGACAAGGCGACGACGCCCGCCGACGGCAAGATCGCGGGCTTCGGTCGTATCCAGGGCCGCGAGGCCGCCGTGATGGCCAACGACTTCACCGTCAAGGGTGCGTCGAGCGCCAATATCAACATCAAGAAGCTGAAGCACATGAAAAGCGTCGCGCGGAAGCGCGGCATCCCGGTCGTGTTCCTCGGCGAGTCCACCGGCGCGCGCATGCCGGACGTGATGGGCGCGGATTCGATCGGCTCGAAGGACGATCCACTGGAATACCAGCGGCTGCGCGAATCGCCGTGGGCGGCCGCCGCACTGGGCTACTGCTTTGGTTCGTCTGCGTGGTACTCCTCGATGTCGGACTTCTGCGTCTTCCGCAAGGGCGCCATCGTCGCGGTATCGAGCCCGCGGCTCATTTCGATGGCGATCGGCAAGGAGATCGACGCCGAGGAACTCGGCGGCTGGCGCGTCCACTCGGAGGTGAGCGGCATCGCCGACCAGGTGGTCGATACCGACGAAGAGGCGATCGCCGCGATCAAGCAATTCCTGTCCTACCTGCCTAGCAACAACCGCGAGCCGCCGCCCGAAGTCCCGGTGCCGGAGGGCTCCGGCGCGGAGATGGCCGATGTCCTCTCGCTGCTGCCGGAGTCGGTCAACGCGGTCTACGACGTGCGGAAGATCATCCGCTGCATCGTCGACAAGGACTCGATGTTCGAGCTGAAGCCGCGGTTCGGCAAGTCGATGGTCACCGCGTTGACCCGGCTCGACGGCAAGACGCTCGGCATCATCGCCAATAATCCGCTGTACCGCGGCGGGGCGATCGCCGCCGACGAATGCCAGAAGGTGCAGAGCTTCTTCGTGCTGTGCGATTCCTACAACATTCCGGTCGTCATGCTGGTCGACCAGCCGGGTTTCCTGATCGGTCCGGAAGGGGAGCAGCGCGGCATCACCGGCAAGGTCATGAACTGGATGAACGCGATGACGCTGTTCACTATGCCGAAGATTTCCGTGATCATGCGCAAGAGCTACGGGCTCGCCGTCTCCAGCATGGGCGCCGGCGGCAACACCGACGAGATGGCCTGCTGGGTCACCGCGGAGGTGAGCTTCATGAAGCCGGAATTCGGCGCGCGCGTGGTGTTCGGCGTCGATCCCGAGAAGGACCTTGCGAAATACGAGGAAGTCGTCAAGAAAATGTCGAAGGGCATCTCGCCCTACGACATGGCGGGCATCTACACCGCGCAGGACGTGATCGACCCGCGCGACACGCGCGACTGGCTGATCCGCATGCTGGAGGTGCACCGGCTGCGCCTGACGGGCGGCGTCGGCGAGCACCTGATGCGCAACTGGCCGACGACCTACTGAGCCTGCCGCGCGTTATTTCGGAGGCGCCACGACGACGCCCCGCAGCCCGGCGTGCGCGATGGCATCCCTGACCGATCCGTCCGCCTTCGCCTGCTCGACGAAGCGGCCGACGTACGCCGCCAGCGCCTCCCGCCCTTTGGGCACCGCCATGCCGACGGCATCGACGGGAAGGCGTCCGTCGATCACCCGCGTACCCGGGCGGCTGTCGGCGCCGGCGAAGAGCGCCGGTTTTGTCGCGGCCATGACGTCGGTTTTTCCACCGTCCAGCAGGGCGTAGTTATCGGGAATGCTTCTGGCCCGTACGAGCACCGCATTCTTGAAAGTTTTCGACAGCAGGGCATCCATGCTGCTTTTATCGAGAACGCCGACCCGGACACCGGGTGCGTCGATGTCCGATGCCGCGGCGATCGGGACGCCGGCGCGCACGAGATAGCCCTGCTCGACGTTCATGAACGGCGCCGAGAAATCCACGACTGTCGCGCGCTGGGCGTCGATTCCCATCAGGGCAACGTCCCATTGCCCTGCGCCCGCGCCGCTCATCAGCTCGGGAAAGCTGGCATAGACGACCGGTTCAAACGGCGTGTTGGCACGCCTCGCGAGTTCCCTGCCGAGCGTGATCGCGACGCCCTTCAGTTCGCCCGTGGCGGGATCTTTGGTCGCGTAGATCGGTGCGGACAGGAACGCGACCCGGAGTTTGCCGGTCGGCGTCGTAACGGTCTGCGCGCCGGACCCGGTATCCGTGTGCAGCCCCGAGCAACTGGCCAGAGCGAGCCCGAGTGCCGCGGCAGTCAGCCAGTCACGCATTCTCCTCATGACGTTCTCCTCGTTCGTAGTGGCCGGTATTTTTCGCGTGAGGCGTCCCGGCGTGCCCGGGTGCTATTGGTCCGCGCGGAATCCAGAAGCCTTGACGATCGGTATCCATCGCGCGATGTCCTCGGCGATCCGGCTCGCCAACTCGTCCGGGGTGCTGCCGACGGGTTCGAGCCCCATAGCGAGCAGCCGCGCGCGGGTATCGGGTGATTTGATCGCCGAGGCAAGCACCGCTGACAGGCGATCGATCGTTTGGCGTGGCGTGCCGGCGGTGGTGTGGAAGGCCTGCCAGCCGGTGCCTTCGATCGATGCGAACCCCAGTTCCCTGAAGGTGGGGATGTCAGGCGCCAGCGGCGAACGCGCGGCGCCGGAGGTTCCGAGCACGCGCAGCCGGCCGTCCTCGTGGTGTCTGAGCGCCTGTGAAAGCACGGTAATTCCTGCCGGTATATGCCCGCCGAGCAGATCATTGGTCAGGGGGGCACTGCCTTTGTAAGGGACGACGCCGAGATCGATGCCCGTTGCGCGCGCGAGCATTACTCCAAAAAAATGCGTCGGACCACCGGCCAGCGGTACTCCGTAGACTGCCTTGTGAGGGTTCGTTCGCGCCCACGTGAGATACTCCTGCAGCGTCTTTGCTGGCGTCCCTGGACCGACGACGAGCGCCATCTGGAAGTTCGCCGCGAGGGAGATTGGTGCGAAGTCGGTGACCGGATCGTACCTGACCCTGGCATGGGTCAAGGGACCGAAGACAGTCACGGCGATGGGCGAGACCATCAGTGTTCTGCCGTCCGGCACGGCGCTCTTCAGCATTTCCGCCGCGAGCATTCCGCTCGCCCCCGGCTTGTTGTCCACCACGATCGGCGTGCCCAGCGCAGTCTGCATCCGGCCGGCGAGGAGCCGTGCGATGACGTCGGATTCTCCACCCGGCGAAAAGCCGACGAGAATCCGGGTCGCGCTGTCCTGCGCGCCGGCGGTTGCAGCAGCAAGGCCGAGCGCGGCGAACAGCATCCGGTACAGCATGCTCATAGGGGTGGTTTCACTCTCGGCGCTAGTGTGCGATGTCTTGGACCTTACCCGGGCCCGGAACGGGCGGACAAGGGAACAAATGCAACCAGGCGGAAGGAGCGGTTTCCGCCGGGCCGGTAGGCGGATCGGCGAGGGGACGCTACCAGCGTCTGGGCAACTTGCGCAGGAGGGTGATGCGCCCGCGCTCGGCCTTGATATAACCGCCGCGGGCGAGGTCACGGAGCACCCGTCCGACCATCTCGCGCGTGGCGCCCACGCGGTGGCTGATTTCCCTGTGCGTGACGTTCTCGGCGACCGGCTTGCCGCTGGTTTCCACTGCACCCGCGAGCAGCAGTTTCACGACACGCCCATACACTTCCTCCATGGTGAGGGTCTTGGTGGTCTGGAGGAGCCGGCGCAGGCGACCGACGACGTCCATGACGAGGGCGACCGCGAGCGGGGGGTGGCGGAGCAGCAGGCGCTTGAATGCCGCCATCGGGACGGACGCGACGCGGACGGGTTCAAGCGCGATGATCGACATCAGGATCGGTTCTCCGCCGAGCGTCGTGTCCGCGAAATGGCCGCCCGTTCCTTCGGGATGGAGCTTGAGCTGCCGGCCGGACTCGTCGCGCCAGAACCACTGGATCCGGCCGGACAGGATGATGTTGAAAAAGTCGAGGTGGTCGCCCTCCGTCGCCAGGAGGGCGTTCTTCGGATAATGGCGGACGGTGAACAGTTTCGCCGCGGCCCGCAGTTCTTTCGGCGTGACTGAGGCGAAGAGCGGTATTGCCGCCAGATCGGCGGCAGTCAGCATGACCGCCGGGGAAGATGTGTGTTCGCGTGCCGCGGCTTTGTTCATGGAGCCTGAAAAGCGGAATGCGTTTCGACCCATTCTGCGGAGGAGCGACCTTGGTGTTACTTCTCCCAGCGTACGTCGATGCCCTCGGTATCGCCGACCGCTGCGCGCAGCAGCGCGATCAGGGGCTTGGGCCCGCCGTTCTCTTCCAGCATGTCGACCGTGTCGCCGTCGATGAAGTAATCGTCATCGGTGGTGTCCTCTTCCTCCAACTGGTCGATGAGGAACTGCATCTCCGCCTGGGAGATTTCGCCGATCAGTGCGCCGGAACCATCGTTGAAAAGCTTGGCCATGGAGCCTCCAGGAAAGCGTTTATTTTAGACCCCAGGCGCGCCGCTTAGCGTGGCGGCTTGTCCTCGGGCGGTATTACCTGCGCGGTCGGCGTGACCTTGGTGGCGAGGTAGCCACTGGAGCCGAGGATGAGGGCGGTCATGAGGAAGGGCGGGATGGCGCCGAAGGCGGAACCGATTGCGCCAGCGATGAGCGGCACGACGGAGTGCATGCCGTGATTGAGCGTCAGCCGGATGCCGGTGACTTCGCCGGTGCGCCCGGCCGGCGAGCGGTTGTACGCCAGCATGAGCGTCAGCGGCTGGCCGCAGCCGAGCGCGAGCCCCAGCAGAAAGGACACACCGCCGAGGAACCAGACGTTGGTGACGAACGGGACGGTGACGAGCATCACCGCGCCGAAGACCACGAAGGCGGCGAGCGTGTAGCGGGCCGTGAAGCGCTTGACGAGCCACGGCATCGCGAAGCGCACGACGAACGTGCCCACGGCGAACACCGCCATCACCTTGCCGATCAGGGCGCCGGTCATGCCGATGCTGTTGCCGTAGATCGGCAGGTAGAAGAGGTAGAGATCCCAGCCCGTCACGACCAGCGCGCCAAGGATGAGCGTGCGCCGCAGTTCGGGCATGCGCAGCAGGTCGAACGTGCTGCTCGAGCGCGTTTCCGTGCGTGCCGACACCGACGCGGTCAGCCCGCGGAAGCGCCACAGCACGGTGAACGGAATCAGCAGCATGCACGCGAAGATCAGGAACGCAATCGCGGGCGAGAGGTAGTCGATCGAATAGCCGCCGGCCAGCGGCCCCACCAGGCTCGACAGCGAATAGCCGAGCGCCATGGTGCTGAAGTTCTTCGCGCGATCCTCGCGCGGACCGAAGGCGCCGGCGAGGTTCTGGTTCGCGGCGTTGTAGAACACGAAGCCGGTGCCGAGGAGTACGGCCAGCACGTAGAGCGCGGGCAGCGAGCGCCAGAAATAGGGCACCAGCAGGCCGATGCCGACGAGCGCCGAGCCGAACAGCATGGGCTTGCGGGCGCCGTAACGGTCGTTCACGCGGCCGGCGTAGACCCCGAGCAGCCACGGCGGCACCGTGTACAGCGCGACCATCATGCCGACTTCGAGCGGCGTGGCCTTGAATTCCTGGAGCGCGTAGAGGGATACGATCAACCGGCTGCCGAGGAAGGCGCCGTGGACGATGATGTTGAGGCCGACGATCAGGTACAGCATCGGGTGTCAGTGTTCCGGCGGCATCAGCGGTGTTGTCTCCTCAGTCAACGCGCGCCCCCGAGGCCTTGACGACCTTTTCGTATTTGGCGAGTTCGGCTTTCACGAACGCCGCGAACTGCTCCGGCGTGTCGGGTTTGGGTTCGGCGCCCATGGCCGCGAGGCGTTCGCGCAGGTCCGGCGCCTTGAGCGCGGTGACAATGCCGGCATTCAGCCGGTCGGCGATCGCCGGCGGTGTGCCGCCGGGCGCGAAGACCCCGAACCAGGTGGAGACATCGAAGCCCTTGAGGCCCGCCTCGCTCATGGTCGGCAGCGCGGGCAGCAGGGGCGAGCGCGTGAGCGTAGTCACGGCCAGCGCGCGCACGCGCCCGGCCTTGATGTTGGGCAGCGCGGAGGCCAGGTTGTCGAACATGAACGAGACCTGTCCGGCTATCAGGTCGACCACGGCGGCGGGCGCGCCCTTGTAGGGGATGTGCACCGTCTTCACGCCGCCCATGACGTTGAAGAGTTCGCCGGCGAGATGCCCGGCGCTGCCGGTGCTGCCCGAGGCGTAGTTGAGTTGCCCGGGTTTGGCTTTGGCGAGCGCGACGAGGTCCTTCACGGTCTTCGCCGGCACGGACGGATGCACGACCAGCACGTTCGGTACCTGCGTGACGAGGCTCACCGGCACGAAGTCCCGGATCGGGTCGTAGGGCATCTTCGCGAAGAGCCAGGGGTTGATCGCGTGGGTGCTGACCGCGCCCATCAGGATGGTGTAGCCGTCGGGTATGCCCTTGGCGACGATTTCGGCGCCGATGTTGCCGCCCGCGCCGGGACGGTTGTCGATGACGACGGGCTGGCCCCAGGCCTCGGTCAGCTTCTGGCCGATCGCGCGGGCGGAGATGTCGAGCGGCCCGCCCGCCGGGAAGGGCACCACGAAGCGGATCGCTTTCGCGGGGAAGGCGGGCGCGGGTGTTTGTGCGGAGGCGGTGACGCTGAACGCGGCAATGAGGAGAAGGGTGCAGCGCCAGCGCATGCCGCTCAGTCGAAGGACTTCACGTTGTACTGCTTCACCGCTTTCGACCAGCGCAGGATCTCCGCCTGCATGTACTTGCCGAATTCCTCCGGCGTCGTCGGGGTCGGCTCGTAGCCGCGGTCGCGGAGGAATTTCGCGGCCTGGCCCGAGGTGAGGATCTTCACCACGACTTCGTTCAGCTTCATGATGACCGGCCGCGGCGTGCGGGCGGGCGCGGCGAGGCCGTACCAGCCGCTGATCTCGAAGCCCTTGAAGCCCTGCTCGGCGATCGTGGGCACCTCGGGCATTTCGGGCGAGCGCTTGATCGTGGTGACGGCCAGCGCGCGGATCTTGCCGGCCCTGATCTGCGGGATGGCCGCCGCGGGGCCGGAGAACAGCACCTGCACTTCATTGCCGAGCAGCGCCGTCATCGCCGGGCCCGAGCCGCGGTAGGGGATGTGCTGCAGCCTGAGGCCCGCCGTCTGGAAGAACACCTCCTGCGCCACGTGCGCGGTGGCGTTGCCGGAACCGAAGTTGAGCGCGCCGGCCTTGGCCTTGGCGATGGTGATGAACTCGGCCAGCGTCTTGGCCTGGATGCTCGGATTGAGCGACACGAAGTACGGCTGGGCGATCAGTTGCGTGATCGGCGCGAAATCCTTGATCGGGTCGAACTGCAGCTTGTCGGTCAGCGCGGGCGCCACGGCCATCGCGCCGATTTCGGCCATCACCAGCGTGTAGCCGTCCGGCACCGCGTTGGCCGCGATGCCGGTGCCGAGCAGTCCCTGCGCGCCGCCGCGGTTGTCGAGTACCACCTGCTGGCCGAGCGCGGCGGACATTTCGGGCTGGATCGCGCGCGAGACGAGATCGGTGCCGCCGCCGGGCGGAAACGGGACGATGAGCCGGATCGGGCGGTCGGGGAAACTGCCGGCGCCCTTGTCGGCGGCGTAGCCGGCGACGGGCAGCAGCACCGCGGCTGCAAGGGCGAATCCGGTGCCGAGTCTGAGGCGGGGGGATGGCATGAGGTCTCCTCGGTCCTGCTGTTTTTGGAAGTCCGGATTGCGCGCCGGTCGTGGCCGGCGCGCCCGGTGAGGCGGATCAGATCGCGTAGTCGGGATCTTCCCGTTCCAGCTTGCGCTTGAGCGCCGTCCACAGGAGTTCGCCGCCGGCGGCCTGGCCCGCGCTGTCCTTGGTGTAGATCTCGCGGCCCTGCTGGATGGCGTGATCCACCACTTCCTGCGGGATGCGGCGCAGTTCGCCGCCGCCGGTCTGCGCCGTGATCTGGAATTTGCAGGCACGTTCCAGCCGGTACATGCGGGCGAACATTTCGGCGATCGTCGCGCCGACGGTCAGCGTGCCGTGGTTGCGCAGGATCAGCATGCCGCCGTCGCCGAGGCTCGCCACCAGGCGCTCGCGCTCGGTATGGTCGAAGGCCACGCCTTCGTAGTCGTGGTAGCGCACGAGGTTCATCGCGGTCAGCGCCATCTGGGTGGCGGGCAGCAGGCCGTCGTGCTGGGTCGAGACACCGACGCCGTAGGCCGTGTGCAGGTGCATGACCGCGTGCGCTTTCGGCGCGCCCATGTGGATCGCGCTGTGGATCGTGAAGCCGGCCTTGTTGGCGTTGTACGGCGATTCCGACAGCTTGTTGCCGTCCACGTCGATCTTGAGGAGCGAGGAAGCGGTGATTTCCTCGAACAGCATGCCGTAGGGATTGATGAGGAACTCGTCTTCCGTGCCGGGTACGCGCACCGAAATATGCGTGCCGAGCATGTCGGTCCAGCCCATGAGCGCGGTCAGGCGGTAGGCGGCGGCGAGATCGACGCGGGCCTGCCATTCGCCGTCGGACATGCCGCGCGGGGCGGCGGGCGTGTTGCGGATCTTGGTGACGGTGGCTTTGCGGCTGGACGGTTTCATGCGGGCTCCGGAGCGGTGGTCGGCGGGATGGGCAAATCGTCGGGGGCGAATCGCACGGCGCGAATGGGCGTCGGCAAGCCCGTAGAATAACGCATTCCCCCTCCCGAAAAAACTCCGCGTACCACTCCCGGCCGCATGCGCTACGACGACGCCCTGAATATCGAGGATCTGCGGCAAATGGCCGTCAGCCGGCTGCCGAAGATCGCCGGCGATTTCCTGGAAGGCGGGGCCGAGGACGACCTGACGCTCGCGCGCAACCGGGACGTGTTCGGCCAGATCCGCTTCCGTCCGCGGACCCTGGTCGATGTGTCCGCGCGGTCTTCGGCGGTGGCCCTGTTCGGCAAGACCCACGCGGCGCCCTTCGGCCTGGCGCCCACCGGCATGGCGGGGCTGTACGCTTTTGACGCGGATGTGAAGCTCGCCCGCGTGGCGGCCACGGCCGGCGTGCCCTTCGTGCTGTCCACCGCCTCGCTGACGACGATGGAGCGCGTGATGCGGGAGGGCGGCGGCACGCAGTGGTTCCAGCTCTACATGTCGAAGGACCATCCGCCGGCGCAGGCGCTGATCGAGCGCGCGCGCGACGCCGGCTACGAGGCGCTGGTGGTCACGACCGATGTGGGCGTGCAGGCCAACCGCGAACAGAACGCGCGCAACGGCTTCAGCATCCCGTTCCACATGACCCCGCGCACACTGTGGGACGGCCTGCTGCACCCGCGCTGGCTGTTCGGTGTGTTCTGCCGCACCGTGCTCGATTCCGGGGTACCGCGTTTCCAGAACCTCGATACCCACCAGGGCGGCAAGATCATTGCCAAGCCGATCGGCGAGTTCCGCGCGCGGCGCGAAGCGCTCGACTGGAGCGACCTGCGCTGGATCCGCTCGATCTGGCCGCGCAAGCTGCTGGTGAAGGGCGTGCTGACGCCGGAAGACGCATTGATGGCGCTCGAGTGCGGCGCGGACGGCATTTTCGTCAGCAATCACGGCGGGCGGCAGCTCGACGGCGCGGTGTCGCCGCTCGAGGCACTTCCGTCGGTTCGCGCGGCGGTCGGCGACCGGCTCGCGATCATCGCGGATGGCGGTTTCCGCCGGGGCGCCGACATCGTGAAGGCGCTGGCGCTGGGGGCCGACATGTGTTTCACCGGGCGGGCGACGCTCTACGGCGCGGCGGCCGGTGGCGAGGCGGGCGCCGCGCATGCGATCATGCTGCTGAAGAAGGAAATCGACCGGGTGATGGCGCTGCTGGGCTGCAACGCCGTCGCGGAACTCAACCCCGATCTGCTGTTCTGCCCGGAACTGAACTTCACCGCGGCGCTCAAACCGGAAGCGGGTGTACCGCAGATGCGGGCGATGTGAATTCAACTTCAATTCCTCCTGCCGCAGATAAACGCAGATACACGCAGATAAAAATCAGAAAGTCTGTGAAGTATCCGTGTTTATCTGCGGCCAATTTTTTTATATAAGGAGTAGGCCATGAAACAACTTCGACTCCCCGCCGTGTTCATGCGCGGCGGCACCAGCAACGCCATCGTGTTCAAGGCGCGCGACCTGCCCGCCGACCGCGCGCTGTGGGATGAAATCTTCCTCGCCGCGATCGGCAGCCCAGATCCCTACGGCCGGCAGCTCGACGGCATGGGCGGCGGCGTCTCGTCGCTGTCCAAGGTGTGCATCATCGGGCCGCCGTCGCGCCCGGACGCGGACATCGATTACACCTTCGCACAGGTGCAGGTGAAGGACGCCAAGGTCGACTACAGCGGCAACTGCGGCAACATGTCTTCCGCGATGGGCCCCTTCGCGGTGGACGAGGGCATTTTCAAGGCGTCCGGCAAGGAAGCTGTCGTGCGCGTGCACAACACGAACACGAAAAAAATCATCCGCGCGCGTTTCGCGCTCGACGACGGCCTGTCCGCGGTGGACGGCGACCTGGCCATTCCCGGCGTGTCGGGCACGGGTGCGCCGGTGCGGCTCGAATTTCTCGAACCCGGCGGCGCGACGACCGGCACGCTGCTGCCGACCGGCAACGTGGTGGACACGCTGGACGTGCCGGGTGTCGGCAAAATCCGCGCGTCGCTGGTGGACGCCGCCAACGCGTGCTGTTTCCTCAACGCGGCCGATCTCGGCATCACCGGGAACGAACTGCCGGATGCCATCGAAGCGAATGCCGCCCTGATGGAGAAGCTCGGACGGATCCGCCTCGCCGCTTCGGTGGCGATGGGGATCGCCGGCACCCTCGAAGAAGCGAAGGAGAAGCGGGTCGTGCCCTTTGTCGGCTTCGTGTCGCCGCCGCAGGACGCCGATTCCCTGTCGGGCGTGCGCATCGCGGGCGGCGATGTGGACCTGACCGGCCGCATGCTGTCGAACGGCCAGCCGCACCGCGCGTTGCCGCTGACGGTGTCCCTGTGCATGGCCGTCGCCGCAAGGCTGGAAGGCTCCCTGGTGCATGCGGCGGCGCGTCCGCCGCAGAAGGCCGACGATCCGATCCGCATCGCGATGCCCTCCGGCGTGCTGGTCGTCGCCGCGGACGTGCTCAAAAAGGACGGCCAATGGCACGCGGAGCAGGGCGCGTTCTACCGCACGCAGCGCCGCCTGTTCGACGGCTACGTCTACGTGCGGGCGTCGCGCGTGCCCGGGCTGGTGGAGAACACGAAAAGCCGCGTCAAGGCGGCGGCCTGAGGAAGGCCGCGGCCGGGCGATTCAGGCGCTGGCCGTCCGCAGCGCGGGCCGGAGCAGGAGGCACAGCGGCAGCACCGCGAAGGGCAGCACGCCGGTCAGCGCGATCACGCTCGTGACGCCGAACGCGTCGCCGATCAGGCCGAAGGCGAGCGGGACGATGAGCCCGAACGCCGAATTGATCGTATAGAACAGGCCGAACACGCGCGGCAGGCGGTCGGGCTTCACGAGGTCGCCGATCGTGCCGTAGAGCACCGTGGAGGTGCCGTTCAGCACCACGCCCAGCAGCGGCAGGACCAGGAAGGCGGCAAGGTCTGGCAGGACGAGCATCAGCAGGATGCCGCAGCCGTTGGCGAATTCCATGACGACGATGGTGCGCACGACGCCCATGCGCTCGGCGAGAAAGCCGCACGCGAGCTTGCCGGCCATGCCGCCGATCAGGAGCAGCGGCACCGAGAGGGCGGCCCAGCCCGCGGGCAGATTCCTGTCGATCATCAGGAAGGCGATGAAGGTGAGAAAGCCGGAGCGCACGCTGGTGTCGACGACTTCGATCAGGCACAGCGCGGTGAAGCCCTGGCGGTTGCGGATGCCCCAGCCGGCGGCAACGGGTTTTTCCGTGGTGGCGGCGCGCGGTACGCGCCCGGCCGTGCCGTCGACCGTGAGCAGCACCGCGACCGCGCAGGCTAGCGCGAGGCAGCCGTAGAAGGTGATGGGCGCCTGCCAGGGCACGCCGGCGATGAACAGCAGGCTGACCGCGCCGCCGAACGCGAACTTGCCGACGTCGCCGAAGAAATTGTAGGTGCCGAGCGCGATGCGCCGCCCTTCGCCGGGATAAGCGTGCGAGATCAGCGCGGAGGACAGCGGATGCTGGAAAGCGGAGCCGAAGCCGGCGCAGAACAGGGCGAACAGGATCGCGGTGAAGCCCGCCGCCTGGCCCAGCGCGATGAAGGCCAGTCCCGCGCAGGCGGTGCCGAAGGCGAGCAGGTTGCGCGCGCCGAAACGTTCGGCGAGCATGCCGGCCGGCATCTGGAAGATCGCCGTCGCCGCGCGCCACGCGGCGCGGATGAGGCCGACCTGCGCGAGCGACAGGCTGAAGGCCTGGGCGAGGATGGGCAGCAGCACGTAGCCGACGTCCGCGAGCCCATCGTGCAGGATATGCACGGCGCAGCAGGTCTTGAGGGTGCGTTTCTGGGGCGAACTGGACACGGGATCGTCGGGGCTTGGTGTTATGGTGGTGCCGGGACTGTAGCAGTTTGCCGCACGCGCGGCCTTGAGGGGATGGGGGCAGCCATGTTCGTCGGCAGGTTCGACCGGAAGCAGTTGCCGCGATGCGCGTAGCGATCCTCGGCGCCGGCAATATCGGTTTGGCCACGGCCGCGCTGCTCGCACACAGCGGTCATGTGGTGACCGTCTGGTCGCCCTCGGGGCGCGGGACGGCCGCGCTGGCGGCGGGCGAACTCGTCTGCACCGGCGCGGTGAACGCACGCGTGAAGGTGGCTGTGGCGGCGTCGGCCGGCGCCGCGTTGGAGGGGGCGGAGGCCGCGTTCCTCTGCGCGCCCGCCTACGCGCACCCCGCCATCATTGCAGCGGCCGTGCCGCATCTGCGCGCGGCGCAGACGGTGGTCATCATGCCGGCGGGTCCGCTGTCGCCGCTCCTGCTGGCGGGGCGCTGCAAGCCGGTCGGCCTGGCCACCACCGTCATGACCGCCCGCCGCGGCGCCGGCGCGGAGGTGAACATCCCGACGATTCGCGACCGGCTCGACCTCGCGGCGCTGCCGGCACGCGACAGCGCGGCCGCGCGGACGCTGCTGCAGGCGCTGTTCGGTGACCGTTTCGGGCTGCAAGACAACCTGCTCGGCATCGCGCTCTCGAACGTGAACCCGGTGGTGCACGTGCCGCTGATGCTCGGCAACCTGTCGCGGGTGGACCGCGCCGAGCGCTGGCCGCAGTACGACAACCTGACGCCTTCGGTGGCGGCGATGATCGAGGCGGTCGACGCGGAGCGGCTGGCGGTGGCGCGCGCCTTCGGCCTCGCGGTGCCGTCGGTCGAGGATCATTTCGCGCGTTCCTTCGGCGTGCCGCACGGCCGGCTGGCGGACATGGCCGCGGCGGTGCACGCGCAGCGCGGCGGACCGCCGGGGCCAGTGGCGCTGGAGGACCGCTACCTGGTCGAGGACATACCGTACGGACTGGCGTTCTACGCCACGCTGGCCCGCATCGCCGGCGTGGGCGCGCCGGTCACCGCCGCGTGCATCGCGCTGGCGGAAGCGGCGCTGGGGCGGCCGCTCGCGGCGGACAACCGCGTGGCCGCCGCGCTGGGGCTCGAACGCATGCATCGGGCGGCGCTGCTCGCCGCGGTGGCCTGAAGGTAGAATCCCGGCCATGCAAATCGCCATCTATGTCCTTGCCGGTGCCTTCATCCTCTACACGCTGCTCCTGCTCGTGGCCTACTACCGCACGAGCATGCCGGGCGTCATGCTGCTGGCGCTGACCTACGGCGCGGCCGGCGGGCTCGCGATCTTCACCACGCACTGGTGGCCGCTGGTCGCGGGCTTCGTGCTGGCCTGGATCCTCAAGATCAGTGGCGCCGACCCGGACGCGCAGTTCATCAAGGGACCGTAGGAGGGACGACATGGCGCAGTCGCGGGCTTCACGTGGCATCGGGTCCGATGAGGAGGTGATCAACCCCCTCAGCGGCTGGTTTCCGCTGATCGTGCTGATCGGCGGACTGGTGCTGCTGGCCGGCGGGCTGGCGGTGCCGGGCGGGCCGCTCAAGTTCCTGCTGAACATCCTGCTGCTGGTCGTGGTGGTGTTCTGCCTGAAGGGTTTCTTCACCCTGCAGCCCAACCAGGCGGCGGTGCTGGTGTTTTTCGGCAAATACGCGGGCAGCGTCAAGCAGGACGGCTTCTTCTGGGTCAACCCGTTCTATGTCAAGACCCGCGTGTCATTGCGCGTGCACAACCTCAACACGCCGGTGTTGAAGGTGAACGACTCGCGCGGCAGCCCGATCGAAATCGCCGCCGTGATCGCCTGGCGGGTGCAGGACACCGCCAAGGCGACTTTCGACGTCGAAAGTTTTTCCCATTACCTGCAGGTGCAGAGCGAATCCGCCGTGCGGCAGGTCGCCTCCAGCCATCCCTACGACCGGTCCGAACAGGATGCGCCGCACACGATGTGTCTGCAGAAGGACCTCGACGCGGTCTCGAAACTGCTGGCCGAGTCCATCCAGTCGCACGCCGAGGTCGCTGGCCTCGTGATCGAGGAGGCGAAGATCGCGCACCTCGCCTACGCGCAGGAGATCGCCAGCGTGATGCTGCGCCGCCAGCAGGCCGAGGCCGTCGTAATGGCGCGCAAGACGCTGGTCGAGGGCGCCGTCGGCATGGTCGACGGGGCGCTGAAGCAGCTCGAGGACAGGAAGATCGTCACGCTGACGCCGGACCAGCGCGCGGTACTGGTGACGAACATGATGACGGTGCTGCTGTCGGAGACCGGCGCGCAGCCGGTGATCCAGATGGCGCAGGCGAGAGAGTGAGGGGAGAGGGGTGAGGAGTCAGGGGGCTAGAGATCTTCTCCTCACCCCTTACCCCTCTCTCCTCACTCGCCTTCTGCCGTCTTCGGTGCGTTCTCCGGCCACCACTGCCCGCGGCGCATGCGGGTGATCTTCACGGTTTTGAACAGCCCGGCCTTCCGGAACGGTTCGTTCTGCGAGAAGGCTTCCGCCGCAGCGAGACTCGGCACGTTGAGCAGCAGCACGCTGCCCGTGCGTGCCTTGCCGTCCTCGGCTAGCGTCGCACCGCCCAGGACCATGATGTCCTTGTGCTGTTCCAGATAGGCGAGGTGGGTGTCTTTCAGCTTCGCGCGGATGGGCGCGGCCTTCGCGGGGTCGTCTTCCTGGTAGATGATGTAGAGCACGGTGTTCTCCGTTGTTAAAGCCTAAGACGATTTTGCCGCCAAGACGCGGAGGCGCCAAGAACTGCAAAGGCGAAGGTAGCCGCTGAGACCTAGAGTAAGACGGAGAAGCTGTGATCGGCGGTGCCACCCGCACGCGGGCTGAAGCAACCTGCGTATCCGGTAGGTCCAGCAGCAGGGATTCTCGCATACGGTTGATTACGCATGGGAAATCCGACATAAAGGTCGTGAACGGAATCGCACATTCTTTTTATAATCACAATGCGATGATCTCAAAGGCAAAGTCGGCGGATGCGAAAAAGACGGAATGCGTTCTGCCGTTTCGTGTTCCTCATTTCAGTTAGATACCTTCGTGACTCACTTTCGCGGAATGACCAGTGTCGTGGCAATAGCCGCACTTCTGGGTGGATGCGCCACCGCAATTGATCAATCGCAATATCGTCGCGTCGGCGAATCGGCGAAAGGGACATTTCAACCAGACTCATCCTTCAACGCGCCAAATGGCCCCTTCCTGACCGCGAGCGAAGTATTCGCTACATTTGACAAACTTTGTTACGGCGGCGGGACGGTGTATCACTGTACTTACTTTGCGGACGACAATGCGTATTATCTGCTTCCTAACTATGGGCTCGTGCCAACAACCTCAATCAGATCTCACGCGAGAGTAATTATCGATGGCCGCACTGGTAAGTTGATGAAAGCGGAATAGCCTCGTGCAGATACCTATCCAATCAATGCAGATCGGATGCGAGAAGTCTCGCGCTGATTTCAGACATTAGGTGTCATATGCGCGCTTTGGTGAGAATTTGCATCTTCCTTTTGGCGTCCTCAAATGTATTCGCGTGCAAGCCACTGCCGCTGGGGATGCAACCGCAACAGGCAGGTCGAATAGAGTTGATGAACTTCGCACCTGCGACAGTTAAAGGTATCCCTGAAGAGATTTCCCCTGAGTACACGAAGAAGGGCGCATTTCGCGTCAAAGTCTTGGAGTGGGTGAAGGGCTCCGGTCCGAGTGAACTCTTGGTGCAAGGACTAACGACAACCGTGCCGGTCGATTCCGGTAACTGCTGGTCCGACCGGAATTACGTTCGTCTTGGAAAGCAATATTGGCTGATTCTAAATGGCCTCCCGGTGGGAAAAAATGCTGACATGTTTAAGGCAAACGAAATTCCTGGAGGCCAAGTAGTCCGCGTTTCTTATCCGGCGGAGACGTTCTACTAGCAGGACACCTAGTCCATCAATCCATCTTGGATGTGCGACAAATCCGCGTGCCACTGGTTTCTCACTCTTCTTCGCGCCCTGTGCATCTTGGCGGCTAATTCAGCTTTAAAGGTTTAGGTATCAGGGGCGCCGTAACCCCCACCCCCAGGCGTCTCAATGACGAACACGTCGCCAGGATTCATCGCGACGGTATCGCAGGCTCCAACTTCGACGATAGTGCCGTCCGCACGAATCACACTGTTCCGACCGACCGCGCCTGCTAAGCCACCCGCCATGCCATACGGTGGCACGCGCCGATGTTCCGACAGCATCGACGCGCTCATTGCTTCGAGGAAGCGCACGCGGCGCAGAGCCCCATCGCCACCGCGCCAGCGGCCCTGGCCGCCGCTGCCCCGCCGGATCGAAAATTCCTCCAGCAATACCGGGAAGCGCCATTCCAGTACTTCGGGGTCGGTCAGCCGCGAGTTCGTCATGTGCGTGTGCACGCAGTCGGTGCCTTCAAATCCATCGCCGGCGCCCGAGCCGCCGCAGATCGTTTCGTAGTACTGGTAGCGGTCGTTGCCGAAGGTGAAGTTGTTCATCGTGCCCTGCGAAGCGCCCATCTTGCCGAGCGCGCCGTAGAGCGCATCGGTCGAGCACTGCGAGGTTTCCACGTTTCCGGCGACCACCGCCGCGGGGTAACGCGGGTTCAGCATCGAACCTTCGGGCACGATGACGTCGAGCGGCTTCAGGCAGCCGGCGTTAAGCGGAATGTCGTCGTCCACCAGGGTGCGGAAGACGTACAGCACGGCGGCCATGGCCACGGCCTTGGGTGCATTGAAGTTGTTCGGCAGCTGAGGACTGGAACCGGTGAAGTCGATGGTGGCGGTGCGCTGTTGTGGGTGCCGCCGGATGGCGACCTTGATGACGGCGCCGTGGTCCATCTCGCAGGTGAAGGTGCCGTCCTTGAGTACATCCAGCACGCGGCGCACGGCTTCCTCGGCGTTGTCCTGCACATGGTGCATGTAGGCGTGCACGACCTCGATGCCGAAGTGCTCCACCATGCGCCGCAATTCCGTCACGCCTTTCTGGTTGGCGGCGATCATGGCCCGCAGGTCGGCGAGGTTCTGGTCGAAGTTGCGCGCCGGATAGCGGGCCGACAGGAACAGCTCGCGCGTTTCGGCTTCGCGCAGGCGGCCTTCCGACACCAGCAGGAAGTTGTCGATGAGGACACCTTCCTCCTCGATGACCTTCGAGTTGGAAGGCATGGAGCCGGGCGTGATGCCGCCTACGTCGGCGTGGTGGCCGCGCGAGCCGACGTAGAAGATGATGTGTTGCCCCGCGTCATCGAACACCGGGGTGATGAGCGTGATGTCGGGCAGGTGCGTGCCGCCGTGGTAGGGGTCGTTCAGCATGAACACGTCGCCGGGGCGCATGCGGCCCGCGTTATTGACGTGCACGCTCTTCACCGACTCGCCCATGGAGCCCAGGTGCACCGGCATGTGCGGGGCGTTCGCGATCAACTGTGCATCGGGGTTGAACAGGGCGCAGGAGAAATCCAGCCGCTCCTTGATGTTGACGGAGTAGGCGGTGTTCGCGAGTGTGAGCCCCATCTGCTCGGCGATGGCCATGAACAGGTTGTTGAAGACTTCCAGCATCACGGGATCGACGCGGGTGCCGATGGCGTGCTGCGAGGCGCGCGGCGTGATGCGCGCCAGCGTGATTTCGCCGCCGGTCTTAAGTACGGCCTGCCAGCCGGGTTCGATGAGCGTGGTGCTGTTGCGCTCGGCGATGATGGCGGGGCCGGCGATCGCGGCGCCGGGAACGAGTGCCTCGCGCTGGTACACGGGCGTGGCGTGGTGACGGCCGGTCATGTAGGCCTGTGCTTGCGCCACGGGCGCGGGCGTACCGGCCTTGGCCGCAGCCGCGGGCAAGGCTGACGGGGCCGACGCTTCCGTGCTGCCCACGGCTTCCGCGGAGGCGGCCTCGATGATCAGCGCGCGGTCCGGCATCAGGAAGCTGTAGCGCTGCAGGTAATCAGCCTCGAAGGCACGTTGCATGGCCGCGGCGTCGCCGGCTGTCACCACCAGCGCGGTATCGGTGCCTTCGTAACGCAGATGGGCGCGGCGGTGCACGGTGATCGCGTCTGCGGGTATACCCTGGCCCGCAACCTCAGTCTGCGCGCTGGCGGCGAGCGCATCCAGCGCGGCGTTCAGCGTGGGCAGGTGTTCCGCCGCCAGCTTCAGTTCCACCGCGCGGCTGCGCATGGCGGTGATGTCGGCGAGGCCCATGCCGTAGGCGGACAGCACGCCCGCCAACGGGTGGATGAACACCCGCGTCATGCCGAGGGCGTCGGCGACCAGGCAGGCGTGCTGGCCCGCCGCGCCGCCGAAGCAGCCCAGCGTGTACTGCGTGACGTCGTAGCCGCGCTGCACGGAGATCTTCTTGATCGCGTTCGCCATGTTCTCGACGGCGATGCGGAGGAAGCCCTCGGCCAGCGCTTCGGGGGTGGTGGGGCGACCGGTTTTTGCGCTGACTTCCCCGGCGAGCGCGGTGAATTTTTCCCGCACGACCTGCGCATCGAGCGGCTGGTCGCCGTCCGGCCCGAACACCGACGGGAAGAAATCCGGCTGCACCTTGCCCAGCATCACGTTGGCGTCGGTCACGGTCAGCGGGCCGCCGCGCCGGTAACAGGCCGGGCCGGGATTCGCGCCAGCCGAATCGGGGCCGACGCGCAGGCGCGCGCCGTCGAAATGCAGGATGGAGCCGCCGCCCGCGGCGACCGTATGGATGGCCATCATCGGCGCGCGCATGCGCACGCC
>JBOIEQ010000074.1:0-19531 GCA_050741255.1 Burkholderiales bacterium | reverse complement strand
CATGACAGGAGCGAGTTCCGCAGCCGCCGCGCCGGACGAGCAGCGCAGGGGCACCACGACCGTGGCGGTTCGTTGGGGCGGTTTCTCTTTGGTTACTTTCTCTTGTCCGCACAAGAGAAAGTGACTAGCTGCCGGGCTACCCCCGGCGAAGTTCGGGAATGTCAGGGGATCTCTGGGGCCACGACTCACGACGCCACCCTCCCCTCGCCATCCCGCATATAAATCTCCGCAAACCCCGCGCGGATCATGTCCACGATCTGATCCAGCCGGCGCGAAATGTGCCCGTCGATGAGGGCGGCCGCCTTCTCGGCGTCGCGCGCCTTCATCGCCTTCACGATGCGCAGATGCTCCTGCTGCGTGTACTTGCGCTGGTCCCGCATGTCGATCCAGCGCACGTAGTGAATGCGCGCGTTGATCGCCCTCAGCGTGCGCACCATCTCCTGGTTGCGCGTGAGCGCGGCCACCCGCTCGTGAAACTGCTCGTCGAGCGCGAGCAGGCTCGCCGCATGAGTGTCCTCGGGACTGTCCTTGGAGGATTTCACGAAGCTTTCGAGCTCAGTGAACTCCTCGTCCGTCGCCCGCTCGCAGGCGATGCGCACGGTGGTCTTCTCGAGCACGATGCGCAGCTCGTACAGGTCGTAGACCTGCTTGGCGTCGAGCGGCCGGCCGATGAAACCCTTGTTCGGCGCCCGCGTGAGAAACCCCTCGACCAGCAGCCGGTTCAGCGCCTCGCGCAGCGGCGTGCGGCTGACGTTCAGCGCGCGCGCCAGCTCGACCTCGTTGACGCGCGCCCCCGGCCGGATGACGAAGGTCATCGCCATCGTCTTGAGGCGCTCGTAGATCAGCTCCGGACCCTGCGCGGACCGGGGTACCGGCTCCGCGCTCGCGGCCTTGCGCGGGATAGCGCGGACTTTCATGCCGACTGCTTCCCCGCTTGCTTCACGTACGCCGCCGCGCTCGTGCCAGCCAGCCGGCCGAACACGGCCCCCGACACCAGCCCGGAACCGCTCGGATAATTGAAGTAGAAGAGGCCGCCGACCATCTCGCCCGCGGCATACAGCCCCGGGATGCCGCGGCCGGCGACGTTCTGCACGCTGCACGTCGGGTCGATCTTCACGCCGCCGAACGTGAAGGTCACCCCGCAGGTCACGGCGTACGCCTGGTACGGCGGCTTGTCGATGGTGTTGGCCCAGTTCGTTTTCGGCACCTTAAGCCCCGTGGTGCCGCGGCCGTCTTTTACGACCGGCTCGAAGGGCACGTCCTTCTGCACCGCCGCGTTGTACTCCTTCACGGTCTCCAGGAAGCGCTTGGGATCCACGCCGTCCAGTTTGCCGGCGAGCTCTTCCAGCGTGTTCGCGGTGACCTTGGTGACCTGCTTGATGCGGTACTCGTCGCGCAGCAGGTGCTCCACCTTCTGGTCGAAGACCTGCCAGGCGAACATGCCCGGCTGCTGTTGCACCACGTGGCCGTATTTCGCGTAGGTGAAATTGCGGAAATCCGCGCCCTCATCGACGAAGCGCTCGCCGTTGGCGTTCACCATGATGGAGAAGATATAGCTGTGCTTCTGGAAACCGTCGCCTACCACGCGGTCGCCATAGGGCGTGGCGTTGCGGTCCCAGCCCACCGCGTGCGACCCCGACCAGTGGCCGTGCGGGACCGCGCCGATCGCGAGTGCCATCGTGATGCCCGCGCCGTTGTTGTACTGCGTGCCGCGCACCTTCGCGAGCTCGTAGCCGGGGCCCAGGTAGCGCGCGCGCATTTCCGCGTTGGACTGGAAGCCGCCGCAGGCCAGCACCACCGCCTTGGCGCGGATCGTGTACTCCTCGCCGCCCTGCTCCACCACCACGCCACACGCCTTGCCGTGCTCGTAGACCAGCGATTTTGCGGTCGTCTCGTAGAACACCGGGATCGCGGCCTTGTCGAGGGCCTTGAAGAGGCTCGCGGACAGTTCCGGCCCGCCGCCCCAGAAGTTGCAGATCTGGCCACCGAAGAAGGTCACGCGGCCGTTGACCTTCTGCGACTGCCCCTTGTACATCGGCTCGAACTTGACACCCTTGGTCCGCATCCAGACCAGCGTGGGCCGGGCGTTGTCCACCAGCGTTTCGGCAAGGTCTGGGTCACAGCGGTACTGCGTCACGCGCCCCATGTCCTCGAGGAAGTCCTCGCGCGAATAGGTGCCGAAGTCGACATTCTTCTGCTCGTCCTCGGAGAGATCCAGCACTTCGCGGATGTCGTTGATGTTGTTGAACACCCAGCGCGTCGACCCCGCGACGAAGAAAGTATTGCCGCCGCGCTCGGACTCGGGTGCCGTTTCCACCACCACCGGGTTCGCGCCCGCGTCCTTCGCCGCGAGCGCCGCGCAAATGGCCGCGTTGCCCGCGCCCACGATCACCACGTCCGCGTTCTTGATCTCGCTCAGTTTCACGTTCGCCCTTCCTCCGTCATGGTTCGATCAAACAAAACAAAATCAGGGTTGGCCGCCAAGGCGCCAAGACGCCGAGAAATGCCTATCGATTATGGTAAGCCGGCTTTCCTTGGCGTCTTGGCGCCTTGGCGGCAAGATGCTTTATCGCTTTAGTCGAGCTTCACGCCCGCATCCTTGACGGTCTTGCCCCAGCGGGTGAACTCGTCGCTCACGTACTTCGCGAACGCCGCCGGTGTCGCATCGGTCTTCACCTCCACGCCCGCCGCATCGAACTTCTCGCGCGTCGCCGGCAGGTTCGCCGCCTTGACGATGGTGGCGTGCAGCGTGTTCGCGATCTGCGGCGGCAGCTTGGCCGGCCCGACGAGCGCGTACCAGTTGACGACGATGAGCCCGGGCAGACCCTGCTCTTTCGCCGTGGGCACATCGGGCAGCGCGGGCGAACGTTCCTCGCTGGTGATCGCGAGGATGCGCAACTTGCCCGACTTCGATGCGCTCACCATGCCGGCGATGCCGGCGATGACGCCGTCGATCTGGCCGCCCATCACGTCGGTCATTGCGGGGCCGGTACCCTTGTAGGGCACGTGCTGGAGCTGGACACCCGCCATCGAGTTGATCATCTCGATCGTCAGATGCTGCAGGCCGCCCACGCCGGGGGACCCGAAATTGAGTTTGCCGGGCTGCTTTTTGGCGAGCGCGATCAGTTCCTTCAGCGAGCGCGCCGGGACCGCCGGGTGCACCGCGACGACGAAGGGCACCAGCCCCACGTTCGAGAGGGGCGTGAAATCGCGCAGCGTCTGGTACGGCGGGTTCGCGGACAGGTGCACGTTGAGCACCAGGTTGCTGATGCTGACGAGTCCGATCGTGTAGCCGTCGGGCACCGCCTTGGCGATCAAGTCCGCGCCGATCATGCCGTTGGCGCCCGGCCGCGCGTCGACGATGATCTGCTGGCCGAGAATCTCGCCCATCGGCTGGGCCATCGTGCGCGCAACGATGTCCACCACGCCGCCCGGCGGAAAACCGACGATCATGCGGACCGGCTTGGCCGGGAAGCTCTGCGCGGCCGCAGCGCCGGCGAGCGCGACCCCGGCCACGATGGCCAGGGCCCGGATCAATGTTTGCGATGACATAACCGCTTCTCCGTCAGTAACAAGATTAGACCGCCCAGTAACGGCGGAGGTCGGCAACATCAGGCAGGCGCTCCAGGTGCAGGCAGGCTTCGAACAGCTCCCGCCCCCGCGCCGGCGCGGCGCGCGCCGCGAGTTCCAGAAATTTGGCCTGCAGTTGCGCGTCGGTCAGCGGCCGCGCGGGACTGCCGCTCGGATGATCGATGGCCTGTTCGAACGCGCGACCATCCTCGAGCTCGATCCGCACGCGCGCCTGACGCGGCTGCAAGGCCGGGTCGGCCACGCCGGTCATGCGGCCGCGCAGCGCGGCCAGCGCGGGATCGTTCACGTCCGCGGCTTCGAACACAGCGAGACCCGCGGACCGTTTGACGAAGGCCAGTGCGGCGGCATGGAAAAAGCTGAAGCGCCCGGTGATGGCGGACTCCGGATGCTGGCGGCCCGCGAGCTCGATCGTGCGCGGATGCACGGTGATCGTGATCTTGCGGAGTTGCCCCGGGGCGAGGTCGTGCGCCTGCGCCAGCGCGAGACAGGCGTCGATCACCGGATGGATCACCACACCGCAGGGATAGGGCTTGAGGCTCACCTCATCGGTGAGATAGCGCGTGCCCAGTTCCCGCGCGATCGCCGCCGGCTCGGCGGGCCAGCCGAAGACGTCAAACAGGCCGAACTTCGCTTCCAGCACGCGCGGTTCGCTGTCGAAGCCGGCTTCGGCGAACAGCACCGCAATCACGCCGGCGGCGGCCGCCTTGCCGATGTTGAAGCTCTTGCAGGGGTTGGACAGCATCGCGCGCAGGCCGCCCGCCTGCGTCGCGGCCATGCCCAGCGCATGCGCGGTGCGTGCGGCATCGAGCCCCAGCACGACGGCGCCCGCCGCCGCCGCGCCCAGCGTGCCGAGTGTCGCCGTACTGTGCCAGCCCTGGTCGTAATGCTGTGGGAACAGCGCGAGCCCCAGCCGGCACTCCACTTCGATGCCGGTCGCCACCGCCGCGAGCAGCACCGCCCCCGGGACCCGGCGTGATTCGCCGAGCGCAAGCGCGGCCGCCACCACCGCGCCGGTCGGATGGATCAGCGTCGGCACGTGCATGTCGTCGTAATCGAGTGCGTTCGCGGCGATGGCGTTGACCAGCGCGGCATTCACCACGTCGAGTTGGCCCGACCGCCCGATGATGGAGGCCTGCGCCGCACCGCCCAGGGCCGACGCCACTTGCAGCGCCGCGGCCACATCGTGATCGCCGGTCGCGCCGAGCGCGCAGGCCATCCAGTTCGCGAATGCGCGCTGCGTGGCTGCTGTTACGGCGGAGGGCAGCGCACGATGGCGGGCGGTGCTGATGAACGCCGCCAGTGCCGCGGAGACTTCCGCGGGCGCCGGCGGCACATGCGGCACGGCAGCCATTACCAGGCGTCGGCGGGGAAAAAGGGAGGCAACCGGAGCAGCACGGTACAGTCAGCGGCTGAGTGAAAGCCCCGAAGGGCGGGCAGGCGAACGGGTCGCCAGACTGTATACACTTGTGTGTTCAGGGTCAACGCCCCGCGCCCCGTGAGGCGTTCAGCCACCCGCCATCGACAGGAGCGACGCGTTGCCCCCCGCCGACGTGGTATCGACCGACAGCACGCGTTCCGTCGCGAAACGCTTTAGATAATTCGGCCCGCCCGCTTTCGGCCCGGTGCCCGACAGCCCTTCGCCGCCGAAGGGCTGCACGCCCACCACCGCGCCGATCATGGAACGGTTCACATAGAGGTTGCCCACCCGCGCGCGGCTGCGCACCTGGTGCACCGTCTCGCCGATGCGGCTGTGGATGCCGAGCGTGAGGCCGTAGCCCGTGTCGTTGATCGCATCGACGACGGCGTCCAGGTGCCCGGCCTGCCAGCGCACGACGTGCAGCACCGGGCCGAACACCTCACCCTGCAGTTCATCCAGTCGGTCGAGCGCCACCACGGCCGGGCCGCAATACCAGCCGCCGGCCGGCGCGGCGATCCGGTGCACGACGCGCGGGCCCATCACCGCCAGGTGCTGCTCCAACCGCGCGAGCGCAGCGCGGTCGATGACGGGGCCGACGTCGGTGACCAGGTGCGACGGATCGCCCACGATCAGTTCGTCCATCGCGCCGGTGAGCATGTCCACCACCTTGTCGGCGACGACATCCTGCACGAACAGCACGCGCGCTGCCGAGCAACGCTGGCCCGCGCTCTGGAAAGCCGAGACCAACAGATCGTTCACCACCTGTTCGGGCAGCGCCGACGAATCCGCGATCATCGCGTTCTGGCCGCCGGTCTCCGCGATGAGCGGCACCAGCGGACCGTCGCCCAACACCAGCGCGCGCGCGATCGATTTGGCCGCGGCCGTCGAGCCGGTAAAGGCCACACCACGGAGCAACGGATGCGACACGAGCGCCTGTCCCACGTCCGTGCCGCCGAGTGCGAGTTGCAGGACCGCCGGCGGCACGCCCGCTTCGTGCAGCAGGCGCACCGCCGCATAAGCCATGAGCGGCGTTTGTGGCGCCGGTTTCGCCACCACACTGTTGCCAGCCACCAGCGCGGCGGCCGCCTGTCCCATGAAAATCGCCAACGGAAAGTTCCACGGACTGATGCACGCGAACACGCCGCGTCCCGCCAGGGTGAGCTGGTTGTCCTCGCCGGTCGGTCCCGGCAGCACGAGCGGACGGAAATCCGCTTCCGCGCGCACCGCGTAGTAGCGCAGGAAATCGACCGCTTCGCGCACTTCCGCCACCGCGTCGGGAATCGTCTTGCCGGCTTCGCGGATCGCGATCGCCATGAAATCGGTGCGCCGCGCCTCCAGCAGGTCGGCCGCACGGCGCAGGCAGGCCGCGCGTTCCGACACGGGAACCGCATTCCAGCCCGGCTGTGCGGCGGCGCCGATCCCGACCATCCGTGCCACGTCCGCGGCGGCAAGGCTCCGTGCCTCACCGACGACGCGCGTCGTGCAGGCAGGGTCGACGATTGCGACCGGCACACCGCCGGCGTCCTTGCCATCCAGCAGCGAATGCGCGGCCCACGGCCGCGACCACGCGCGCGCAAGGTCCGCCGTCAGTGTCGCCATCACCGCCGTATCGCTGAGATCGATGCCCGCCGAGTTGGGCCGCGTATCGCCGAACAAGGCGCGCGGCAGCGGCACCTTCGGATGCGGCGCGCCGCCCGCGGCCTGCACCGCCTCCGCCGGATCCGCGAGCAGCGCCTCGACCGGCGCGTCCAGATCCTGGATCTGGTGCACGAAAGAACTGTTCGCGCCGTTCTCCAGCAGGCGCCGCACCAGATACGCCAGCAGATCGCCGTGGCTGCCGACCGGCGCGTAGGTGCGGCAGGCGAGCGTCGGATCGCGCGCGAGCAGCGCCTCGTACAAGCCGCCGCCCATGCCGTGCAGGCGCTGGAATTCGAAATCGCGCGCGCTCCCCGCCCATTCGAGGATCGTCGCCACGGTCAGCGCGTTATGCGTCGCGAAGGCGGGAAACAGGTGCTTCGAGGCGAGCATCGCCCGCGCGCACGCAAGATAGGAGACATCGGTCGCCGCCTTGCGCGTGAACACCGCGTAATCCGGCAGGCCGCGCTCCTGCGTGCGCTTCACCTCGGAGTCCCAATAGGCGCCCTTCACCAGCCTCACGAATATCCGCTTTCCTGCACGTTGCCCCAGCGTTTCGAGCCACTGAATGACCGGCAGCGCGCGTTTCTGGTACGCCTGCACCGCGAGCCCGAAACCCTCCCAGCCGGCGAGCGAGGGTGCCAGCGCGACCGCTTCGATCAGCTCGAGCGACAGTTCGAGGCGTTCGGACTCCTCAGCGTCGATCGTGAAGCCCATCCCGAACGCGCGCGCTTCTTCCGCGAGCGCCAGCACCACGGGCACCAGTTCGCGCAGCACGCGCTCGCGTTGCGCGGGTTCGAAGCGGGGATGCAGGGCGGAGAGCTTGATGGAAATGCCGGGCGCCGCGACTACGGACCGCGTGCCGACCTGCGCCCCGATCGCGGCGATCGCGTGCCGGTACGCCGCGTGGTAGCGCTCCGCATCGGCCGTGGTCTTCGCGCCCTCGCCCAGCATGTCGAAGGAATGACGGAAGGCGCGGGTATCGTCGCGTTCCGCGCGCGCGAGTGCTTCCTCGATCGTGCGCCCCATCACGAACTGCTCGCCCATGAAGCGCATGGCGGTCGTGACCGCGCGCCGGACCACCGGCTCGCCCAGCCGCGCGAGCAGGCGCTTGAACACGCCGGTCGTTTCGTCCTCCGCCAGCAGCCGGCCGGTGATGTTCAGCGCCACCGTCGCGGCGTTGACGAGCGAGGACGGCGACTTGCCGAGATGCGCCTGCCACTCCGCCGTCCCCACCTTGTCACGGATGAGCCGGTCGGCCGTGTGCTCGTCCGGAATGCGCAGGAAGGCCTCCGCCAGGCACAGCAGCACGACGCCCTCCGCCGAGGAAATCCGATACTGCTGCAGGAAATGCTCGATGCCGCCGCCGTTGCGCGCCGTCTCCCGCATCGCGACCACCAGCCCACACGCCGTATCGGCGACGCGCGCACGGGCCGCAGGCTCGAGTCGCGCCCGCGCGAGCAAGGGCTGCAGCACGTCCGCTTCGGGCGCGCGGTAATAACCGTTCATTGCCTCGCGCAGTGCTGTCATACGATCCCGGTCTCCGCGTACGGGGCACGATCGAGCACGCGCTGGTAGCCCATGCGCGACAGGTCGATCGTCTCGTCGCGGCCGGAGACGATGCGCTCCGCCAGCGCGCGGCCCACCGCGGGCGCGTGCATCAGCCCGTGTCCGGAAAAACCGCAGGCGACGTAAAAGTTGTCGAGCCGCCCCGGCCAGTTGCCGAGGATCATGTTGCCGTCGAGCTCGTTCTCGTCGTAGAGCCCGGCCCATTCACGTTTCAGGCGCAGGCTCTCGAAGGCGGGGATGCGCGCAGCCAGCGCCGGCCACACCACTGCCTCGAAGTAGCCTGGCGTGACGTCGAAGTTGAAGCCCCGCTGCTCGCGGCCATCCACCAACCCCACGGAATAGCCCCGGCCTTCCGGGCGCGATACCAGGCGCGCCGGATCCTTCAGCAGCGGCATTGGCGGCAGCGCCTGCTCGATCTCCACGTAGTGCTCGAAGCGGCGCATCGGGTTGACCGGGAGGTCCATGCCGGCGAGCTTGGCGAGCGAGGCAGCCCAGGTGCCCGCCGCGTTGATCACGAAATCGGCGCGGAGGTGGACACCCGACGCCAGCGCCAGCTCCGTCACGCGCCGGCCCGTCACGTACAGATCGACGACACGGTCCGTGACCGCCACGGCACCGAGAGCCAGCGCTTTCTTGCGAAAACCCTGCAGCACGCTGTTGGGATCGAGCCAGCCGTCTTCCGGCGACAGCACGCCGAGCGCCAGGTCGTCGCACTGCATCCACGGGTAGCGCTGCCTGAGCCCCCGCTGGTCGAGCAACTCCACCTTCACGCCCAGACTGCTCTGTATACGGCAATTGCTTTCGAGCACCGCCGCGTGCCCGGCAGGCACCACGAACAGGTAGCCCTGCTCTTTCCAGCCCGGATCGGGCGCCTCGCCATCCACGGCGACGTGCCGCGCAAACTGCTTGTAGAAATCGATGCTGAACATCGACATCAGGATATTTTCCGGGCAGCTGAACAGCCGCCGGCAGCCGCCGGTGGCGAGCGGGGTGGCGGCCCGCGCGTAGGTCGGATCGGGTTCGATCACGCAGACCCGGCCCACGCCCTGCTGCCTGAGGAAATAGGCAGCCGCGCAGCCGATGACGCCGCCGCCGATGATCGCGACGTCAAACGAGGGGGTCGAAGTCATGGCGGAATGCTAGCATCGCGTCCTGAACGTGTTGTTCGGCATTTAACGGTTTTTCGGTTTGAATCATCACGCCACCATGCTTCAGATTAATAATCCTTCATGAAAACAGCCGTTTCACAGAAGAATATTCCGCCACTGGACGCGGCGGACCGCCGCATCCTCAAGGCGCTGCAGGACGATGGCCGCATCAGCAACGCCGCGCTGGCGCGACAGGTGAACTTGAGCCCCGCCGCCTGCTTCGAACGCGTGAAGCGTCTGCGCCGCGACGGCACCATCACCGGTTTCACGGCGCTGCTCGATGCGGCGAAGCTCGACCGCGCGCTGCTCATCTTCGTGGAGATCGTGCTCGACCGCACCACGCCGGACGTCTTCGACGCTTTTGCGAAAGCCGTGCGCAAGATGCCCGAGGTGCTCGAATGCCACATGGTGGCCGGCGGCTTCGATTACCTGATCAAGGCGCGCGTGAAGGACATGGCGGCCTACCGTGCCTTCCTGGGCGATTCGCTGACCAATCTGCCCGGTGTGCGCGAGACGCACACCTATGCGGTGATGGAGGAAGTGAAGAACAGCCTGAAGCTGGCGCTGTAGCGCGGGACGTTTCTCGAGCCGTTAACGTTTTTGTTGTGCCGCGCGGAACTCGTCCGGCGCAAACCGGTGGTTAGGCGGCCGTTGTTCCAACATTTCGCGACTCCCGATAGGCCAAGATGACATAGAAAACGGCGCTAATGACTAATATCAGATGATACAAAGGGTAGACGAAGAGACCGTAGATTGTCTGAACCGCAAATACGCCCCTATCTTCATCCATTAGGCGATGGAAAACCATAAACCACACTTTAAGGCAGTGCTCGAAGCTTGGAGAATCATGGAGGTTGGTTACCAACGGCGGTACGTTGATAAGAACCACAATTCCCGATGTAACCAGAATCATGAGCCACCATAGCCGAATTGATCGATAGGCCATTACGCCCGCAATCATTCCAAAAAAAGTGAAGAGCAAGATCTCCACCCACAGCGACCATTGAAGGTTTATGGGTAGAGAATCCGAGTTTCCTGGAAGGGGCCAAAGACCGAAAACCCCATGCATCCAGACAAATAATGCAAACACCCCGATGAGCTTGCAACCACGATTACTCGATGCTTCCCGTGTGGTGATGACATCATTCACGATAAATTGCCGCTAAAATTAAATGGTGTCGTACTCATTAAGCGCAATATAGGCTTGGCCACCAGATCACGCCTCCGCCTGAAACCCCATCACCGTAATGCCGTGCACGCACACGGCCTCGTCTTCCGGCGCCGCGCCGCCGCTCGCCCCCGCCGCGCCGAGGATGCTCCCGTCGGCACCCCGGATCAGCACGCCGCCCGGCTGCGGGATCAACTTGCCGCCGGCGGTGTGCGCCAGCGCCAGCAGGAAGTTCGGATTATCCTTCGCGCGCGCGGCGAGCCCGCGTCCGGAGGTGCCCATGCCCACCGCACCCCACGCCTTGGCCCGGCTCACGTCGATGCGGAACATGCTGGCGCCGTCCTCGCGCTGCGCGGAAATGATGTCGCCCGACGCATCCACGACCACGACGCCGAGCGGACGCGCGTTCATTTCGCGCGCCTTCGCGAAGGCGATTTCGATAATCTGGTTGGCCTTGCTGCGGGTGAGCGTCGTCATGGCGCTCAAGCCTTGCAACTGCGGAGTTGATGGCGACAACTGACTACGATCCCGTTGGTTCCCATTGTTCCCTTCACTTTCTTGTCCTGATGGTTCATAACACGCTCCTTGTCCAGGCTAGCTGTCGGATGCATGGGCATCGCTGCGCGTCGCCTCGAGCAGAAAACGCTCGAGCGCCTGTATGGACTCGCGATCCTCGTAAAGCATACTGCGCGCATCCGCGATCCGCTTGCGCTGCGCACTGCGTTCACTTGCGTCGGCGCCGAGCTTGACGGCCCGAGCCACGTAATCGTCGACGCTGTCGGCGACGAGGTCGCCGAGACCCATCCGCCGGAGGATCCCGCTGGCGAGACGGCCGCGCATGAAGGCGCCCTCGCACGTCACGATGGGAAGCGCGCACTGCACGGCGTGGCTGGCCGTGTTGAAACCTGAAAAGCCAATGGTGTCGAGGAAGACGTCGGCCCGCTTCAGAAGGCCAAGAAAGTCGGGCAGGGCAAGCCAGCCTGCGAACGTGACGTGCGATTCGAAGTCGAGGCCGGCACGCTCGAACTGCGCGGCCAGCCGCGTGCGGAACTGCTGCGTCATGTGCTCGATTGTATGTTGGAAGAATACGAACCGGCAGCGCCCAAGCCGCGTCGCGATATCGGTGAAGACCCGATCGTGCTCAGGCGCGTATTTGAACGGCACTCCGGGACAGATGAACAACGGCTCGTTCACCTGGATGCCCAGCTGCCGTGGATCGAGATCGGCCGGAACGGTTGCGGGCCGCTCGTTCCAGCAACCCAATCCGGGAAGCCTGACGAGCCGTTCCACATAGTGGGCCTGTGCGTTCCCGGGTTCCAGCAGCTCGGCTGAAAGGTAGTAGTCGATGCTGTTCAGCCCGGTCGTCTCCGGATGACCCCAGCTGGCGGCCTGCGCCGGTGCGAGCCTGAGGCTGGCGAGCTGTACCGTCATTGGATCCATGCCCACCTCGGGGTACAGCAGGATGTCGGGTGCCCGGGCCGCAATCTCCCCGACCCAGCCGCCGAGACTGCGGGGACCCTGCGCAAATGTTGTGGCGAGCGATTTTGCAAGCGCCGTTTCGCCGTCCTCGGCGCCGCCGACATGAAAGGCGTGCAGCTCGAAGCGGTCGCGATCCAGCTGTGTGAACCAGCCTTTGACGATCGCGTTCCACACCGAGTGGTTTCGGAAGTGCTGCGAGACCACGCCTACACGGATCTTGCCTGACGCCCGCGGCCGCTCGCCCGGCGGTGGCGATGTGCGCGACTGCCACTGTGACATCGCCCGCGTGCACAACGCTCCATACGCACCCAGCAGGTCGCGGTTGTTCCGGGCGTCGTAGGCGAGCAAAAAAGGCTGGAGCGCGCCGACGCCCTTGTAGGCGTCTTCGAACTCATGCTCGGCGAGCGATGCGGCGAGCACCCCGAGCTCGCGCTCGAACGCGCAACGGGCTTCCTGCCGGTGTTCGATCGATTCCGGCATCGCCGGTATTTGCCCAACCGTGTATGCCCAGCGCGCCTCCGGGTGTTCGGGTTGCAGGTCCAGCGCGCGCCGGAAACAAGTCAGTGCTTCCGCCATCAGACCGGCCGCATTCAGCGCCTGGCCCAGATTGAATTGCGCTTGCGCTGATTGCGGATCAATCCGCGTGGCTTCGCGAAACGCTGCCATCGCCTGGTCCAGCTTGCCTTCGCTCTGCCACGCGACGCCGAGGTTGATATGGGCTTCGAGGTGTTGCGGAGCGACCTCTATCGCCCGTCCAAACCAGCGGCGTGCTTCCGCCAGGTCGCCCTCCTGCAGGCAGAGCACGCCGACGTTGAACAATGCGTCGGGATGGTTCGGCGCGATGGCGAGGGCCGCATCCAGTGCGCTGCGCGCGTTGCCCTGCTCTCCCGCATCGGCGAACGCGTGTGCCAGATTGATGCGCGCGTCGACATTCCCGGGGTCCAGCGTTACCGCGCGATTCAGCGCAGTGACGGCCTCCCCCGACCTGCCAAGATGCAGGAGCGCCAGCCCGTGACGCATGTGGGCGGTCGCAGGCGCACGCGGCAGCGCAAGCGCCTGCGCGAGGATGCGTTCAGCATCGGCGAACCGGCTGAGCATCAGGTTGGCCAGGCCAAGGTGCTCGAGCGCAATGGCGTTCCGGGGGTCTTCACCGAGCGCTCGCGTGAAGAGCGTCACCGCCGAGTCGAGTTGACCGCGCAGCATGCGAGCCGTGCCGAGAAGCACCAGCGCCGGGACCTCCCGGGGCGCACGGTCGAGGACCTGCCTGGAGAGCCGCTCCGCAGTCGCGGCGTCGCCGCGCTGCAACGCTTCCCAGGCGCGTGCAATGCGATCCTGTGGTGATTGCGGCATGCAAAAGTCCGTTGGTGGGATTTGCGTTGTTGATATTGCTGCAGCGGCGCCGGACCTGCGCCGTAAAACCGTTCAGGCAGGCCGCCGCGGCCCCGCCGCCTCTCTCACTGGCCGCGCCTTCATTTCGCGCGCCTTCGCGAGCATGACATCGACCATACGGCTGGCCTTGCTGCGCAGGAGTGTCCGGATGGATGCCATGGTCTGTTCGAGCGCATGGCAAACAGCGCGGACGGTAGCGCAACCCCGCCTCCGCATCAAGCGCCCTTCCCGCGTGACGGCCACGGTGATTTCGTTGAAAATGCGACCTGCACGTGCGATTGTCGTCGCCCGCGTTTCGCCCCACTCCTCCGTATGCCCCCCCGCCTCCCCGTCCACGACGCCCAGGTCCCGCCGCCCGGGCAGGTCAACCTCGATCACGTCGCCCACTTCGTGCCGGATGTCGATGCCGGTTCGGGCGCGTTCGAGGCGATGGGCTTCACGCTGCCACCGTTTTCGCTGCAGATGCACCGCCTCACCCCGGGCGGGCAGTTGGTGCCCGCAGGCACCGGCAACCGCACGATCATGTTCCGCGCCGGCTACATCGAGATGCTGGCGCCGGTGTCGCGCGAGACCCCGGTGGCGCAGGAACTGTGGAAAGCCATCGGGCGCTACACCGGCGTGCACCTGATCGCCTTCGGTACACCCGACGCGAACGTGGACCACGCGCGGCTGCAGCAGGCGGGCTTCGGTCCGCAGCCGACGGTGGCGCTGCAGCGGGCGCTCGGCACGCCGGAAGGCGAAGGCACGGCGCGCTTCGCGGTCGTGCGTGTGGCCCCCGGGACCATGCCCGAAGGCCGCATCCAGTACTGCCAGCACCTGACGCCGGAGCTGCCGTGGCAGCCGCGCTGGATGACGCACGCGAATGGCGCGGTCGGTCTCGCCGCCGTCATCCTGTGCGTGGCCGACCCCGCGGAGGCCGTGGCCCGCTACGCGCGCTTCAGCGGCCTGGCACCGGCGCTCTCGAACGGCACGCCGCTGCTGCAGACGCAGCGCGGGCAATTCCTGTTCCTCGACCCCATGCAGACCGAACGTGTCTTCGGCGTCACCCCGCCGTCGCTGCCGTGGATCGCGGGCACTGTGATCGCCACGCACAACATCGGGGCCGCGCGCGCCGCCTGCTCGCGCGGCCTCGTCGCCACGGTCGATCTGGGTGCGGGGCGCTTCGCCGCCGTGGCGCCCCCGGCCGCCGGCGGCATCATCGTCTTCCAGCAACTCGGCTCTCCCGCCCGCCCGCTCCTGTGAAGCAAGGTTTCGACGAAAGTTTCGACGTCGTCATCGTCGGCTTCGGCCTCGCAGGCGGCATCGCCGCGATGCACGCCCACGATGCGGGCGCCCGCGTGCTGCTGATCGACAAGAACAGCGTGCCCGGCGGCCTGTCGATCTGCTCCTACGGGGCGGTGCGCAGCGCGCACGATCCGGACGAGGCCTTCACCTATCTCCAGGCGACCAACGCGGGACGCACGCCGGACGACGTGGTGCGCGCGCTGGCGGACGGCATGTGCGGAATGGAGGCCACCGTGCGCGAACTCGGGAAAATCAACGGCGCGCGCATCCTGACCTCCGTCGAGGAGAACGCCGAGCGCGAGAAAACCGGCGATCCGTACCGGCGGCAGATCCGCGCTAACTACCCGCTGCCGGGCACCAATACTTTCTATCACACGACCGTGATGGACGTGCCCGGCTTCGATGCGCGCAAGGAGTATCCGTGGGCGAACGGCGCGCCCGGCGGGCCGAAGCTGTTCCGCATCGTGCACGACCACCTGCGGAGTCGCGGCATCGAGCCGCGCCTCGGCGTGGCCGCGCGGCGGCTGATCGCGGATCCGGACACGAACGCGGTGCGCGGCCTCCGCGTCAAGGCGGGTGATCGCGAATACGCCATCGAGGCGAAGCGCGGCGTCGTGCTGTCCTGCGGTGGTTTCGAGGGCAACGCGGCGATGAAGGCGCAATTCCTCGAAGGCATGCCGGTGCTAAATGCCTCCGCGCAAAACAATACCGGCGACGGCATCCGCATGGCGCAGGATCTCGGCGCCGCCTTGTGGCACATGTGGCACGTGCACGGCGCCTACGGTTTCCGCCACACCGATCCGGCCTACCCGTACGGCATCCGGATGAAGCGTTTCCCCGACTGGTTCCCCGGCGAGCAGGACAAGGTGCGCCTGAAGATGGCGTGGATCCTGCTGGACGCCGACGGCAAGCGCTTCATGTCCGAGTACCACCCCTACACCCAGGACACCGGCGTGCGGCCGCTGGCGTACTACGACCCGGTCCAACAGCGCTTCCCGCGCAACCCTGCGTTCATGCTGTGCGACGAAGCGGGTCGCAAGATGTATCCGCTCGGCAAGGCCGCCTCCAACGATGAGGGGCTGCGCTACGACTGGAGCGACGACAACCTCAAGGAAGTCGGCAACGGCATCATCCAGAAAGCGGACACCCTCGCCGGTCTCGCGGCAAAGCTGGGACTCGAGCCGGCGGCCGTGACCGCCAGCGTCGAGCGCTGGAACGCGCAGTGCAAGGCCGGCCACGACGCGGACTTCAACCGTCCGGCGGGGTCGATGCAACCGATCATTGAGGCGCCCTTCTACGGCTCGCGCGTGTGGGCCACGCTCTCCAACACGCAGGGTGGCCCGGTGCACGATGCGCAGTGCCGCATCATCGACGCCTACGGCGCGCCGATTCCCCGCCTGTTTGCCGCGGGCGAGCTCGGCAGTTCCTTCGGGCACCTGTACCTGTCGGGCGGCAACATCGCGGAGTGTTTCGTCACCGGGAAGATCGCGGGCAGGAATGCCGCAAGCTGATTCAGACCGAACCACCGGGGCGGGCAGCGCCGCCATCGTTCACGACGAAAAAACGGGAGGCAGCATGCAGGGGAATGGTGGCATTACTTGCGGAATACGCTCGTCCGCGGTCGCAGCACTCGTTGCGTTGGCGTTCTTGCTCTCCGGCTGCGGCACGCCCGGCGTGCATCGCTCCGGGAGCAACGTCACGATCGATTCGCAGCCCAAAGCCGGCCAGGGCGCTGTACTTGTCGAGACCATCAATGTGCGTCCGCCAGGGGTGCTGAATGCCAAATGGACCGAACTCGTCATCGAGTCGAAGCGCACGGGGGCGCCCATCACGTTGAGCGACCTTGCAGGACTCGGCAGCACAGCCTCCGTGTTCTATGCCCATCTCGACGAGGGCGACTACGAAATCACGCAAGTACTCGGCCTCGCCGGAAGTCCGCCGGGACTGCTGATGGCGGCCCTCATGACGGATTCGCAGCAGATCCGTTCCCGCCTCGGCACGTTCAGAGTCAGCGCCCGCGAAACGTCCAACCTCGGTGTTCTCGTTTTTGCGCCCCCCGTCGGCAAGGAGGGCAAGGTCTGGGGTATACAGTCCGTGCAGGGACCGATGGGCCGGCAGACGGCGCTCGCCGACTTGCAGCGCATCACGGGGCAGTCGCTCACCCTCGCGATGGGTCCTGGTTGGGTGCAACCCCGTCCCGATGCCGCAGAATCCGCAGACGTGGCCCGGGCGAGATCGTGGGCATCCCAGCTTTCCAAGGCGGAACAGGCCGACGCAAAATCGGTCATCGGCGGCACCGTGCTCGGACAGGTACTGGAGCGTGACTCCACGGGCTTGTGGCGTTCGCAGCCGCTGGACAATCTCGCGACCCTCACCTACGTACGGCGTACGGACGACGGCAGACTCATCGCGGGCGCCGATTTTGGCTTTTACTTCGTGATGGACCGCGCGAAGTCCTGGATCCGCCACCAGGTTCCCAACCGAGACATGGCCGTTACGCACGTCGAACCGCTGCCCGGGAACGGTGCGATCATCGTCGCGTGCGATCTGCGCAGGACGATCGTGTATCACAATCCGGATCTCGCGAACGCGAATGCGGAGCCGCGCAAGCTCCTGGAACTCGAGGCATCGTTCTGGTTCTGGAATCCGGCGCTATCTACCGAAGCCTTCCTGGTGCTCCCGGTCAATCACGCCGGCATCCGCCGCACCTCCGACTTTCATATCATCGACAAGAAAACCCTGAATGTTTCGGTCCAGAAGCAGGATTTCTGGATCTACCAGTGGCAGAAGTTTCCGTCTGGAGAAACGCTGATCTCCCGCCAAAACGGCATGTCGTACTACATGTCCTCGACCCCGGACAGCGGAAAAACCTGGGTGCATGGCGAAACCGAAGGACCACCGAAGTTCTACTTCGTCGACCGGCAGACCGGCTACGGGATCGATATCACGCGCGGTGCATTCAGTGTTACCAACCAGCTGGTAAAAACCGTCGATGGCGGGAAAACCTGGAAACCGATGGGTTCGCCATCTACTTTCGATATCGGGGGCGAAGTTCTTTGGGTCAGTCCGCGAGGAGAGGTTCTGATCCGGGCTGGATGGGAAGTGCTGTCCACAGCGGATGAGGGCAAAACCTGGAAGCAGGAACTCCCCGTGTCCTCGAACCATGCCGACCCCCGACAGCCCTGACACCACGGATCTCGCCACTTGATCCTGTACGGCTGCCCCAATTCCCGTTCGCTGCGCGCGGCGTGGGCGCTGGAAGAAACCGGCGCGCCCTACGACTACGCGCACGTGGACCTGTTCAAGGGCGAGGGGCGGCAGCCGGACTTCCTCGCGATCAACCCGGCCGGCAAGCTGCCGGTGCTGGTGGACGGCGCCCTGACGCTCACCGAATCCGCCGCGATCGTCACCTACCTCGGCGAACGTTTTCCTGATTCCGGCCTGGTGCCCGCGGGCGCCGCCGCCCGCGCCGACTACTTTCGCTGGTGTTCCTTCGCGATCACCGAGCTGGAACCGCCCATCTGGGCGATCGCGAAGCACCGTTTCATCTTGCCGAAAGACAAGCGCGTCGCCGGCGTCGAGGCCACCGCGCGCTGGGAATTCGCCGACGCCGCGCGCCAGCTGGCCGCGCACCTCGCCGGGCGTGACTTCCTGCTTAACGGCGGCTTCAGCGGCGCGGATATCCTTGCCGGGCATACGCTGGCGTGGGCGAAGTCGGCAAAAGTGCCGCTGGACCCGCCCGTCCTCGAAACCTACCTGCAAAGGCTGAATGCGCGCCCCGCGCTCGACCGGGCGCGCGCACGCGAAACCGCCGCATGACGACCGACCCGAACCGCCGCCGCCTGCTGACCGGCACGGCCGCGCTCGCCGCGTACGCCCTGCTCGCGCCGCCATTCGCGCGCCGCGCCTGGGCGCAGCCGCGCTTCGATGCCGATCCGTATTCGCTCGGCGTCGCCTCCGGTTCGCCGCGTCCGGACAGCGTGGTGCTGTGGACGCGCCTCGCGCCGCAACCGCTGGAACCCGCCGGCGGCATGCCGCCCGCGACGGTCGAAGTACGCTGGGAGATCGCGCGCGACCAAGCCTTCCGCGACATCGCCGGCCGCGGCACGGTCACCGCCTCGCCCGACGCCGCGCACAGCGTGCACGTGGAAGCCAACGGGCTCGCGCCCGGCCGCTGGTACTGGTACCGCTTCATGGCAGGTGACGCCGTCAGCCCCCTTGGCCGCACCCGCACCGCACCCGCGCCGGACGACGCCGCGCCCCGGCTGCGCTTCGCCTTCGCGTCCTGCCAGCAATACGAACAGGGCTACTACGCGGCCTACCGCCACATGCGCGCGGAAGACCTCGACCTCGTCGTGTTCCTCGGCGACTACATCTACGAGTCGTCGTGGGGACGCGACCACGTACGCAAGCACGCGACACCCGAGCCCTACACCCTGTCCGACTACCGCGTCCGCTACGCCCAGTACAAAACCGACCCGGACCTGAAGGCCATGCACGCCGCCGCGCCCTGGCTCGTGACCTGGGACGACCACGAGGTGGACAACGATTACGCGAACGACCGGGCCGAACGCCTGGAAGCGAACTTCCTCGCCCGCCGCGCCGCCGCCTACCGCGCCTACTACGAACACATGCCGCTGCGGCCCGCGGCCCTGCCGCAGGGCCCGGACATGCGGCTCTACGACCGCAGCGCGTGGGGCACGCTCGCGGAGTTCTCCGTGCTCGACGACCGCCAGTACCGCTCGTACCAGGTCTGCCCGCGCGCCGATCGCGGCGGCGGCTCCAACGTCGTCGGTGACCAGTGCCCGGAGCGCCTCGATCCCAGGCTCACCCTGCTGGGTGCCGATCAGG
>JBOIEQ010000073.1:0-20142 GCA_050741255.1 Burkholderiales bacterium | reverse complement strand
TCGTTGCGTAGAGGGGCTACGCGGCCTCCTCGCGCCTAGCATCCGGGCCCTTTTGGCTCAACGCCGCGCACGTTTAGGTCCATAACAGACTCTAGGCTGCCGGCGCGGCGTTCGTTTATCCGGTTACCATCCACGCCATGTTTTCACTCGCGCTCGTCTCGGGCCTGGGCCTGGGCAGCATGTACGGCCTGCTCGCGCTGGGCTTCTACATCACGTTCGCCGTGTCGAACACGGTGAACTTCGCGCAGGGCACCTCCATGATGCTCGGCGCGGTGCTGGCCTACGCCCTGCACTTCAAGGCGGGCTGGCCCTTGCCCCTTGCCGCGTTCGGCGCGTTGTTGCTCTGCGCGGTCTGGGGTGCCGCCATAGAGCGTTTCGCCGTACGGCCCTTCGTGCGCGCGGGCTCGAACGCGTGGCTGATGTCCACCATTGCGGTCGGCATCGTTCTGGAAAACGTCGTCCTCTTCACTTTCGGCAAGGAGCCGCGCAGCCTGCCGACGCTCATCGGCGGCGAGCCCTGGCGGATCGGCGAGCTGGCCGTGACGCCGCTGCAGGCCGTCATCCCGCTGGTGGGCATCGCCATCGCGCTGGCCCTGCACCTGTTCACGCAGCGCACGCGCCTGGGCAAGGCGCTGGCCGCGGTGGTCCAGAATCCGGCGGCCGCGAGCCTGATGGGCATCAACGTATCGGCCGCGATCACCGCGTCCTATGCGGTCTCCACCGTCTTCGCCGGCATCGCCGGCATCCTCATCGCGCCGTTGTTCGCCGTGTCGGCCGATATGGGCACGCTGTTCGGCATCAAGGCCTTCGCGGTCGCGATCCTCGGCGGCATTGCCAGCGCGCGCGGCGTGGTGATCGCCGGCTTCCTCTTCGGCCTGACCGAGGCGGCCATCACCGTGTGGCTTGGCTCCGCGTATACGAATCTGCTGACCTTCAGCCTCGTCATCGCGGCGCTCGCTATCGCCCCGCACGGACTGTTCGGCCGGGCCGCGGTGAAAAAAGTATGAACGCCCGCAGCGCCTGGCTGTTGCCCGTGCTGGCCGTGGCGGCGTGCGCGTATGCGGGCAGCGCCAACAACTACCACCTGTACCTCATCACCACCGCGGCGTTGACGATCACCGTCGGCGTCGGGCTCAATGTGCTGCTGGGCCTGACCGGCCAGGTGTCCTTCGGTCATGTCGGTTTCTACGCGCTTGGCGCCTATGCGGTGGCCGCGCTCACCACGAAGACCGGCGTGCCGTTCTGGCTGGCGTGGCCCGCGGCGGTCGCATTGGCGGCGGCTGTCGGCGCAGGCGTCGGTCTCGCCGCGCTGCGCGTGTCCGGCCCCTATCTCGCGATGGTCACGATCGCCTTCGGCTTCATCGTCGAGTATCTCGCCATCGAATGGCGCAGCGTGACCGGCGGGTCCAACGGGCTCATGAACATCCCGCATCCGGCGGTGCCGGGCTACGAGTTCAGCGACCGCGCGCTCGCCTTGCTCGCCATCGCGCTGGCGGTGGCCTGTATCGCCGCGTATCGCCGCTTCCACGACAGCGGCTGGGGCCTGGCGATGCGCGCGACGCGCGACGCGGAGACCGCGGCCGGCTCACTGGGCTACAGTGTCGTGGTCGTGCGCACCGCCGCCTTCACGATCTCCGCGGCGCTGGCGGGTGCCGCCGGCGGGCTGTTTGCGCCGCTCACCACCTTCGTGAGTCCGTCGAGCTTCTCCTTCTTCCAGTCCATCCTGTTCGTGCTGGTGGTGATGATCGGCGGCGCCGAGCGCACCTACGGCCCGGTGATCGGCGCCATCATCGTCGTCGTGCTGCCGGAACTGCTGTCGGGGCTCGCCGAGTACCGCGTGCTGTTCTTCGGCGTGCTGATGCTGGTGGTGCTGTGGGTGGCGCCCGGCGGCATCGCCGGTCTGCTCGGGCGCTTTATCCGGCGGGTGCCTGAGAAAGCCGCGCCGTCTGCGGGACCGGTAGTGCTTGCGCCGCGCGCCGCGCAGCCGCTGGCGGTAGCGGACCTGGCGATCGCTTTCGGCGGCGTGCGGGCGGTGGACGGCGTCGCGTTTCGCGCAGAACCCGGGCAGGTGACGAGCCTTATCGGCCCCAATGGCGCCGGCAAGACCACGGTGCTGAACCTGATCGGCGGCTTTTATTCGCCCGACCGGGGTTCGGTGAAGCTGGGCGGGGTGGAACTGGCGGGCGCTGCGCCGCACACCGTCGCCCGCGCCGGCATCGCGCGCACCTATCAGACCTCACAACTGTTCGGGCAGATGAGCGTGCTGGAGAACATGCTTGCGGCGATGCAGCGCGGCGGCTTCGGTTCGCCGCTGCGCGAGGCGGACGCCGATGCGGCGGCGGTCGCGCGCGCGCGGGCACTGCTCGATTTCGTGGGCTTTCGCGGCGATGCGAGAGCCGGCGCCGGTGCGCTGCCGCACGTGGACCGGCGGTTGGTGGAAATTGCCCGCGCGCTGGCGGCGGAACCGGCGGTACTCATGCTCGACGAGCCGGCGGCGGGTCTGGACAGCGGCGACACACAGACGCTGGGCACGCTGCTGCGCCGTATCGCCGACGCGGGCCTTACTGTGGTGCTGATCGAGCACGACATGCCGCTGGTGATGGGCATCTCCGACCGCGTGGTGGTGCTGGACGCCGGCCGCTGCATCGCACAGGGCGCGCCGGATGCCGTGCGCGCAGACCCGGCCGTGATCAAGGCCTACCTGGGCGAGGAAGCCGGACGCGCGGCCCATCCGCGGCCGGCCGGCCGCCAGCCGCAGCACGATGAAGTGCTCGCGGTCGCTTCGCTCAATGCCGGCTACGGTGCGATCGGCGTGCTTGACGGCGTGAGCCTCGCCGTCAACACCGGCGAGTTCGTCGCCCTGCTGGGCGCGAACGGCGCCGGCAAGTCCACGCTCATGAAATCACTGGCCGGCCTGCTGCGGCCGGTGCGCGGGCAGATTCTGCTCGCGGGTCGCGAGGTGGCCGCGGAGCCGGCGCACCGGCTCGCCCGCCTGGGCCTCGTGCTGGCACCCGAAGGACGGCAGGTGTTTCCCGAGTTGTCCGTCGAGGACAACCTCCGGCTCGGCGCCTTCGCGCGCCGCGATTTCCGGCCGGAGGAACTGGAAACGATGCTCGCGCGCTTTCCCGTGCTGGCACGGCGCCGGAAAAACCGGGCGGGCCTGCTGTCCGGCGGCGAACAGCAGATGCTGGCGCTCGCGCGCGCGCTGCTCGCGCGGCCGAGGGTGCTGTTGCTCGACGAACCGTCGCTGGGGCTCGCGCCCTCGCTGGTGCGGGAATTGTTCGAGGTGCTCGCCCAGTTGCGCGACGACGGCGTTACCATCCTGCTGGTGGACCAGATGGCGGCCAACGCGCTCGCCGTGGCCGACCGCGGCTACCTGCTGGCGTCCGGCCGCATCGTGCATGCCGGCAGCGCGGAATCGTTGCGCACGGATCCGGCGCTGGCGCGCGCCTACCTCGGCGCAAGCTGAAATGAAGGAATGAACGCATGGACCTGATGCTGCGCAATGCCCGTGTGCTGGGACGGCCCGCCACGGAACGGCCGGTGGATATCGGCATCCGCAACGGGAAGATCGAGATCATCGCGCACGACCTCACCATCAGCGGCCGCGACATCGACTTGGGCGGCCGTTTCGTCACGCCGAGCTTCTGCGAGAGCCACATCCACCTCGACAAGTCCTGCATCCTCGACCGCTGCCAGTCGCAGAAGGGCGATCTCGAGGAGGCGATCAGGGAAGTCGCCGCCGCCAAGAAGACGTTTACGGCCGAAGACGTCTACGGCCGCGCGCGCGGCACGCTGGAAAAATCCATCAGCCACGGCACCGGCTTTATGCGCACCCACGTGGAGGTCGATCCGGGCATCGGCCTGCGCGGGCTCGACGGCATCCTGCAGGCGGTGAAGGACCACGCCTGGGCGATGGACATCGAGGTGTGCGTGTTTCCGCAGGAAGGCCTGACCAACAACCCGGGCACCGAGGAGTTGATGCGCGAGTCGCTCAAGCGCGGCGCGCGGGTGGTGGGCGCGGCGCCCTACACCGACACCGATCCCCACGGCCAGATCGACCGCGTCTTCAAGATGGCGCGCGACTTCGACGCCGACATCGACATGCACCTCGATTTCGGCGCCACGCCGGACACTATGGATGTTGAGTACGTTTGCGAGCAGGCCGAGAAGCACCAGTATGGCGGCCGCGTTGCGGTGGGGCACGTCACCAAGCTGTCGCTGATCCCGCCCGCGAAACTGGACGAAATTTCGCTGCGGCTGGCGGACGCCGGCGTGGCGGTGACCGTGCTGCCCTCGACCGATCTCTACCTGATGAGCCGCGACCACGACCACAAAGTACCGCGCGGTGTGACGCCGGCGCACCGGCTGCTGAAGAAGGGCGTCAACTGCTCGCTGTCCACCAACAACGTGCTGAACCCGTTCACGCCCTTCGGCGACTGCTCGCTCACGCGCATGGCCAACCTCTACGCGAACATCGCGCAGGCCGGCAGCCAGCAGGACATCCGCGAATGCTTCGAGATGGTGACGCGCCGGTCCGCGCAGTTGCTGCGGCTGCCGGATTACGGTGTGGAGGTTGGGCGGCAGGCCGACCTGGTGGTGCTCGACTGCACGTCGGCGGAGCAGGCGGTGGCGGAACTTGCGCCGCCGCTCTACGGCTTCAAGCGCGGGCGCATGACGTTTTCCCGGGCGCCGGTGCAACTGTATCGCCCGTAGCCCGCGTCACGCAGGGAGCGTGAATCCAACTTCGGTAAAGCCGGCCCGCGAGGCCGCGGCCGCGTCGCCGCCGTGCATGCGCGCGATGGCCTGCACGATGGCCAGGCCGAGTCCCTGGCTCTCGCCGCGCGCCGCCCGCGCGGGATCAGCGCGGTAGAAACGGTCGAAAATCCGCGGCAGGTCGGCGGTGGCAATCGTTTCGCCCGGATTGCGCACCCGCAGCCGCACCATCCCGTCGCCCGTGTCGATCGCGATGATGATGGCGCCGCCATCCGGCGTGTACTGGATAGCATTGTCCACCAGGTTCACCAGCGCGCGCCGGATGAGCGACGCGTTGGCATCGGCCATGTGGTCGCCCTCGATCGCGAGGCGCAGGCCGCGTTCTTCCAGCGTCGCCTCGAAGAACTCCGCGACCCGCTGCGCCTCGGCCGCCAGCGATACAGCACCGATTTCCGCCGCGCGTTCGCCGCGGTCGGCCCGCGCGAGGAACAGCATGTCGCTCACCACGATCTTGAGATGCTCGAACTCTTCGAGGCTGGAGGCCAGGACCTCGCGCAACTCCTCCGCGGAACGCTGCTGGGACAGCGCGACCTGCGTGCCGCTGATCAGGTTTGCGAGCGGCGTGCGCAGTTCGTGCGCGACATCGGCATTGAATCCCTCGAGCTGCCGGTAGGCGGTTTCCACGCGATCCAGCGCCAGATTGAAGGATTGCGCGAACTCGACCAGTTCGAGATCGATGTCCGTGGTCGGCAGCCGGGCGGAAAGCGTGTCGGGCGCGATCGTCGCCGCGCGCCGCGCGAGACGGCGCACGGGCCGCAGACCGCGCCGGAGTGCGTACGCGGCGAGCCCGACGGTCGCCATGAAGCCGGCCGCCGAGATCAGGACGATGACCCAGCCGTGGACGGCGAGCAGGCGCGCGCGCGACGTGGTGTCGATCGCAAGGATCATCTGCGCACCGGGAAACACGCCGGAGTTGAGATCGAACTTCGGAAACACGTACAGGATGCGGCCGCCGGTCCATTTCACGTGCGGATCGTCGTCCATGTTTGTGTCCGGCACCGTTCCCTCTCCGTAAACGACCTTGCCGGCGGGGTCTACGATCCAGACCCGCAGTCCGCCGTGACCGGCGCCGAGGTTCCTGAGCTTTTGCAGCAACTCGCCGCTCTGCCGCGGATGATCGTACTCGGCGACCATGCGCTGGATCACCGCGACCTTGCCCATGAGCTCGTCGCGTTCCTGCGCCATCAACTCCTGCTCCAGCGCCCAGTAATGAAGGCCGCCGATCGCGCCGAACACGGAAAACGCGATGAGGCCGAACACCAGCGTGAGGCGCCGGGCGATGGAGTTCAGCCTGAACCGGGCCATGCGCATCATGACGGACGCGGCTCCAGCACGTAGCCCATGCCGCGCACGGTGTGCAGCAGCTTCGAGCCGAAGGGATCGTCCAGTTTCGCGCGCAGCCGGCGGATCGCGACTTCGACGACGCTGGTTTCGCTGTCGAAGTTCATGTCCCATACCTGCTCGGCGATGGTGGTGCGCGAAAGCACCTGTCCCTGCCTCCGCAACAGCAGCGACAGCAGCAGAAATTCCTTGGCGGTGAGGCGGAGCTCCTGACCGGCACGGGATACCTTGCGCCGTGCGAGGTCCATTTCCAGGTCCGCGAGTTTGAGCGCGGTCGTTTCCTGCCCGCCGCCGCGGCGCAGGATCGCCTGGATGCGCGCGAGCAGTTCCGAGAACGCGAAGGGTTTCACGAGGTAGTCGTCGGCGCCGCCCTGCAGTCCCTTCACACGGTCCTCGACCTTGTCGCGCGCGGTGAGCATCAGCACGGGCGTGTTCTTTTCCTTGCGCAGCGCCGCCAGCACGCCGAAGCCGTCGATGCCGGGCAGCATGAGGTCCAGCAGCACGAGATCGTACTCGCCCTCCACCGCGAGATGCTTGCCGTCGATGCCCGTGCGCGCAATGTCCACCACGTATCCATTCTCGGTCAGGCCCTTGTGAACGTAGTCCGCGAGCTTTGCTTCGTCTTCAACAATCAGGATGCGCATGGTGCCTCAACGGAAAGGGCCGCAAGTTTACAAATTTGTAAGGTGGATGTCGGGTTGGCGTCGGGGTCGGGTCCCTACTATGCACCCATGCCAAGGCAACAGGGCATCACCCCCAGGGGTGCTTTGAAACCAACCTCAAACTGAACTGGAGAAATGACATGAACACCATCCGCAAATCGACCCTCGCCATCCTGATCGCCGCCTCTGCCCCGTTTGCCGTTTCGGCCGCGGATTTCTACACCCACGACAGCGCCGCGATGCCTGCGCCGTTCAGCGCGGTGGACCGCACACAATACCCCACGCCGGCACTCGGGGCGCCGCAGTTCGTCACCCAGGAGAGCATCGCGGCGTCGTCCGACGGTGTGGCGTATGACCGCGTCAACGGCCACTGGGTTCGCGTCGATTCTGGCAAGGACATCTTCGTGCCGAAGCCCGACATCATGGGCGCCGGCTTTACCCAGCAAAACGGCTGACCGGCCCGTAGTCCCCACTAGCAGTCGGTCAGGGACGCACACCCTTACGGGGTGCGTCCCTTTTTTTGCGTGGGTGTCGGGTCGCCGGTTCATAATAGGGCATGGCACACGATCACGCGCACGGCCACGACCACACCCGCGGCGCCAGCGAAGGCCGCATGTGGATCGTGTTCGGCCTGACACTGGCCTTCCTGTTCGTCGAAATCGCCGGCGGCATCGCTTTCAACAGCCTCGCGCTGCTGTCCGACGCCGCGCACATGTTTACCGACGTGATGGCGCTCGCCATCGCGATCGCGGCGATCCGGCTCTCGCGCATGCGCGCGGACCGCAAGCGCACCTTCGGCTATCACCGCTTCGAGATCCTGGCGGCGGCCTTCAATGCTTCGCTGCTGTTCCTGGTCGCGGTCTACATCCTGTACGAGGCGGTCCTGCGCTGGTTGCAGCCCGAGCCGGTCGAGTCGCTCGGCATGCTGGTGGTGGCCGCCGCGGGACTGGCCGTCAATCTCGTCTGTATGCGGCTCCTGGCCGGCGACGCGGATAAAAACCTGAACGTGAAGGGTGCCTACCTGGAAGTCTGGGCGGACGCGCTGGGCTCGGTTGCCGTCATCATCGGCGGCGCCATCGTCTGGTTCACCGGCTGGACGCGGGTGGACCCGATCATCGCGGTGCTGATTTCACTGTGGGTGCTGCCGCGCGCGTGGACGCTGTTCCGCCAGAGCGTGAACGTCCTGCTCGAAGGCGTGCCCGACGGCGTGGACCTCGCCGCGATCGAGGCAGCGTTGCGCGCGGTGAACGGCGTGCGCGACGTGCACGAACTGCACGTGTGGTCCATCGGCAGTGGCCGCACCAGCCTGACCGCACACCTGCTGATCGACGCCGACCGCACCGAACCGCAGGCCGCGCTCGACGCCGCGGGGCGCCGGCTGAAGGCGGAGTTCGGGATCTCGCACACCACGATCCAGGCGGAAGTGGAGCATTGCGGTCCGGACGGCGCCGGCTGCGCGCTCACGCACGACGTTCACGCCGGCCACGCGCACTGAGCAGGCCCCGCGATCCGGCCCGCTTGAACTTTGCCGGTTCGCCACCATCGTAGGCAGGACAGGCTGCGGTTTGCCTTCCTGTCCGCCCCCGTTTAGGATGCCCCGCATGCGTCGTTACACCCGAGTCGTTGCGTGTCTGCTGCTCGCATGGCTGCCCCTGCAGGCAGTCGCGCTGCCGGTATTGGCGCTTAAGTGCCATGCCGGCGACGCCGGGCCGGCCGTGATGCACGCGCCTGCCGCCTCCATGGACGCGGCTGCGCATGACGGGCACAACGCGCACGAGCACCACGCTGCTGCGGGTGACGACAGTGCACCCGGCACCACCGATGATGACGGCGGGCTCGCCGGCCATCTCTGCTGCACCCACTTCACCGCCGTGACCGCAACGGTCTTCGCGGCGGCAAAGGCGCCTTCCGCGCACGCCATGGCCACGCCGCTCGCGCGCGCGGTCAGCCACCTCCCCGAACCTCCGCAGCAGCCCCCCAGAGCCACCCCGCTCTAAGCGCGGCGATTCCCGCCGCGGCGTCACTCGTACGCCGTTTTCGTCCGTAGTAACCGGGGTTCTCCGCGCCTTCAATGGTTTGTGTCGCACGCTTCTTGTGCGCGCGGGCCTTCGCAGGTCATCGGGTTTGGGGAAGCACATGAATCGCAAGCACAACTGTTTTGCCGTGGCGGCCGTCGCCATCGCGACGGCCCTGACGGCCCTGCCGACGCTGGCCGCCGACGACCATCCATCGCACGTCGGGCAAGCGGTCGGCGACTGGCGGGACGCCAACGACGCGGCTGGCCGCAATCCGCGTGGCCATGTCGACATCCTGCGCGCGGAAGAAGCGAAGGAGCGTCGCGCGGCAATCGTGAAGGATGCCTCCGGTGCGCCGGTGCTTGAGCTTTCCGCCGCGCTGCGCCGCGCGTTATTGACACGGCCCGATCTGATGGCGGTGCCGGGCATGAGCGAACAGGAACTGCGGAAACTGCGCATCGGGATCGCCGAACTGCGCCACGCCGTGCAGCGGGCCTGGACCGGTGCGGTACTGGCGGACGAGCAGTGGCGCCGTCAGCGCAGCATGCAGGAAGCTTCCGACATCGGCCTCGAACTCGCGCAGCGCATGACCCAGGTCGGCAACTGGAGCCGCGCGCGGGGGCTCGAGACCGAACTCGACACGTGGCGCATGCGCGGGCAGACGCTGCGGTCCGGGCAGACGGCGGCCGGCGCGCGCGAGGCGCTGGTGCGCCTCGTGGGCGAGGGTGAGTGGCGGTTGCCGGAAACGGTGCCGCCGCCGCCCGCGCTTTCCACGCTGTCCGAAAGTCGCGCACCCATTGAAGAACTCGAGGCGCAGGCGCTGCGCAATCATTCGCGTTGGCTGCAGCTTGAACAGGAGGCCCTCTGGCGCGAACGCGCGTCGACACCCTCGCAACTCGCCGCGTGGCGGTCCTCCGCCGCGTCGATGGTGGATCGGGCGCTGCAGGCCGCGGACGCGGGGGGCATCGATGCCCTGCCGCTCCCGCAGTTTGATCCCGCCCGCCAGCGACTGCCGCACGCACTGGAAAGCGCCGTACTCGGTCGTGCCGAAGCCGACGCACTCGCGCGCACCGTGCGCTCGCAGGTGCGGGAGGCGCACCGGCAACTGATCGCGACGCACGCGCTCGCCGAACAATCGGCCGGAGAAGTCCGGCGACTGACAACCGCGTTGCAGGAGGAAACGCTGCTGCGCTACAACGGCATGCTGGTCGGCACCTGGGATCTGCTGGCGAGCGCGCAGGCCCGCCTCCAGAGCGAGATGGCCGTCGCCCAGGCGCGCCGGGATTTCTGGCTCGCACTGGCCAGCCTGCAGGCACTGCTCGCGGGCGCGGACGAAGGAACCGGGGGCCGCTCATGAAACGCCGGCAATTTTTCCGGCAGGCCGCAGCCGGCGTGGCTACCGTGGTGACGGCCGCGGGCGTGAGTCGCGGTGCCCTGGCCGCCATGCCCGAGCCTGTGATCCAGACAAGTCCGGACACGGCGCCACCCTGGCTGCCGCCGGGCGTCACCGGCGCAGGGCAGCCATACCGGCCCGTCGTGACGCTCAACGGCTGGACGCTGCCATTCCGCATGAACGGCGGCGTCAAGGAGTTCCATCTCGTGGCGGAGCCGGTCGTGCGCGAGATGGCGCCCGGTTTCAAGGCGCACCTCTGGGGCTACAACGGCCAGAGTCCGGGGCCGACGATCGAGGTGGTCGAAGGCGATCGCGTGCGCGTCTTCGTCACCAACAAACTACCCGAACACACCAGCATCCACTGGCACGGGCAGCGCTTGCCCAACGGCATGGACGGCGTGTCCGGCCTGACGCAGAAGGCGATCCCGGTGGGCAAGACTTTCGTCTACGAGTTCGTCGCACGACGGCCGGGCACCTTCATGTACCACCCGCACGCCGACGAGATGACGCAGATGGCGATGGGCATGATGGGTTTCTGGGTGACGCACCCAAAGGCGAAGCATCCGCTGATCGACGAGGTGGACCGCGACTTCTGCTTCCTGCTCAACGCCTACGACATCGATCCCGGCAGCTACACGCCGAAGATCATGACCATGCTCGACTTCAACCTGTGGGCGTGGAACAGCCGCATCTTCCCGGGCATCGACACGCTCAACGTGCGGCTGAACGACCGCGTGCGCATCCGCGTCGGCAACCTGACGATGACCAACCACCCGATCCACCTGCACGGCCACGAGTTCACCGTCACCGGCACCGACGGCGGACCCGTGCCGAAGACCGCGCGCTGGCCGGAGGTGACGACCGACATCGCCGTCGGCCAGATGCGGCAGGTCGAGTTCCTCGCCGACGAGGAAGGCGACTGGGCCTTCCATTGCCACAAGAGCCACCACACCATGAACGCGATGGGCCATGCCGTGCACACGATGATCGGCGTCGACCATCAGGGGCTGGTGAAGCGCATCCAGAAACTGGTGCCCGACTACATGGTGATGGGCGAGCGCGGCATGGCCGACATGGGGGAGATGGAGATGCCGCTGCCGGACAATACGGCACCGATGATGACGGGCGCCGGACCGTATGGCTCCGTGGAGATGGGCGGCATGTTCAGCGTGCTGAAAGTGCGCCGCGACCAGAAGCCGGGCGACTACCGGGACCCCGGCTGGTTCAAACAGCCGCCGGGCACGCAGGCCGCCGAATGGACCGGTCCGCTGGCGGCGACCACGCGGGCCGCTTCCGCAGGCGGGCAGACGATGCCGCTGAAGCAGCGGCCCGTGCAGGATGCCGAAGTCCGGGTCCGCAAACCGTCCGGCCATGCCGGGCATTGATGCCGTGTTCAAGGAGAGACAGATGAGAAATTGGAAGCTTGGGCTGGCGGCCGTGCTGCTGGCGTTGCCCGCGTCCGCGTTTGCGCACGAAGGCGCGGCGCACGGCGGCAAGGCCGCGGTCGTGAAGGAGCAGAAGCCCTGGGGCATCGCGGGCGACGCGAAGGCGGTCACGCGCACGATCGCGGTCGGCATGACGGACACCATGCGGTTCACGCCCGACCGCATCGAGGTGAAGCAGGGCGAGACCATCCGCTTCACGATCCGCAACCGCGGCAAGCTGCTGCACGAATTCGTGATCGGCACCAAAGCCGAGCTCGACGCGCATGCCGCCCTGATGGCGAAGCATCCCGGGATGGAGCACGACGAGCCGTACATGGCGCACGTCGCGCCCGGCAAAACGGGGCGGATCGTCTGGACCTTCAACCGCGCGGGCGACTTCGATTTCGCCTGCCTGATCGCCGGCCATTACTCGGCGGGCATGATCGGCCGCATCGTGGTGAAGCCATGAACGCGCAACGCAGAGCATTCTCGCTGGTCCTGCTCGCGTGGGCGGGCGCGCCTGCGCTTGTCTTCGGGCAGACGGCCAGACCGGCCATCACCGTATGGAAAAGTCCGGATTGCAGTTGCTGCAAGGACTGGGTAGCGCATCTGGCGCGCAATGGTTTCACGGTCAAGGTGAACGACACCGGCAACACCAGCGCGCGCGCACGGCTCGGAATCCCGGCCGCGCTCGGTGCCTGCCACACCGCCGAGATCGCGGGCTACGCGCTCGAAGGACACGTGCCGGCAAAGGAAATCTTCCGGCTGCTGAAAGAACGGCCCATGGCGGTCGGTCTCGCCGTTCCGGGCATGCCCCTCGGTTCGCCCGGCATGGATGGCCCCGACTACGGCAACCAGCGCACGCCTTACGACGTGCTGCTGGTCCAGAAGAACGGCAGCACCCGTGTCTACCAGTCTTATCGCTGAGACCCGTATCCACCCCGTCTATTGATCTGCATCAACAGGAATTTTCGACATGCAGCGCATCATTTTCACGCCGATATTGCTGGTTGCTTCCATCGCCGCTGCGCTCGCGCAGGCACCCCTGTCGGACGGCGAAGTCCGCAGGGTGGACAAGGCCACGGGCAAGGTCACACTGCGCCACGGCCCCATTCCCAACCTCGACATGCCGCCGATGACGATGGTGTTCCAAGTGAAGGATCCGGCGCTGCTCGACCTGGTCAAGACGGGCGACAAGGTGAAGTTCGCCGCCGAGAAGGACGGCGGCAACTACACGGTGACCAGCATGGAAGTGGTGAACTAGACATGATCGACAGACCCACCGGAGTTCCGCATGGCGCATGAACATGAACATACGCACGGCTGCTGCGCCGCTCCGCTCGCTGCAGCGCCCCTGAAAGACCTGGTCTGCGGCATGACGGTGACCGCGACTTCGAAGCACCAGCACGTGCACGCAGGGCAGACGTACTATTTCTGCAATCCGCGTTGCCGCGAGAAATTCATCGCGAACCCCGCGCAGTACTTGCCGGGCGCACCGACAGTGGAGGCGCCGCCCGCCCCGCCGGGCACCAGCTACACCTGTCCGATGCATCCGGAAATCCGGCAGTACCATCCCGGCACCTGTCCGAAGTGCGGCATGGCGCTGGAGCCGGAACTGCCCACGCTGGACGAAGGCGAGAACCCCGAGCTCACGGATTTCCGCCGCCGCTTCTGGTGGACGCTGCCGCTGACGCTGACGGTGTTCGTGCTGGCGATGTTCGGCCACCAGTTGCACTGGTTCGACATGGCCACGCAGAGCTGGATCGAGCTCGTGCTTGCCGCACCCGTGGTGCTGTGGGCCGGCTGGCCTTTCTTCGTGCGCGGCGTGCAGTCGGTGGTGAACCGCAGCCCCAACATGTGGACGCTGATCGGGCTCGGCACGTCCGCGGCCTTTCTTTACAGCGTCGTCGCCACCGTCGTGCCCGGCGTGTTCCCCGCGTCCTTCGTGTCCATGGGGCGCGTGGCGGTGTACTTCGAGGCCTCGGTCGTCATCCTCTCGCTCACCCTGCTGGGGCAGATGCTGGAGCTGAAGGCGCGCGCGCGGACCTCCGCCGCGATCCAGTCGCTGCTGAAGCTTTCGCCCAAGACCGCGCGCCGCGTGAACGCCGACGGCACCGAGGAAGACGTGCCGCTCACACACGTGCATGTCGGCGACCTGCTGCGCGTGCGTCCCGGCGAGAAGGTGCCGGTGGACGGTGCGGTGACGGAGGGCGCCAGCGCGGTGGATGAATCCATGCTGACCGGCGAGCCCGTGCCGGTAACCAAGCGTCCGGGAGACAAGCTGATCGGCGCTACGCTCAACACCAGCGGCGCGCTGGTCATGCGCGCGGAGAAAGTGGGTTCACAAACGGTGCTCGCGCAGATCGTGCAGATGGTCGCACAGGCGCAGCGGTCGAAGGCACCGCTGCAACGCGTGGCGGACACCGTTGCGGGCTACTTTGTCGTCGGCGTGGTCACCGCCGCGGTGCTGACCTTCTTCGCGTGGGGCTTGTTCGGGCCGGAGCCGCGCTGGGTCTACGGCCTCATCAATGCCGTGTCGGTGCTGATCATCGCCTGCCCCTGCGCGCTGGGGCTCGCCACGCCGATGTCCATCATGGTCGCCACGGGCCGCGCCGCCACGTGCGGCATCCTGTTCCGCGACGCCGCCGCGATCGAGAACTTCCGCCGCGTGGACACCCTGATCGTGGACAAGACCGGCACGCTGACCGAAGGCAAGCCCGCGTTCCAGCGCGCCGTGGCGGCCGAAGGCTTTATGGAGGCGGAAGTGCTGCGGCTCGCCGCCAGCCTCGACCAGGGCAGCGAACACCCGCTGGCGGACGCGATCGTGCGCGCCGCGCGCGAGCGCGGGCTGGCGCTGGAGAAGCCGGCATCGTTTGAATCAAAGACGGGCATCGGCGTGCGCGGCGTCATTGCGGGCCGGACCGTGTCGCTGGGGAATGCCACGCTGATGACGGACGCGGGTGTGGCGGTCGAAGCCCTGCAGGCGCAGGCCGAAGCCCTGCGCGGCGAGGGCGCGAGTGTGATGCACCTCGCCGTGGACGGGACGCTCGCGGGTCTGCTCGCGGTGGCCGACCCGGTCAAGGCGAGCACGCCGGAGGCACTGGCCGCGCTCAAGGCCGCCGGCCTGCGCGTGATCATGGCCACCGGCGATGGCGTGACGACGGCCCGTGCCGTCGCCGCGCGTCTCGGCATCACGGAGTTTCACGGCGAGGTGAAGCCCGCGGACAAGCTCGCGCTGGTGGAGCGGCTGCAGCACGAAGGCCGCATCATTGCCATGGCGGGCGACGGCATCAACGACGCCCCCGCGCTGGCCAAGGCCGACATCGGCATCGCCATGGGCACCGGCACGGACGTCGCGATGAACAGCGCGCAGGTGACCCTGGTGAAAGGCGACCTGCGCGGCATCGCCACCGCGCGGGCGCTGTCGGTGGCCACCATCGCCAACATGCGCCAGAACCTCGCCTTCGCGTTCTTCTACAACGCGCTCGGCGTGCCGCTGGCGGCGGGCGTGCTGTTTCCGCTCACCGGCTGGCTGCTGTCACCGATGATCGCGGCGCTGGCAATGAGTCTCAGTTCCGTCAGCGTGATTTCCAACGCGCTGCGGCTGCGCAACGCAGCGTTGTGAACCGGGGGTGCGTTGCCCCGTTACAAAGGCTTACATCCTTGCGGCTTGCAGCCGGCGCGTCCGGCGCCATCTCGATCATGAGCCCGCGGTATCGCGGGCTCCACAACGACAACCAGGAGATCGCAATGAAGAAGCTGATGGCAAGCGCAGTACTCGCCACCGCCGCGCTGGCGGCTACCCCGCTGCTGGCACACCCGGGCGCTACGGGCGGCGGCATGGGCCCCGGCATGATGGACGGCTCGCAACACGGCATGCAAGTCCAGGGGCAGCATGGGATGCGTGGCGGCAATGGTCCGGCAGCCATGCAACAGGGCATGCGCGGCGCCCAGGGCCCGCAGGCGGCCCAGCAACTGATGACGCCGGAAGAGCGCACCGCGACCATGGAAAAAATGCGCAACGCGAAGACCCCGGAAGAGCGCCAGCAGATCGCCGCGGCCACCCGCACCGAGATGCAGAAGCGTGCCGCCGAGAAAGGCATCACGCTGCCGGAACACCGCGGTCCGCAAGGCCGCGCCGGCGCCGGCCCGAACGTCACGGCACCCGAGTCGAACGAGCACGCGCACTAGGCAACAGGGGGGCGGCTGCGTCCGCCCCTTTTTTTTCATATCGAGGAGTAACAACATGAAGCGCATCCCCCCATTGGCCATTGCAATCGCTGTACTGATGGCGTTCCCGGCCGCCCACGTCCTCGCCCAGTCGCCAGGCCATGGCCCCGGCATGGGGCACGGTCCGATGATGGGACAGGGCATGGGACACGGCCCCACGGCAATGCTGACCACGCAGGATGCCGGTTCGGCCGCAGACATGGACGTGGTGATGGATCTCGTGCGCAACAACACCCGGATCCGGCGCACCGTCACGAACCTGCCCGACGGCATCAGGACCGTCACCGAATCCGACGACCCGAAGGTGGCGCAGGACATCAAGGCGCATGTCGCCAGCATGTCGGCGCGGCTGAAGGACGGGCGCGAGTTCAACCTGTTCAGCACCACGCTGCCGGTGCTCTTCGACAACGCGGACAAGATCAAGTCCGTGGTCGAGATGACCGACAAGGGTTCCATCGTGACCCGCACGTCCACGGATGCCAAAGTCGTGGCCGCCTTGCAGGCCCACGCCGGTGAAGTGACCGAACTGGTGCAGGATGGCATGGCCGGGATGCGCCGCGGCATGATGGCGCGCATGGCCATGGGCGCCGACGGTCCGCGGGGCGCCGCCCGCTCCCGGCATCCGCACTGACCCTTCTCCGCGCGCTGGAAGAGACAGTGCTTTGCTGTACGGTCCGCCGGTCGATGCCCGCTAACGAGGAAGCATCCTGATGATCACCTTCAAACCCGCCCATGCCTGCCTGTTCGTCGTGCTCTGCATCCTCCAGGCATTGCCGGCTGCGGCACAGACTCCGCACACACACGACCACAGCTTCGGCGGCGCCGAAAAATGGGCGCAGGTGTTCGACGACCCGAAGCGCGACGCGTGGCAGAAACCGCACGAGGTGATCCAGGCGCTGGCGCTGAAACCCGATGCGGTGGTGGCGGACATCGGCGCGGGCACCGGCTATTTCGCGACGCGAATTGCGCACAGGGTGTCCAAAGGCCGGGTCTATGGCATCGACACCGAACCCGACATGGTGAAGTACCTCGCGGAACGCGCGAAGAAGGAGGGACTGAAGAACGTCGTCGCGATACAGGCGAAACCCGGCGATCCAAGGTTGCCCGAGAAGGCGGATCTCGTCATCCTGGTGGACGTCTACCATCACGTCGAAAACCGCGAGCGCTATTTCAGCAAACTGAGCGAGTCGCTCAAACCGGGCGGCCGTGTGGCCATCATCGACTTCCGCATGGACTCGCCGGAAGGGCCGCCGAAAGAAGCGCGGATCGCGCCGGAACAGGTCAAGGCGGAATTCAGAAAAGCCGGTTACGCGCTGGCCCAGGAACATGCGTTCCTGCCCAACCAGTACTTCCTCGTGTTCCAGCCGGCGGTGCGGTGACCATGCGCGCCGCTAGGCCGCGGTGAAGCAGATTGCGCCCTTTATAATCGGGCGCATGTCTTCCATCCTCGATCGCGACACCCTCAACGCTTTTTGCCGCCACACCCATGCCGAAGCGAAAGGCGCCGCCAGCGGCCCGCTCGCCGGGCTGACCTGCGGCATCAAGGACATCTACAGTATCGCCGGTTACAGGACCGGCTTCGGCAGCCCCGAATGGCTGGAGACGCATCCCGCCGCCACGCAGACGTCATCGGCCGTGCAGCGCCTGCTCGATGCCGGTGCCAGCGTGGTGGGCAAGACGCAGACGGATGAGCTGACCTACAGTCTTGCCGGCGAGAACGCACACTACGGCACGCCGGTGAATCCCGCCGCGCCGGGGCGCATCCCCGGCGGCTCGTCCAGCGGTTCCGCCGCCGCGACCGCGGGCAAGCTCGTGGACTTCGCGCTCGGTTCGGACACCGGAGGGTCGGTGCGCACACCCGCGTCCTTCTGCGGCGTGTTCGGCATGCGACCCTCGCACGGCCGCATCCCGCTGGACGAGGCCTCTCCGCTCGCGCACTCATTCGATACCGCCGGCTGGTTCACGCGGGACGCCGCGCTGCTGGAGACGGTGGGCCGCGTGCTGTTGGCCAGCACGGCGGCGGCCAAACCCGTGCGGCGCGTGCTGCTCGCGGAAGACGCCTTCGCGATCGCCGGCCCGGAGGTCGGCGCCGCACTGGCGGCGGGTGTCGAGCGGGTGGGCAAAGCCCTCGGCAAGCCTCAGTCCGTGACCGTGAGCGCCGAAGGACTGCGCCAGTGGTTCGAAACCTTCAAGGTGCTGCAGGGCGCGGAAGTCTGGGCGGAACACGGCGCCTGGATCAGGCAAACCAAACCCGTTCTCGGCCCCGGCGTGCGCGAACGCATCCAGTGGGCGGCGACGCTCACGCCCGCTGACGTCGCGCCGCTGAAACTCAAGCGCGACACAATTTCACGGCACATGACGGAGCTGCTCGGCGACGACGCGGTGCTGGTGCTGCCTACCGTGTCCGGCATCGCGCCGTTGCTGAACTCGCCACCCGCGGCGGTGGACGATTTCCGCACGCGCGCGATGAGCCTGCTGTGCATCGCCGGGCTTGCCGGGCTGCCGCAGGCGAGCCTGCCGCTGGGCACGCTGGACGGCTGCCCGCTCGGGCTGTCGCTGATCGGGCCGCGCGGGGGGGATGAGATGGTGCTGGCGACGGTCAGGCGCGTGATGGGGTAGGGATGCGGCGAGCTGTTTTCTTTAGCGAATGGGGCAAGGCGGCTGATGCAGAAGGAATTTCCGGGGACCACGAACAGCTTGTTCATCGGATACGATGAACAGGAGGGTGTTTATCGTGCTGGATCAATCAAGTTAGGCGGCATCCATGGCAATCCCGCGTACCAATCCATTGCTCGCATTCGGTATCGTGGTAGGCGCGGCGTCCGTCTATTTCGGACTTCTCGGCATTGCGTCTCCGGCACTTGAAGCATTAAAGCCACTACCTGAATTCGCGCAAGTCGGCGTAGGCGTGGGGCTGCTTTACATTCTTCCGACCGTCAGTGCCGGACTTCTGCAGTTCGGCCTCACCAGGGAAGTGCCGGTAGCCGCTTGGTGGCGCTATGTCCAAGTCGGCGTGGCTGCACTTCTCGGCCCCTTCATTGCGGCCAGCCTCGTGTTCTGGGTTTGGCTCGCGATGGGCGGCACAATGTAGTCATGCAGACGTTCCGTGTAACCGCCAGTTGTTGAGCAGCACTTGCCCGGCGCTGCGCGCCTACGCACGTGCGCCAAAACTGGGACGTTGGGCGCCGAAGCCCTTTCTTCCTTATCCCTGCACAAGGAGAGAAGCTGTGAATTCGTCCGTCATCAAGGTGGGGCAGCTCGGCATCAATTATGTCGTTGACGGAGCAAGCACTTCAAGCCTGGGCATGTTTGAGTTAACGGTTCCGCCGGGTTCGAATGTTCCACCTCCTCACAGTCATTCGAACAACGAAGAATGCGTCTATGTCCTCGAAGGAACCTTGCGATACTCGGTGGGCCCTGAAACGCGAGATCTTTCGGTGGGTGAAAGCATGAGCACGCCCAGAGGGGTCGTTCATGCCTTCTCCAATCCTTTCGACGTCACTGCGAAAGCGCTAATCGTGAATTCGCCGGATATCGGTGCTCGATATTTCAGGGACGTTGCGGCTGTGGTCAACGCAGGTGGTCCACCCGACAAAGCTGCCCTGGTCGCTGTAATGACCAATTATGGTTTGGTTCCCGCAGCGCCAAAGTGACTTCCAACTCAAACGTGATGCGTCTTAAGGGAAGCTAGAGCGGTGATTGAGGCCCTCATTGGTGCAGCGGTTGGTATTCTTACCATTGTGTTGGCGCGGTTCATTCGCGGGGAACGCTGGTTGTATTCATTGGGTCTGCTCACCCTGCCCGGTATCTACGCTTTCTTCGCTCTACAAGCTGGTGAGCAAGCTGTAGGCGTCAGGGAAATGATCTACGGCGTTCCGTTCGTGATCGCCGGCCTTGTCTTCGCATTTGTCAGCGTCCGCTGGTCGGCATTTGTGGTCGGTGCATTTTGGCTGCTGCACGGGCTGTACGACCTGGCGCACAGTCATCTCATCACAAACACCGGCGTTCCCGGCTGGTATCCTGTTTTCTGCTTTGTGGTTGATGCTGTTATCGGCTTGTATCTCCTGTGGCTGTCGCGGCGTGTTCCCGATGCGAATCTTCGCCAGGCGTAGGTCGAAACGTGCCGCCCGCAGAAAGATTGCTGAAACAGGCGACCGCCTGCGCGCATGCAGGCGCACGAATGAATGGCAATGAATAGGGTCAGAGTGAACTTACCCATGCTTGATGGACACCCTAAAGGGGAGATACTTTCCCTGATAGGAGTGTTCCATGAGACGCAAGCCATACAAGCAATACAGCCG
>JBOIEQ010000072.1:0-20382 GCA_050741255.1 Burkholderiales bacterium | reverse complement strand
GAATTCGCCCGGCGTGCTGTCCGGCGTGGGCTCGGCGCCGTGCCGGGCGAAGAGATCGCGCACGCCGGGACGGCGCAGCGCGCGCACGAGGTCGCCGTGCAGTTGTTCGATCAGGCGCCGCGGCGTGCCCGCGGGCACGATGACGCCCGACCAGTTGTCGAACTGCCCCTCGGGGACGCCGGCCTCGAGCATCGTCGGCACGTCCGGCAGCGCGCCGTTGCGAACGGCGCTGGTGATGGCGAGCGGGCGCAGCTTGCCTTCCCGCAGCATGGGCATGGCGGAGGGCAGCGTGAACAGGCAGTAGTGCACCCGACCGAGCAGCATTTCGATGAAGGCCTCGTTCAAGGCCCGGAACGGCACGTGGACGGCGTCCATGCCGACCGCGCGGGAGAAGAGCGCGGCGGAGATGTGCGACGAATGACCGATGCCGAGCGAGGCGTAGTTCAGCTCGCCGGGGCGGCCCCGCGCGTAGGCGATGAGCTCGGACACCTTGCGCGCCTGCACCGCGGGCGGCACGGCGAGCACATTGCCGATGGAAGCGACCTGCATGACGGCCGCGGCGTCGTCCAGCGCCCGGTACGGCGGCACGTCGCGGATGATCTCGGTGACCAGCCGCGTGATGCTGACCATGCCGAGCGTGTAACCGTCGGGCGGCGCCTGCGACAGCAGCGTGTTGCCGATGAGACCGCCCGCGCCTGATCGGTTGTTGACGATGATGCGTTGCTGGTAGACGACGGCGAGTTCCTCGCCCAGCACGCGCGCGAAGAAATCCGTCGCCGTGCCGGACGGGGTCGCGACGATCACGCGGAGCGCCCGGGTCGGATATTTCGGCACGGGCTCGGGCATGGCCGTTGCCGGGCCCGCCGGCAGCACACAGGCAAAGACGCCGGCGGCGAGGAGTTCCCGGGCGTACGGCGGGCGGTGACGGCGGTGGTGCATCGGCTTCCGAAGCGGCGCCGCCGGACGCGGCGGTGGCCCGATGATGTACTCTCGCGGCACCTTCCTTCAAGTGCCGCGTGCGGCGCCGGAGCATTTTCGACCGATGAAGCCTGATCGACGACGGCAGGGTGGGCCAGAGCGCCTAACAGCATGAAACGCACGTGCGCTGTCACGAGTTTGGCTCAGGGCGAGGCATTTGCCGCCGGCCGTATGGTGTATACGGTCAAGGCAGATAACGACGCCATGGGCCAAACTCGTGCCAGCTCTTCGGGTTGCGGCCAGAATCGCCGCTCACTTTGTCGCCCTCCGGGGACCGTATTGACATACGGCTCCCCATCGGCCTTCGCGTGCCCGACAATTCTGGCCGCAACGCACGCGTGTTTCATGCTGTTAGGCGCTCTAAATGGCGGACTGTGACGGCTGCACCGCCTGCTGCAAGATCATGCAGGTGCGCGAGCTCGACAAGCCGGACAACACCTGGTGCCCACACTGCACGATCGGCGCCGGCTGCCGCATCTACGACACACGTCCGCAGTCGTGCCGGACGTTCTCCTGCGTCTGGCTGCAGACCCAGAGCGGCGCCAATCCACTGCCGGCCGAGTTGAGGCCCGACCGCTCGCGGGTGGTGATGGACACCACCAACGGCGGCAAGGACATCGTGCTGAACGTCAGCAGCGACCATCCCGACGCCTGGAAGCGCGGCGGCATCGCCAAGCTGGTGGCCACCATGCGGGCGGACGGGATCACCGTATTCGTCAAATGCGGCGCGAAGGTGGACGCGATCCAGTCATGACCGCCCGCATCGTCTACCTCCACGGCTTCAACAGTTCGCCGCAGTCGTTCAAGGCGCGGCTCGTGGCGGACGCCATGGCCGCGGGTGGACATGCTGCCGATTACGTCTGTCCCGCGCTGCCGCCGCAGCCGGCGGCAGCGATCGCGCTGGCCGCGGCCGCCATCGAGGTGCTGGGCGCGACGGCGCTGATCGGCAGCTCGCTCGGCGGTTACTACGCGACGCATCTCGCGGAACGGCTGGGGTTGACCGCGGTGCTGGTCAATCCGGCGGTGCGCCCGTACGAACTGCTCGCCGGCCACATCGGTCCGCAGAAGAACTTCCATACCGGCGCCGCCTACGAACTTACGCGGGCGGACGTGGACGCGCTGCGCGCGCTGGAGGTGGCGGTCACGCGGCCAGAACGGTATTTCCTGATGGTGACGACCGGCGACGAAGTGCTCGACTACCGGCAGGCGGTGGCGTTGTACCGCGGTGCGCCGCAGCTCGTGATCGAGGGCGGCGACCACGCCTTCCGCGAGTTCGGCGCGCACCTGCCCGCGGTGTTCGATTTCTGCGGTTTCCCCGCCTGAACGCAGGGCCGCGTAGCGGTGCACGCACGGCTATAATCCGCGTCCCGCTTCAACCCCCGCCTGGGCTCGCCGTTCGGCGAGCGGCCGCCCCGCCATGAACGTGTTCTACGAAGAAGACGGCGATTTCAAGGCCGGCAGCATCCTTGCCGACCAGAATACGTCGCTGCACGTCGAGTCGCCGCACGGCAAGCGCACCAAGGTCAAGGCCGCAAATGCACTGCTGCGTTTCGACGCGCCGGCGGCCGGCGAGTTTCTCGCGCAGGCGCAGGCGGCCGCCCTGGCGATCGACGTGGATTTCCTGTGGCAGTGCTGCGGCGCGGACGAGTTCAATTTCGACACGCTGGCCCGCGAGTACTACGGACACCAGGCGAATGCCCTGGAGTCGGCGGCGTTGCTGTTCCGCCTGCACGGCGCGCCCATGTACTTCTACAAACGCGGCAAGGGCCGCTACAAGGCGGCGCCCGAGGCGGCGCTGAAGGCGGCGCTCGCCAGTGTCGAGAAGAAGCGCCTTCAGGCCGAGCAGAAGGACGCCTGGGTCGCGGAACTCATCGCGGGTCGCATGCCGGCGGCCTTCGAGCCGCTCAAGCAGGCGCTGCTCTACAAGCCCGACAAGAACGCGCTGGAATGGAAGGCGCTGGAGACGGCCTGCGAGAGCCTCAAGCTCACGCCCGCGCGGCTATTCGAACGCTGCGGCGCGCTCGGCTCGCCGTTCGAATACCACTTCGGCCGTTTCCTGTTTGATTACTTCCCGCTCGGTACGGCGTTCCCGGCCGGCACCGCGGATGCGCTCGCCGCGCCGCCGGAACTGCCGCTGGCGGACGTGGCGGCATTCAGCATCGACGACGCAACCACCACCGAGATCGACGACGCGCTGTCGGTGACGGCGCTGCCGGACGGCGGTTTCCGCGTCGGCATCCACATCGCGGCCCCGGCGCTGGGCATCCCGCGCGACAGTCCGCTCGACGTGGCCGCGCGCGAACGCCTGTCCACGGTGTATTTCCCGGGCGACAAGATCACGATGCTGCCGGCCGCGGCGGTGGCGGCGTATACGCTCGCCGCGGGCGCGCCGCGTCCGGCGCTGTCGTGCTACATCGAGTTCGATGCCGGACTCAACCGCGGTCCCGCGCGCACGGTCGTGGAACGGGTGCCGATCGCCGCGAACCTGAGCCTCGATGCGCTGGCGCCGGTATTCGACGTTGCGGCGATTGCAGCCGGCCGCGTCGACCATCCGCAGGGCGAGGCGCTGCTGGCGCTGCACCGCATCGCGCTGTCGCTGCAGGCGGCGCGCGGCAAGACCCCGACCTTCGAGCGTCAGGAATACAGCTTCAGCGTGGAGGACGGCCGCGTGCGCATCGTCCCGCGCGAGCGCGGTTCGCCGCTCGACACGGTGGTCGCGGAGATGATGATCCTGGTCAACGCGACCTGGGGGGGCGCGCTCGCGGAGGCGGGCCTCGCCGGCATTTACCGCAACCAGGGCGCCGGCGGGGTGCGCATGTCCACGGCGCCGGGCGTGCACGAAGGGCTCGGAGTGAAGACTTACCTGTGGGCCAGTTCGCCTTTGCGCCGCTATGTGGATCTGGCCAACCAGCGCCAGCTGATTGCCCTCGCCGGCAACCAAGCACCGCCCTACGCGGTCAATGACGAGGGCCTGCTGGCCGCCATGCGGGACTTCGAAGTGACCTACGAGGTCTACGCGGATTTCCAGGACCGGATGGAGCGCTACTGGTGTTTGCGCTGGCTCGAGCAGGAAGAAGCCTGGCTGCAGCCGGCGGTGGTCGTAAGAGAAAATATCATTAGATTCAATAATTTACCGATGACCGCCCGGGCTTCCGCGCTGCCGCCCGCAGTGCCGGGCACGCCCGTCCGGGTGCGGGTGAGCGCCATCGACCTGCTGGACCTGACCTTCGACGTGGTGCCGGAGCCGGAAACCGCCCCGCTGGTGGCCCCGGAACCCGCGTCTTGAATCAACATTAAGATAATATGCCAACACTATGGGTTTAAAGGATTTTCTATACATTTTTGCAAACCCGGCCTAGAATGAGATTCAATGAGTGTCATGAGCGCAAAGGGCTGGCCAGACTTTAACCGGACGCGTGGGAATGCCCGCGTGCCGGTACCGGCCGCCCTGCGCCCCGCGTACCAATGGCTCGCGGCGATGGATCCGGTCGAGCGCATGCAGTTTGCTCTGGTGGTGTCGATCGCCATCCACGCCTTCGTGATCTTCTGCGTCACCTTCAAGCCCTTCGACCGTTTCAAGGAACCCAGCATCTCGCCGTCGCTGGAAGTGGTGCTGGTCAATGCCCGCTCGAAGACCGCGCCGGTCAAGGCCGACACGCTCGCGCAGGCGAATCTCGACGGCGGCGGCACCACCGACGCGGACCGCCGCGCGAAGAGCCCGCTGCCCGTCGTGCAGCAGGACAAGAACGTCAGCGAAGCCTCGCTGGCCGCGAGCCGCATCCAGCAACTGGAAGCCGAGCAGCGCAAGCTCATGACGCAGACGAAGTCGCCGACCCGGGTGGCTGCGGCGACAACGCAGCCCGCGCCTCAGGCGGACCCTGTCCCGGCGCCGGTGCTGAACGCGGCGGATATGGTGAAGAACCTCGAGATCGCGCGACTGGAGGCGCAGATCGACAAGCAGATGGACGCTTACAACAAGCGCCCGCGTCGCAACTTCGTCGGCGCGCGCACGCAGGAATTTCGCTTCGCGCAATACATCGAGGACTGGCGCCTTAAAGTCCAGCGCATCGGGTCGATCAACTATCCCGAAGCCGCCCGCGGCATCTACGGCGAATTGCGCATGACGGTGTCGATACGTGCAGACGGCAGCGTGGAGAAAATCGAGATCAACAAATCATCGGGCAAGCGTTTGCTGGACGACGCGGCGATGCGTATCGTGCAGCTGGCGTCACCCTATTCGCCGTTTCCGCCCGATATATCGCGCGACACCGATGTGCTGTCCATCACCCGCACCTGGTTTTTCACGCGCTCCGACCAGTTCGTCGCCGAATAAACCCGATTTCCCGGCGTCCGCGCCTTTTCATCGTCCCGTGACCGCGTGGTCGTTCTCAAGAGGCGTGGGGACGGCGGCATGTTGCTCCGCGGCTGTGCTAGCGGGCCTTGCTCCCGGCGCTTCAGCCCAGTCCGCGACACCACCGGCAACCGCGGTTTCCCAGGACGAACTGCAACGACGCAAGCTTGAAATCGAGCGGCTCGAAAAACAGATCAACAGAGATTTGGAGAAGTACCAGGGTCGCCAGGGGGAACGGCGGCATTTCGTCGGTGCTCGTTCGCAGGAATTCCGCTTCGCCCGGTACATCGAGGACTGGCGGCAGAAAATTGAGGCTTACGCGGCCCGCCACTATCCGCCGGAGGCGAAAGGCATATACGGAACGCTGGGGTTGACGGTATCGATCCGTGCCGACGGATCGGTCGACGCGGTCGAGATCGTTCGCCCTTCGGGCAGCGGCGTGCTCGACGCGGCGGCGGAGCGGCTCGTGCGGGCGGCCGCGCCGTTCGAGCCGTTTCCACCGGAGATCGCACGCGACACTGATATCCTGTCGATTACCCGCACCTGGATTTTCACGCGTACCGACTCCCTTTCGTCGCCCTGAGCGCTCCGTCATGCCCGACCGCTACGCCGTCATCGGCAATCCCGTCGCGCACAGCGTCTCGCCCGCGATCCACTCGGCGTTCGCCCGCGAGACCCGGCAGGACCTCGTCTACGAACGCCTGCTCGCCCCGCTCGACGGATTCGCCGCGGCGGTGGCGCGCTTCGGGCAGGACGGCGGCCGCGGCCTCAACGTCACATTGCCGTTCAAGCACGAAGCCTACGCGCTGGCCACGCGCCACAGCCCGCGCGCCGCGGCGGCGGGGGCGGCGAACACGCTCAAGTTCGAGCCGGGCGGCGCGCTCTACGCGGACAACACCGATGGCGCGGGGCTGGTGCGCGACCTGCAGGTCAATCTCGGCTTCACGCTGCGCGCCGGCCGCGTGCTGCTGATGGGCGCGGGCGGTGCGAGCTACGGCGTGCTGGAGCCGCTCGCGCGCGCGGCGCCCGCGCAACTGGTGGTGGCCAACCGCACGCCGGAAAAAGCGACGGCGCTGGTCGGCCGTTTCGAGGCGACCGCGAGCTTCGTACGCTACGGCCTGCTCGCGTGCGCGTACGGCGAGCTGGCGGGCCGCCAGTTCGACCTTGTGATCAACGCCACGTCGGCGGGCGTGGACGGCGAAGTGCCGCCGCTGCCGCCGGGCCTGTTCGCGCCCGGGGCGCTCGCCTACGATATGTTCTACGGTGCCGGGCCGACGCCCTTCGTGCGCTACGCGCAGGCGCAGGGCGCCGCGCGCTCGGCGGACGGCTACGGCATGCTGGTGGAACAGGCGGCCGAATCCTTCTTCGTCTGGCGCGGCGTGCGACCGGAAACGCGGGAACTGATCGCGAGCCGGTCGTTGCTGGTGGTGAAGAACGTTTGAACCACAGAGGCACGGAGACGCGGAGAAAATCAAGAACGGGGGTATAACGGCAGGAGTCCTGTTCGAGAACCCGGAATCGATCGGACCTTGTTTTCCTCCGTGTCTCCGTGCCTCTGTGGTTCATGCGTTTTTCCTTTCCATGAAATCTGCCCTGCGCACCCTCAAATGGACGCTCGTCGCCCTCATCGGCGCAGTGCTCGTCGTTCAATGTTGGTTCTTCGCGCAGGTGGCGTGGTGGGCGAAGTTCAACCCCGCGAGCACCGCTTTCATGGAAATGCGCCTCGACGGGCTGCGCGCGAAGAATCCGGCGGCGAAGCTCGAGCACCAGTGGGTGCCGTACGACCGCATCGCTCCCTCGCTCAAGCGCGCAATCGTGGCCGCCGAGGACATGAAGTTCCTCGACCATGAGGGCTTCGACTGGGAAGGCATCCAGAAGGCCCTGGAGAAGAACCGCAAGCGCGGCAAAATCGTCGCCGGCGGCTCGACCATCACGCAGCAGCTCGCGAAGAACCTGTTCCTGTCCGGCGAGCGCACGTGGTGGCGCAAGGGACAGGAGGCCGTCATCACGCTGATGATCGAGGTCACGTGGTCCAAGCGCCGCATCCTCGAGGTCTACCTCAACGTGATCGAGTGGGGCAACGGCGTGTTCGGCGCGGAGGCGGCCGCGCGCCGCTATTTCGGCGTGTCGGCGGCGCAGCTCTCGCCCGAACAGGCGGCGCGGCTCGCGGCGATGGTGCCGAGCCCGCGCCGCTACGACCGGCTGCGCGAGACGCCGTACCTCGCCGAACGCACCGCGATCATCCTCGGGCGCATGAACTCGGCGCAGATTCCGTGAGAGCGATCAGGACGCGGGCGGCCTAAAGACCGCTGCGGATCGAGCGGAACATCGCGTCGGCCATTTCGTCCAGGGCGTCGCAGACGAAGGCCGCGCCGAATTCCTCCAGCCAGACCCGCTCGCCCGCGCTGCCGGCCGTGGCCACGATGGCGATGCGCGGATTGACCTCGCGCGCGGCGATGCAGATCCGCATCTTCTCCGGCAGCGAAACCGTGGTGACCACGATCATCCGCGCCTGCGCGAGACCGGCGGCCCGCAGCACTTCCTGGCGGCCGGGATCGCCGAAAACCGTGGCGATGCCCTGCGCGCGCAACGCTTCCAGCACCTCGGGCGCGCTGTCGATCACGCAGACCGGCACGCCGCCGTCCGCGCAGCGCCGCGCGACCCGGCGCGCCAGCTCGCCCAGACCCGTGATCACGACCGGCACGCTGTGCGGGGCGGCGGGCGCTTCGGCGGCGGCGGCGGGCACGGACCGCTCCCCGGGCGGTGTCGAAAAGCGCGCTTCATACCTGTTGATCAGACGGAACAGCAGGGGATTCACCGCGATGGACACGATGGCCGCCACGACCAGGGCGTCCATGGCTTCTTTGGGGAGGATGCCCAGGTACTGGCCCTGCGCGGCCAGGATGAAAGAGAACTCGCCGATCTGCGCGAGGCCCACCGCCACCGTCAGGGCGGTGCGCGGGGTGTCCCGCATGATCAGCACGATGGCCAGCGCGATCAGCGGCTTCGCGAGCAGCACGATCGCGAGCGCGGCCAGCACCATCAGCGGCTCGGCGAGGACGAAGCCGGGATTGAACAGCATGCCGACCGAAACGAAGAACAGCGCGCAGAACACGTCGCGGAAGGGCGCCATCTCGACGGCGGCCTGGGTGCCGAAGCGGGACTGGCCGACCACCAGGCCGGCGAAGAAGGCGCCCAGGGCCACGGACACGTGGAAAACCTCGGCCGCGATGATGGCGACGCCGAGCGCGATGACGAAGACCGTCAGCGTGAACAGCTCGGCCGAGCGCGTCCGCGCGATTCGTTCCATCACCGGCGCGACGAAGCGGGTGCCGACGATCCAGACGAGGCCCGCGAAAAAGGCCGCCTTGCCGATGGCGATCGCCAGTTCGGTCAGGGTGCCGGTGAAGTCGGTTTGCTCGACGGCCAGGGCCGGCAGCATCACCAGCGCGATCACGGTGAACAGGTCCTCGACGATCAGCCAGCCGACGGCGACGTGGCCGTCGCGGGCGGAGAGGCGGTCCTGTTCCACCAGCATGCGCATGAGAACGACCGTGCTCGCGACCGCCAGCGCCATGCCGAACACGAGGCCGGCGCCATGGCTCCAGCCGAACAGGCGCGCGCAGGCCCAGCCGGCGATCACCGCCACGGAACTCTGCGCGACGGCGCCGGGCACCGCGATGCGCCACACCCGCAGCAGTTCTTCCGGATGGAAATGCATGCCCACGCCGAACAGCAGCAGGATCACGCCGATTTCGGCCATTTGCGACGCGAGGCTGGCGTCGGCGACGAAACCCGGCGTGCTGGGGCCGACGATGATGCCCGCCAGCATGTAACCGACCAGCGTCGAGAGCCCCATGCGCTGGGTCGCCCAGCCGCAGACCAGCGCAAACGCGAGGGCGCCGGTGAGGGTCGTGATGACGCTGAGGTCGTGCATGGCTAAGGTGCGGTTAACCCGGGCGAAATCGTGGCGGCGGTGATGGACTCGGGTGCGCGAAACCGCTGGATCCGCCGGGGCAACACGGCGCACGAGAGGGGATACCGCCCCGATGTTACGTCAGCAAGCGCGCCTGGAACAGCGTACTGGTCCGTCCGGAGTATCCACAAACCCGGGTGACCGGCGTATGATCGCGCAGCCGACTTCGGCGGTGGCATCTACCGTACTACACCGGTATACAACCCAACCGGTCCAGATTCCGGGAGCGCGTGAGAATGTGGTGGCAGAGCCTGAAACGCTACGTGACCGACTGGCGCCGCGACCGCACCACCTTCCGCGAACTGCGCGAGTCCGGCATCTCCCGCAACGACGCTTCCGTCTATCTCGAATTCCTCCAGGCCAGCCGCACGGCGGGCCGCGACGAAGAACCCCGGTCCGGCATTCCCGATGCGGCGTCGGTCGAAGCCGCCCGCGCGCAGTACCGGCAGTAGCGGGCGGTCCTCCGCTGATCAGCGCTTGCCCTGCGACTGCTGGGCCCGCTTCGCGTAGTCCGAATAAGCCGGAAGCGCGATGGCGGCAATGATGCCCACGATCGCGATCACCGGCAGCACGCATGCGCCGAGAACGACACCCGTTGTATTAGGAGGCGTTTGGCCCCCGAAACGGTTGGGGCCCCGGGTGCCGGGAATGAACCAGAAGATCAGGCTGACCAGGGGAATGACGAGGAGCAGGGCCAGCCAGCCCGAAGTGTCGAAGTCGTGCGCGCGCTGGATCGTCAGCATGACGCTGACAACAATAAGGGCTCCCCACGCGAGGATCGTCACGATCGTGCCGGCAGGGCCCACGATGGCGGCCAGGAATCCCGCGACCAGCATGATGAGGAAAGACAGCCCCACGCTGTAGGCGATGTAGCGCAAGCGACCGATTCGTCCGGAGGTCGAGAACACCTTGACCTCCTGGTAATCCTCGACGGCATCGGCGACGGCGGCCTGGGGCGGTTGGTACGGATTCTGTTCCATCTGCTCTCCCTGTTCGTCTTGATGAAACGGCCGCGGCGTGGTGCCGTCGCTGCGGAGTGGTTGGAACGCTGTGCGCCTATTTTTTCACCGGCGGCAGGTCCGTGCATACCCCTTCGTAGAGTTCGGCGGCCATGCCGATCGATTCGCCCAATGTGGGATGCGGGTGGATGGTCTTGCCGATGTCTTCCGCATCCGCGCCCATTTCGATCGCGAGCGCGAGTTCGCCGATCAGGTCCCCCGCATGCGTGCCGACGATGCCGCCGCCGACGGCGCGGTGCGTTTCCTCGTCGATCAGGATCTTGGTGAAGCCCTCGTCGCGGCCGTTGGCGATGGCTCGCCCGGAGGCGGCCCACGGAAACTTGCCGACGCCGATCTTGCGGCCCTGCTGCTTCGCCTCGTCCTGCGTAAGGCCGACCCACGCCACTTCCGGGTCGGTATAGGCGACCGACGGAATGACGCGCGCATCGAAGAAGCTTTTCTGGCCGGCGGCCGCTTCCGCCGCCACGTGCCCCTCGTGCACCGCCTTGTGCGCGAGCATGGGCTGGCCGACGATGTCGCCGATGGCGAAGATGTGCGGCACGTTGGTGCGCAACTGCTTGTCCACGGGAATGAAGCCGCGTTCGTTCACCGTGACGCCGGCCTTGTCGGCGCCGATCTTTTTACCGTTCGGGCTGCGGCCGACGCCGAGCAGCACGAGATCGTAGAGCTGCGGCTCGGCGGGCGCCTGCTCGCCCTCGAACTTCACGCGGATGCCGCCCGATAGCGCCTCGACCGCCACGGTCTTCGTCTTCAGCATCACCTTGGCGAAACGCTTGGCGTTGAATTTCTGCCACACGGTCACCAGGTCGCGGTCGGCGCCCTGCATCAGGCCGTCGAGCATTTCGACGACGTCGATGCTCGCGCCCAGCGTGGAATAGACCGTCGCCATTTCGAGGCCGATGATGCCGCCGCCGATGACGAGCATGCGTTTGGGCACGGCGGCCAGCTCCAGCGCGCCGGTGGAATCCACGATGCGCGGGTCTTCGGGCACGAACGGCAGTTTCACGGACTGCGAGCCCGCGGCGATGATCGCCTTGGCGAACTTGATGACCTTCTTCTCGCCGCTGGTCGCCTGGCCATCGCCGGCGGTGACCTCGACTTCGACATGGTGCGCATCGAGGAAGCGGCCGTAACCGCGCACGACGGTGACCTTGCGCATCTTGGCCATGCCGGCGAGACCCGTGGTCAGCTTGCCGACGACCTTGTTCTTGTGCGCGCGCAGTTTCGCCAGATCCAGGGCGGGTTTGCCGTACGCCACGCCGAGATCGGCGAAGTGGGCCGCCTCATCCATCACCGCCGCGACGTGCAGCAGCGCCTTGGAGGGGATGCAGCCGACGTTGAGGCAGACGCCGCCCAAGGTCTTGTAGCGTTCGATGAGCACGGTCTGCATCCCGAGGTCCGCGGCGCGGAACGCGGCGGAGTAGCCGCCGGGGCCGGAGCCGAGCACCAGCATTTCGCATTCCTGGTCGACTTTGCCTGCGTAGCTGCCCGCCGTAGGCGCGGCCGCGGGTTTGGGTGCAGCGGGCGCCGCGGGTGTGGCTGCGGGCGCGGGCGTTGCCGCAGGGGCGGCTTTCGCGGGTGCGGCGGCTGCACCCGCGGCGGGCTCCAGCGTCAGGATCAGCGCCCCCTGCGAGAGCTTGTCGCCGACCTTCACCTTCACGTCTTTCACCACGCCCGCCTGCGGTGCGGGTATGTCCATCGTCGCCTTGTCGGATTCCAGCGTGACGATGGAGTCTTCCTTGGCGATGGTGTCGCCCGGCTTCACCAGCACCTCGATGACGGGCACGTCCTTGTAGTCGCCGATGTCGGGAACCTTGATGTCGATGGGCATAGGGGCGGTGAGGAGGGAGGAGTGAGGAGTGAGGAGGGAGGAGGGAGGGGTGAGGCGAGAGGAGGGGGGCGGCAGTCGGAATAGCGTATCGGTATTTGGCGAGCGGTGTGCCGTTACCCCTCACCCCTCACTTCCCCATGGCCGAACACGACCCACTTGAGGGAGGTCAGGCCTTCCAGGCCGACCGGTCCGCGCGCGTGCAGTTTGTCGGTGGAAATGCCGATTTCCGCGCCGAGGCCGAACTCATAGCCATCGGCGAACCGCGTCGAGGCGTTGACCATGACCGAGGCGGAATCGACTTCGCGCAGGAAGCGCTGCGCGCGCGCCGCGTCCTCGGTAATGATCGCGTCGGTGTGCTGCGAGCCGTAGGTGGCGATGTGCTCCATCGCCTGGTCGAGCCCGTCCACGATGCGCACGGACAGGATGGCGGCGAGGTACTCGGTGAACCAGTCCTGCTCGGTCGCCGGCTTCATGTCGGGCACGAGTTTCCGGGCCGCCTCGTCGCCGCGCAGTTCGACGCCCTTGTCGCGGTAGATCTTGGCGAGCGTCGGCAGAACCTTGTCGGCGATGCCGCGCGCGACCAGCAGCGTCTCCATCGTGTTGCAGGTGCCGAGCCGCTGGGTCTTCGCGTTGTCGGCGATGCGGACCGCCTTGTCGAGGTCGGCCTGGTCGTCGATGTAGACGTGGCACACGCCGTCGAGATGCTTGATCATCGGAATGCGGGACTCCTGCATCACGCGCTCGATGAGGCCCTTGCCGCCGCGCGGCACGACGATGTCCACGTACTCGTGCATGCGCAGCAGTTCGCCGACGGCGGCGCGGTCGGTGGTTTCCACCACCTGCACGGCGTCCTCGGGCAGACCCGCGGCGCGCAGGCCTTCCTTCACGCAGATGGCGATCGCCTGGTTGGAGTGGATGGCTTCCGAGCCGCCGCGCAGGATCGCCGCATTGCCGGATTTGAGGCACAGCCCGGCGGCATCCGCCGTCACGTTGGGCCGCGATTCGTAGATGATGGCGATGACGCCGAGCGGCACGCGCATGTGCCCGACCTCGATGCCGGAGGGCTGTTTTTTCAGGTCGGTGATCGCCCCGATCGGATCGGGCAGCGTCGCGATCTGGCGCAGGCCGTCGGCCATCGCGGCGACACTTTTCGCGGTGAGGGTGAGGCGGTCGATCAGCGGCGCGTCGAGGTTTTTGGCCCGCGCGGCCGCGAGGTCCTGCGCGTTGGCGTCCAGCAGGCGCTGCACATCGCGGTCGATGGCGGCGGCGGTGGCCTCCAGGGCGCGGTTCTTGGTGACGGCGTCCGCGCGCGCCAGCGCGCGCGAGGCGCTGCGCGCCGCGCGGCCCACGCCGTGCATGTACGACTGCATGTCCACGGGGGAATTCTAGCAGCCGGCCCGGGGGTTCCCGGGGCGCGGGCGGGATGATCAGGCGGCGACGAGGCCCTGCGCCGGTCCCTGCGCGAACCGCAGGCCGAGCCGTGCGAACTCGTCCCACGCGTTGCCGCCGGCGAGGCCTTTCACGATGCGGTCGATGCGCGCGGCATGCGCGAGCGCGGCCGTGGCGACGGCGGGGTCGATGCGGCGCATCGCGCGCCCGAGCGCGTCCTGCAGCGCGCGGTTCCAGACTTTCGCCTCGCGCCACAGCGACTGTCCGCTGAGGCCGGCCGCCTGGGCCTGCTGCGCGCGCGCCAGTCCGCGCGCCGCTTCCGCGAGCGACCACAGCACCAGCGTGGGCGGGGCGCCTTCGCCACGCAGGCCCTCCAGCATGCGCAGAAATGCACGCGCGTCGCCGGCGAGCGCCACGGGCCCGAGGTCGAACACGTCGTAGCGCGCGACGTTCGTCACCGCGCCGCGCACCTGCTCGAGCGTCAGGCGGCCGGGCGGAAACAGCAGGGCGAGCTTCTGCACTTCCTGGAAGGCGGCGAGCAGGTTGCCCTCGACGCGGTCGGCGATGAAGGCCACGGCGTCGTCCGCCGGCTGCTGATCCTGCAGTTCGAAGCGCGCCTTGAGCCACTCCGGCAGGCGCGTGCGCGCGATCGGCTGCGCTTCCACCAGCACGCCTGCGCGGTCGAGGGCGGCGACCCACTCGGCCTTCAGCGCGCGCCAGTCGAGGCCGGGCAGCGTGACGAGCGCGAGGGTGTCGGACGGCAGGTCGGCGCAGAACGCCTGCAGGGCGGCCGCGCCTTCCACGCCGGGCTTGCCGGTGGGGATGCGGACTTCGACCAGCGTGCGGGTGGCGAACAAGGATTGTTCACGTCCGGCCATGGCGAGCCGCTTCCAGTCGAAACCCGATTCGCTGACGAGGATTTCGCGGTCGGTGTGGCCGGCAGCACGCGCGGCGGCGCGGATGCGGTCGGCGGCTTCGAGCGCCAGCAGAGGCTCGCCGCCGACGACGGTGTAGAGGGGTTTGAGACCGCGCTGGAGCTCGCGGGCGAGCTGTTCGGTGCTTACGCGCACGGGCGTGCGCAGTGATGAGTGATGGGTGATGGGTGATGCGTGAAATTCAAGTGAGGTCCGGCGCGGTTCACCGATGACTCATCACTCATAACCCATCACCCGGATCAGGAAGCGTCCGGCTTGACGGCGGCGACGCGGCGCACGATCTGCTGCACGGCGTCGTTGCGCATGTCGCGGTAGAGCAGGTCTTCCTGGCCTTCGCGCTGGATCACCTGGCTGTCCTGGAAGGACATCGCGCGCCATTGCGTGACGTTGGTGACCGGCAGGAACTCCTTGTCCTTCTGGTAGAGCCGGAACTGCACGACGTAATCGAGGCGGTACTCGCTGACGCGGCCGGTGTTGGAGAGCGAGAGGATCTGCCGATCGCGGACTTCGCGGACGATCTCCAGCGTCGCCTCGGCCTCGGCGGGATTGTCCACCAGCTTGACCTGGGTGCCGCCGCGCAACGCGCGGCGCAGCACCGGCGCGATCGGCGAAGCTTCGGGCGACTGCACGTAGAGCGTGTTGAACGGCAGGTCGCGGTTGCCGCGCACGTGGAAGCCGCAGGACGCGAGCATCATCGTCAGGACGATGATGCTCGCGGTGAGGCGTGAGGCGTGAGGGGTGTGGCGGTTCACAGGCTCATTACACCACAATATTCACCAGCCGGCCGGGGACGACGACGACCTTCTTGAGGGGCTTACCCTCCACGAACTTCACCACGTTGGGTTCGGCCAGCGCGGCTTTTTCGATGGCCTGACGGTCGGCGTCCTTGGGCACGCGGACGTTGCCGCGCAGCTTGCCGTTGACCTGCACCACCAGTTCGATTTCGTCCGCGTCCAGTGCCTGCGCGTCCGGTTCCGGCCACGGTGCGGCGAGGATGTCCTCGCCGTAGCCGAGTTCCCGCCACAGGTGATGGCAGAGGTGCGGCGTGATGGGCGACAGCACGCGCAGGAGGAGGCTCGCGCCTTCCGCCATCACGTAACGGTCGCCCGCGGCCACACCATGCGCGCCGTCCGCCGCCGGCGTCTTCTCCAGCGCGTTCAGCATCTTCATCGCCGCCGAGGCGACGGTGTTGAACTGGTGGCGGGCGAGGTCGAAGTTCGCCTGCTTAAGCACGGCATGCACTTCGCGGCGGATGTCCTTCTGCGCGGCGGTGAGTTCCGGCGCGGCGGCGAGCGCGGCCGGGCCGAGCGCGGGCGCGCGCAGCGCGGCATATGACCACACGCGCTTGAGGAAGCGCGAGGCGCCGTCCACGCCCTGGTCCGACCACTCGAGCGTCTGCTCGGGCGGCGCGGTGAACATCATGTAGAAGCGCGCGGTATCGGCGCCGTATTCCTCGATCAGCGACTGCGGGTCGACGCCGTTGCGCTTCGACTTCGACATCACGCCGATGCCGCCGTAATCGACCGGCTGGCCATCGGCCTTGGCGGTGACGCGCAGCACGCGGCCGGTGTCGTCTGACTCGACGTCCACTTCCTCGGGTGCGAAGTAGGTGATGCCACTCTTGTCGCCCCTGCGGGAGTAGATGTGGTTCAGCACCATGCCCTGCGTCAACAGGTTGGCGAAGGGCTCGCTGAAGTTCACCAGCCCCAAGTCGCGCATCACCCTCGTCCAGAAGCGCGAGTAGAGCAGATGCAGGATGGCGTGTTCGATGCCGCCGATGTACTGGTCCACCGGCAGCCAGTGGTTGACGCGGTCGTCCACCATGGCCTTGTCCTGGCCGGCGCTGGCGAAGCGCGTGTAATACCAGGACGAGTCCACGAAGACGTCCATCGTGTCGGTTTCCCGCTTGGCCGGCTTGCCGCACTTTGGACACGCGCAGTTCACGAAGTCGGCGCGCTTCGCGAGCGGGTTGCCGCTGCCGTCCGGTACACAGTCTTCCGGCAGGACCACGGGCAGCTGGTCGTCGGGCACCGGCACGTCGCCGCAGCCGGTGCAGTGGATGATGGGGATGGGCGTGCCCCAGTAGCGCTGGCGCGAGACGCCCCAGTCGCGCAGGCGCCACATGGTTTTCTTTTCGCCGAGCTTTTTTGCGGCCAGATCGGCCGCGATGGCGTCAACGGCCTTGCCGTAACCGAGGCCGTCGTATTTCCCGGAGTTCACGCAGACGCCGGTTTCCTTGTCCGCGTACCACTCCTGCCACGCGTCGGTGGAAAAGGTGTTGTCCTTGACGGCAATGACCGGCTTGATGGGCAGGCCGTATTGTTTGGCGAAATGGAAGTCACGCTCGTCGTGCGCGGGCACGGCCATCACGGCGCCTTCACCGTAGCCCATCAGCACGTAGTTGCCGACCCAGACCTCGATTTTCTCGCCGGTCAGCGGATGGGTGACGAAGATGCCGGTCGGCATGCCCTTCTTTTCCATCGTCGCCATGTCGGCTTCGATGACCGAGCCGCGCTTGCACTCGTCGACGAAGGCAGCGAGCTTCGGATTGTTCTTCGCCGCCGCAGTGGCGAGCGGATGCTCGGCCGCTACCGCGCAGAAGGTGACGCCCATGATGGTGTCGGCGCGGGTGGTGAAGACCCACAACAGTTCCGCTTTGCCGTCGAGCTCGTACGGAAACGCGAAGCGCACGCCGTACGACTTGCCGATCCAGTTCGCCTGCATCGTCTTCACGCGCTCGGGCCACCCGGGCAGCGTGTCGAGCGCGGTCAGCAGTTCATCCGCGTACTGCGTGATGCCCAGGTAGTAGCCGGGAATTTCGCGTTTCTCGACCACGGCGCCGGTGCGCCACCCGCGGCCGTCGATGACCTGCTCGTTGGCGAGCACCGTCTGGTCGACGGGGTCCCAGTTCACGACCTGCGTTTTTTTGTAGGCGATGCCCTTTTCCAGCATGCGCAGGAACAGCCACTGGTTCCAGCGGTAATACTCCGGCTTGCAGGTCGCCAGCTCGCGCTCCCAGTCGAGCGCGAAGCCGAGCGCCTGCAACTGCTGCTTCATGTAGGCGATGTTGTCGTAGGTCCACCGCGCGGGCGGCACCTTGTTCGCCATCGCCGCGTTCTCGGCAGGCAGGCCGAATGCGTCCCAGCCCATCGGCTGCAGCACGTTGTAGCCGCGCATGCGGTGGTAGCGCGTGAGCACGTCGCCGATCGTGTAGTTGCGCACGTGGCCCATGTGCAGTTTCCCGGACGGGTACGGGAACATGGACAGGCAGTAGTACTTGGGCTTGCCGGTTTCTTCGCGCGCGCGGAAGGCGCCCGTGGAATCCCAGAACGTGCGGGCTTCCTGCTCGATGACGTGGGGGTTATATTTCGCTTGCATAAACAGCGGGATGGCTCGACTCTTGCAACGATGGAGGGGGCGGAAAAAAGACCGCGCATTATACTCGCCGCATTTGCCGCCCCTGGACGCCCGCCCGCCCGCCTGCATCCGCACCACCGGTGAAGGGCGTATAAAGCGCCGGGGAACATCCAAATGGAGAACGTGATGAAACGCACAATCCGCATGTTGGCCGTGGCGCTGCTGCTGGCGGCGCCGTGGGTCCAGGCGGCGAGCCCGCTGACGGTCGAGGGCGTGCAGGCACCCGCCTGGGTCGAGCGCGACGGCAAGCGTCAGCCGCTGGTTCCCGGCATGACGCTCGCCAACGGCGATCAGGTCGTGACCGGCGGCGACGCCCGCGCGCTCCTCAGGCTGGCCGACGGCAGCACGATCAAGCTGGGCGAGAATGGCCGCCTGGCGCTCGCCGATCTCGGCAGCAAGCCCGGTTCGACCGCGAAAACGCTCGTCACCGCCTCGCTGGACGTGCTGGCGGGCGCCTTCCGCTTCACCACCACTGCCCTCTACAAGTTCCGCGGCGAGCGCGACGTGAAGGTGAAGATCGTGACCGTGACCGCCGGCATCCGCGGCACGGACGTGTGGGGCAAGGCCGCCGCCGACCGCGACATCGTGTGCCTGATCGAGGGCAAGATCGCGGTTACCCGCGGCACGGACAGCTTCAGCATGGACGAGCCGCTGTCCTTCTTCATCGCGCCGCGGAACGCGCCTCCGCTGCCGGTCGCCCGGGTCTCCACCGAGCAGTTGACCCAGTGGGCGAAGGAAACCGACATCGCCCCGGGTGCCGGCATGTTCCGCAAGGGCGGCCAGTGGAGCGTGATCGCGGTGACCCACCCCAACCAGCCGCTCGCGCTCCAGGCCCAGCAGGAACTGCAGGGCCTGGGTTTTGCGTCGAGCATCCGCTCGACGAAGACGGAAACGAGCGAGACTTACGTCGTGCGCGTCGGCCAGATCGCGAACCAGAAGGACGCCGCCGCGGTGGCCGCCAGACTGAAGTCGCTGGGTTTCGTGGAGGCGAAGGCCGCGCGCTGAATCGTATCGCGGGTGCTTTCTGAAAACGGCTGGCGCTGCCAGCCGTTTTCACGTGCGTGCTCGCTTATAATCGGCGTCTGCAATGACGACGCCCGCCTTTCTCCAGGGACTCAACCCCCCGCAACTCGAAGCCGTCACGCTGCCCCACCGGTCCGCGCTGATCCTCGCCGGCGCCGGCAGCGGCAAGACCCGGGTGCTCACCACGCGCATCGCGTGGCTGATCTCGACCCAGCAGGTGAGCCCCATGGGCATCCTGGCGGTGACCTTCACGAACAAGGCCGCGCGCGAGATGCTGACGCGCCTGTCCGCGATGCTGCCGATCAACACGCGCGGCATGTGGGTCGGCACCTTCCACGGCCTGTGCAACCGCTTCCTGCGCGCGCATCACCGCGAAGCCGGGCTGCCGCAGACCTTCCAGATCCTCGACACGCAGGACCAGCTCGCGCTGGTCAAGCGCGTGATGAAGGCGATGAACGTCGACGAGGAAAAGTACCCGCCGCGGCAGGTCGCCTGGTACATCAGCGACCAGAAGGAGAACGGCCGCCGCGCGGCGGACGCCGAGGGCTGGGACCCGTTCACGCGCAAAGCGAAGGAAATCTACGCCGTCTACGAGGCGCAGTGCCAGCGCGAGGGCGTCGCCGACTTCGCCGAGCTGCTCCTGCGCGCCTACGAAGTGTTCGTGCGCGACGAGTCGCTGCGCGAGCACTACCGCAACCGCTTCCGCCACATCCTCGTCGACGAGTTCCAGGACACGAACGCGCTCCAGTACAAGTGGCTGAAGCTGCTGGCCGGCGCGCACGCGGGCGGCAGCAATGCGATGTTCGGGGTGGGGGACGACGACCAGTCGATCTACCGCTTCCGCGGCGCGACCACCGAGAACATGCACGCCTTCCAGCGCGATTTCGCGGTGGAGAAGGTGATCAAGCTCGAGCAGAACTACCGCTCGCACGGCAACATCCTCGCCGCCGCCAACGCGCTGATCGGCAACAACCAGAACCGCCTCGGCAAGGACCTGTGGACCGCGGAGACCGACGGCGAAAAGCTCCGCATCTACGAGGCCGGGACCGACCTCGAGGAAGCCGCCTTCATCGTCGACGAGGCGAAGACCCTGAAGAGCGACGGCGGGAAGCTTTCCGAGATGGCCGTCCTTTACCGCTCCAACGCCCAGTCGCGCGTCATCGAGCACGCGCTGTTCAGCGCAGGCGTGCCGTACCGCGTGTACGGGGGGCTGCGTTTCTTCGAACGCCAGGAGATCAAGCACGCGCTCGCCTACCTGCGGCTGCTGGCGAGTGACGAGGATGATGGCGCCTTTCTACGGGTCGTCAATTTCCCCACCCGCGGCATCGGCGCCCGCACGCTCGAACAGGTGCAGGACCTGGCGGCCGCCACCGGCATGCCGCTGTGGCAGGCGGCGAAACAGAAGGCGGGGATGGGAAGCGTGAAGACCGAGGCGGCCGCAGGCGAGCCCGGTTCCGCCTCAC
>JBOIEQ010000071.1:0-20411 GCA_050741255.1 Burkholderiales bacterium | reverse complement strand
GAATGGCGCTGGCCGGCCAGCGCCTCGCGCGCGAGCACCTCGCCGTCCCGCCACAGCGCGGCGGAACAGAGCTCCGTGGATGTTTCAAGGGCGAGGAGCTGCATGGAGCATCAATTCTAGCGCAGTGCCCGCGTTACAATGCCCGCCTTTTCCTCCTCCACACGAAGCGAATTCCTCCATGCGCGAATACAAGATTGCCGCCATCCCCGGCGACGGCATCGGCACCGAAGTCATTGCCGCCGGCCTCAAGGCGCTCGAAGTCCTGACCCAGCGCGACGGCAAATTCAAGCTCAAGGTCGAGCACTTCCCGTGGAGCAGCGAGTACTACAAAAAACACGGCTACTACATCCCCGAAGGCGGCCTGGAAAAGCTGAAGACCTTCGACGCGATCTTCTTCGGCGCGGTCGGCGCGCCCGACGTGGCGGATCATATCTCGCTGTGGGGCCTGCGCCTGCCGATCTGCCAGGGCTTTGACCAATACGCGAACGTGCGCCCCGCGCGGGTGCTGCCCGGCATCACCAGCCCGCTCGCGGGCGGCGACAAGATCGACTGGGTCATCATCCGCGAGAACTCCGAAGGCGAGTACGCCGGCAACGGTGGACGCGTGCACCGGGGCCTGCCCGAGGAAGTCGCGACGGAGACGTCCGTGTTCACGCGCAACGGCGTCGCCCGCATCCACAAGTTCGCCTTCGAACTGGCGAAGAAGCGCCCGCGCAAGCATCTGACGCTGGTCACCAAGTCCAACGCGCAGCGCCACGGCATGGTGATGTGGGACGAGATCTTCTACGAAGTCGCGAAAGCTTATCCGGACGTGGAAACGCGCCGCGTACTGGTGGATGCGATGACCACCGACATGGTGCTGAAACCGTGGTCAATCGACACCGTGGTCGCCACCAACCTGCATGCCGACATCCTGTCGGATCTCGCGGCGGCGCTGTCGGGCAGCCTCGGCATAGCGCCGACGGCGAACCTGAATCCCGAGCGGACGTTCCCGTCGATGTTCGAGCCCATCCACGGCTCGGCCTTCGACATCACGGGCAAAGGCATCGCCAATCCGGTGGCGACCTTCTGGACGGCCTCGATGATGCTGGAGCACCTAGGCGAGAAGGAACCGGCCGCGCGGCTGATGGCGGCGGTGGAGAAAGTCACCGCCCGCAAGCTGCTCACGCCGGATCTCGGCGGCGAGGCGAACACGGCCATCGTCACCGAGGCGGTCTGCGACGCGCTGTAGGCGGACGGTACATAAGCACCCCGCGATCAGACATGTCCGGAAGGAGGCCCCTGATGGCGCAAGTCCGTCTCACCCTCAAGAGCGTGCGCGTGCGGCCGGTGGTGGTGCCGCTGAAGCGCCCCGTGGTGTCGAAGGTCGGCTTGTTCCGCGACTGGCCGATGATCCTGATCGATCTCTACACCCACGAGGGCGTGGTCGGCCACAGCTACCTCGAGCCCTACCTCCGCCAGTCGTTCCGCTACATCATCCCCGCGATCGAAGACCTGGCCGCGGCCGGCAAGGACCAGCCGCTGGCGCCCCTGGACCACTACCGCCGCGGGGTCGGCTCTCTGCATCTCGTCGGCCGCGAAGGCGTATCGATGATTGCGGTGTCCGGCCTCGACATGGCGATGTGGGATGCACTCGCCAAGGCCGCCGGCATGCCGCTGGCCGTTTTCCTGGGCGGCACGCTCGGCCCGGTCCCCGCCTACAACAGCAACGGCCTGTGGTTGACGCCGTTAAGCACGCTGGCAGCCGAAGCGGCGGCACTGGTAGCGGAAGGCGGCTTCACCGGCCTCAAGCTCCGACTGGGCCGCGACACGCTGGCCGACGACCTGTCCGCGATCGCCGCCGTCCGCGACGCGGCGGGGGCGGACATCAAGCTCATGTGCGACTTCAACCAGGGACTGTCGCTGGGCGACGCGCTCGCGCGCTGCCACGCGCTCGACGACCGCGGGCTCTACTGGTTCGAAGAGCCGACCACCTACGACAACATCCCGGGCTATGCGCAATTGACGCGCGAACTGAAGACGCCGGTCCAACTCGGCGAGAACTTCTACGGCCCCCGCCAGCTGTACCAGGCGGTGCTGGCCGGCGCGGGCGACTATGTGATGCCCGACCTCATGCGCATCGGCGGCGTCACCGGCTGGCAGCGCGCCGCTGCGATCGCCGGCGCCGCGGGCATTCCAATGTCCACGCACCTCTACCCGGAGATCGCCGCGCATCTCATGCGCGTGACCGATACCGCGCACTGGCTGGAATGGCAGGACTGGGCGAATCCGGTCCTGGCCGAGCCCTTCGCATTGAAGGATGGACATCTCATCGTCCCCGACCGCCCGGGCCAGGGCATCGCGTGGGACGAGAAGGCGGTCGCGAAATTTGCGCTGTAAATGACAGGACCGCCCCCACTCTCGCATTCCCGACCGGCATGCGATCCATGCGAAGACATCGTTTGAACACCGGGCGATCTCCCCGCACAATCCGCACTTCCATGGCTCGCCTCTCCGCATCTCCCGCCTCTCCGCGCGGGAAAACCCGCCGGCGCAGCGAAAGTCCGCAGTGACCGGCACTGATCATTCGCGCCGGCTGCTCGCCATCCTCGTCTGCGGCAGCGTGATCGTCACACTCGCCATGGGCATGCGTCACGGCTTCGGCCTGTTCCTGCAGCCGATGTCCGCGGACCTCGGCTGGAACCGCCAGGCCTTTTCGTTCGCGATCGCCCTGCAGAACCTGCTGTGGGGCATGGCGCAACCGTTCGCCGGCGGGCTTGCGGACCGCTACGGCGCTCCGCGCGTCATCGTCGGCGGCGCCCTGCTCTACGCCGCGGGACTCGCGCTGATGACCGTCTCCACGGTTCCGCTCACGCTCAGCCTGTCCGGCGGGCTGCTGATCGGACTCGCGCTCTCCGGCGTCACCTACAGCGTGATCTACGGCGTCGTAGGCCGCAGCTTCCCCGAGCACAAGCGCTCGCAGGCGATGGGCATGGTCGCCGCCGCCGGCTCCTTCGGGCAGTTCCTGCTGGTGCCCTTCGAACAATGGCTGATCGGCGGCTTCGGCTGGTCGGGCGCGCTGCTCGCACTCGCCGCGATCGCGCTCATCATGGCGCCCATGGCGCTGGGTCTGCGCGAGCCGCCGCGTGCGGTCCTCGCCGGCAGCCAGACCATCCGCCAGGCGCTGGCGGAGGCCTTCCGCAACGGCAGTTTCTGGCTGCTGACCGCCGGCTACTTCGTGTGCGGCTTCCAGGTGGTGTTCATCGCCATCCACCTGCCCGCCTACCTCAAGGACCACGGCCTCGCGCCGCACGTCGCGGTCACGGCGCTGGCGCTGATCGGCCTTTTCAACATCATCGGCACCTGGAGTGCGGGGCAACTCGGCGCGCGGCTGCCGAAGAAGTACCTGCTGGCGGGTATCTACGGCCTGCGCAGCGTGGTGATCATCGCCTTCCTGCTGGCGCCGCTCTCGCCGATGTCCGTCTATCTGTTCGCGTCCGCGATCGGCGTGCTGTGGCTGTCCACCATCCCGCTGACCAACGGCATCGTCGCCGTGGTGTTCGGTGTGCGCTACCTCGCGATGCTGGGCGGATTCGTGTTCTTCTCGCACCAGATCGGCAGCTTCTTCGGCGTCTGGTTGGGCGGACTGCTCTACGACCGCACGGGCAACTACAACGTGGTGTGGGGAATCGCGATCGCGCTGGGCATCTTCGCGATGCTGATCAACATGCCGATCCGGGAGAAGCCGCTCACGCGGCTGGCGACGGCCTAGTGCCTGCGTGCGGCTGACTACTTTCCGGGCGGCGCCGGATTCAAGCGCTCCTGCCCGGATTTCTCCCTGAGCGTCTGGCGAATCTGCTCGGCCGCCTGCTGCTCGTCCGTGGCATCGAACACCTTGTCGCCGTCCCAGGTGAACTTGTTCTGCGTCTCCATGTCCGCGAGCTCGTCCTTGTCCAGTTCCCGCAGCCAGTCGGCGCGCACGCCCTTGCGGTAGCGCCACCACTTGCGCACCACCCACAAAAAACTCAGGAGACCGATGCCGGCCACGCCGAGCGCCAGGTTCGAATAGAACGGCTGGCACGCAAGGTTCGCCAGCCCGTTCTCCAGGCAATAGTCGACGTACTGCCACCAACTGCCCAGCCACTTCCAGACGGATTCAAGAAAGGGCATCGCGTGCTCCCCTGCGCGTAACAGGATGACGATCGATCGAGTTTAAACGCACTGAACAGCCAGCGCCTGAAGTTCCACCAGCAGTCCCGCATCGATGTTCAGGCCGGCTCGCGCCGCCGCGTCCGCCGCCTGTCGCCGCCGCGCCCCCGGCAGCCGCACGCCCTCATCTTTCAGCATTTCGTTAACCAGCGTCTCGACGCGTTCGAGATAACTATCGCTGCCCGCCAGCGCACCGGGATCGATGACGAGAAAGGCCTGGCCGGAGCGAATGGGCGGTCCTTCCTTCGCGGTGAGCCCCGTGATCTGGTGCGAGAGCGTGCCGCCCGCGACCGCGCAACACAGCAGTTCCACCGCCAGCGCGAGCATCGTGCCCTTCACGCCCCCGGTGGCCGCGAGGCTGCCGCCGAGCAGGATTTTGGCGGCGTCGGTAGTGGGATTGCCTTCCGCGTCGCAGCCCCAACCTTCGGGGATCGCCTCGCCGCGCTTCTGGCGCAGCATGATCTCGCCGCGCGTGACCTGCGTGAGCGACAGGTCGACGACCAGCGGATCACCGTTCCTGCGCGGGAAGATCGCCGCGACGGGATTGGTGCCGAACACCGGGTGCGCGCCGCCCGCCGGCACGATGCAGGCGGCAGCGTTGCTGAAGGCCAGGCCGACCAGGCCCGCGACGGCCACCGGTTCAAGCAGGATGCCCAGCGCGCCGCTGTGGTGGGAGTTGAGGATGCCCGCGAAAGAGACGCCGTGAACACGCGCTCTTTGCACGGCTTCCGCGATGGCGAGATCGATGGCGGGAAAGGACAAGCCGTCCGCGGCGTCGACCAGCACTGTCGCGCCCTGCTCGCGTACGACGCTCGGAATTGCACGGCCATGCACCCGCCCGGATTTGAGGTGATCACAGTAGTTGGGGATGCGGGCCACGCCGTGCGTCGGCAGGCCCTGCGCGTCCGCGGCCACGAGACAGCGCGCCGTGCTGTCGGCCATCGCCTGCGACGCGCCGGCGTTACATAACGCCGCGACCGCGAGCGCGGTCAATTCCTCACGCCTCACCCCTCACCCCTCACGTTTCATGTGTGCGAGTACATGATCCGTCCAGAGATCGGCATGCGCGCCATCAGCACGCTGCCGGTCGAGGATTCGGTCATGTAGAGCGTGCGCCGGTCGGGCCAGCCGAACGCCATGTTGGTGATGAAATCGCCCTTGCAGGACTGCACGCGCAGGATGGGGATGCCGCGCCGGTCGAACACCCACACGCAGCCCATCGACGCATGCGCGACGTACAGGTTGCCGTCGTCGTCCATGGCGAGGCCGTCCGGCCCGCTCATGCCGAACAGGCGCTGGAACACGCCGACCTTGGACAGCGAGCGGTCCGGCATCAGCGGCCCGCGCCAGATGGCGTTGTCGCGGGTGGCGGCCACGAACAGCACGTTCTCCTCCGGCGAGAGCACGAGGCCGTTGGGACTCGGCACATTGTCGAGCAGGCAGTCGAGCCGGCCGCTCGGCGTCTGGCGGTACACGCGGCCGGTGGGATCGTGCATGCCGGTCTGGCCCTGGTCCGTGAAGTAGAGATCGCCGTTGGTGGCGAAGAACAGATCGTTCAGGCCTTTGAAGCTTTCGGAATTGCGCCGCGCGAGGACGGCCTTCGCCTTGCCCTTGGCCGGATCGAGTGTCAGCAGGCCGTTGCGGTAATCGGTGATGAAAATGCGGCCGTCCTTGTGGATCTTCAGGCCGTTCGGCTCGCCGTCGTATTCGGCGACGGGTTCCCACTCCCCGTTGGGCGAGATGCGGAAGATGCGCCCGTGCGGGATGTCGGTGACGTAGAGGTTGCCGTCGCGGTCGAAGGACGGGCCTTCGAGGAAGGAGTCCACCGCCGCCCCGCCCCGGTTGGCGCGCGACCACGCGGTGACCGTCTTCTTCCGGTACTGCTCGGGCAGCACCGTGAAGACTTCGGTGTCGATGATCTTGGGCGTGTCGAACAGCATGGCACTTCCTCTTACGGCCGGGCCACCAGTCTAGAGGTCTTCCAGTGTCACCGGGAACAGGGACTCCAGCGCATCCACCTCGACCACATGGTAGGCGCTGAAGCGGTAGGCGGTGCCGGCCATCACCTCGGGCGGCGTGAACGGGAACGCGAGGTTGCCGCCCGTGGAGATACGCCCCGGGAAGCCGTTGTGCAGCAGATATTGCTTGAACACGGTGGCCACCGATTTCGCGTCGGAGGTGGTCGCGGCGATCACCTCGACCATCACGAAGGCCTCGCGCGCGGGCGTGTCCGGCGCCGTGGGCCAGTCGATGACACCGTTGATGCCATAGACCTTGGGATAGATGTGAAACGGCGCGGTCACGGTGCCCGCCACCAGTTCGCGCACCGTCTTTTCCACGTTCGCGAGGATCTCCGGCATCGCCGCGATCGCGCGCGGATCGCCGCAGCCGGCCAGCAGCACCGCGCGCTCGCCCACCCGCGTCGAGCCTTCGATCTTGACGGTGAACTGCGTGGCCGGTTCCCAGCGTGCGCCGGAGACGCGGCAGCGATGCTCGTCCACGGCCTCGTAGCGGGCGCCGTCCGTGTGCAGCGTGCCCTCGGGTTCGTACACGCGGTACGGGTCGCCCTGCTCGTAGAGACTGTGCGCCGCCACCGACATGGGCGTGGCCTGGCGGATAGGATTCATGCTGTCGATGGTGAAGCCTGCTTTTTCGTCTCCATCCAGGGTGCCCAGCAGCGCATCCCTGCCGCCCGGGATGGTGCAGATCGAACAGCATTCGATGATCTTCGCCATGTGCATCGCCGGCCCGATCGGGTATCCCAGCGCCGCCGGCACCGCCGCGAACACCGCCGTGTCGCAGGCCCGGCCGGCGATCACGACGTCCGCGCCGCCTTCCAGCGCGCGCTGGAAGGCCTCGATGCCCATCTGCCCGACGATGTGTGACGCGCCATCGATCTCGGCAGCGGTCAGCGGGGCGATCGCGCCCAGCGCCCGCACCCGCTTCGCCTTCACCGCGGCCTTCAACAGGTCGCGCGGCATGTCGGCGCGGATCGAGGCCAGCCGGAAATGCAGGCCGTGCTCGCGCGCGATGTCGCGCACCATCGCCAGCGTCTGGTCGAGATGCGGCGCCGCGCCCGCGGTGCCGGCCGTGCCCAGCAGCAGCGGCACCTTGATGGACCGCGCGCCGCGCAGGACCTTGGTCAGGTCCGCGCGCGTGATGGCCTCACTGGTGGAAAGCTGGCCGCTGCCGAGGTAATACGGGCCCGGATCGACCGAGCCCATGTCGCACCCGATGTAGTGGGGTTTGCGCTTCAGCCCTTCCGCGAGCGCGACCTCCGGGATGCCGTAACCGAGCTGGCCCGATGCGGCCAGCGCGCGCAGCGGTTTGCGGCCCGCAGGCGAGACGAGCTCGGCGCGCAGTTTGTCGATGGCGTTCATAGTTCCACCGCAAGGAGCGGTCCATGCTGTTGTGCCCCGTAAACATCGCGGTCGCCCGGCGTGCCGGCCACGATCTTGCGGTCCATCACGATCTTGATGGCCTGCGCCGGCGGATAGGCGATGACTTCGACCTGGCTGGGTTCCAGCCCGTACAGCACGGCGATGGCCGCCGGGGTCAGCGCTTTCGCCTTCAGGGCCGCCTGGTAGCCGGCTTCCTCGTTGAACATGAGGTCGAGCGTGAGCGTGGTCGGCCCCGCGTTCTTGCTGCGGATGACCTTGGCAATGTCGAGCAGTTTCATCAGTCCACCTTTGCGCCGGATGCTTTGACGACCTTCGCCCACTTGGGAATTTCCTTCGCGATGAACGCCGCGAACTGCTCCGGCGTGTTCGCCACGATATCACCGCCTTCGGAGGCAAAGCGCTCCTGCATGTCGGGCAGCTTCAGCACGCGCACGCTGTCCGCATGCACCTTGGCGATCAGCTCCTTCGAAGCACCGGCGGGCAGGAAAACGCCATACCAGTTGGTCGCCTCGTAACCGGGGATACCGCTCTCGGCAATGGTCGGCACCGCGGGCAGCGCCGCGATGCGTGCCGCGCTGGTCGCGCCGAGCGCCTTCAGACGGCCGCCCTTGATCAGCGGCAGCGCCGGCGGGATGGTGCTCACGTAGATCATGATCTGCCCGCCGATGAGATCGGTGATGGCGGGCGACGCGCCCTTGTACGGCACGTGCAGCATGTCCACCTTCGTGCTCACCTTGATCAGTTCCGCGGCGAGGTGGCCCAGAGAACCGTTGCCCGGCGAACCGTAGGTGATGAAACCGGGCTTCGCCCTGGCCAGCGCGATCAGGTCTTTTGCGTTCTTCGCCGGCAGCGACGGGTGCGAGACGAGGATCAGCGGTGTGGAGATCACCTGCGTGACCGCGACGATGTCCTTCTGCGGATCGTACGGCAGCTTGTCGTAGATGGAGGGGGCGATCCCCACGTTGGCGGCCTGTCCGAGCACGATCGTGTAACCGTCGGGCGGCGTCTTGGCGGCCTGCGCGAGGCCGATGGTGCCCGCCGAGCCGGCACGATTGTCGACAATCACCTGCTGGCCCCAGATCTCGGTCAGCTTCGCCGCCATGGCGCGCGAGACGAGATCGGTGCCGCCGCCGGGCGGAAACGGAGCGATCCAGCGCACCGGCTTGGCCGGATAATTCTGTGCCAGCGCGGGGCCGGCGAGGCACAGCGCGCCGGCGATGGCGATGCAGCGTTTCATGAGGCTTCCCTTCTGAGCGGACAGTCCGCCGGCATCACGCTGACTTCACGACGCCGCGCTGCTCCAGGCTTGCGATCGCTTCTTTTGAATAATCGAGCCCGGCCAGCACCTCGCGCGTGTGCTCGCCCACCTTCGGCAGGTCGAGCCGCGTGCGGAAGCGGCGGCCGTCCATTTCGATCGGCAGGACCGGCACCTGCGTCTTCACGCCGTTCATGAGCGTGATGTCGGCAAGGCCGCCGGAGGCGACCAGGTGCGGATCGGTAAAGAGGTCCTCGGGCTTGGTGATCGGCGCGTACGGCAGCCCGAGCGCCTCGCATTGGGCCAGCGCCTCCGGCTTGGTCATGCCGGCGAAGATCTTCGTCACGATGGGAATGATGCGCGAGCGCTGCTCGACGCGCTGCGGATTGGTCTTGAGCGACGGATCGGCCAGCAGGTCCTGCAAGCCGAACGCGTCGCAGAAGATCTTCCATTGCGTGTCGGTGACGACGCCGACGAACACCAGTTCGTCATCGCTCGTCCTGAAGGTGTCGTACACCGCCCACGCACGAATGCGGTCGGGCATCGGCACCACCGGCTTGCCGGTCATGAAGCCTTCGGTCATGTGCTGGCCCATGAGAAAAGCGCAGTTCTCGAACAGTGCGCTCTTCACGTGCTGGCCACGGCCGGTGGTGGTGCGCTCCAGCAGCGCCGCGATAATCGCCGTGGCGCCGAACACGCCACCCATGATGTCGTTGACCGACGCCCCCGCGCGCAACGGCCGGCCCTTGGGACCCGTCATGTAGGCGAGGCCGCCCATCATCTGCGCCGTCTCGTCGAGCCCCGCGCGGTGTTCATACGGCCCGTTGAGAAAGCCTTTCAGCGAACAGTAGATGAGGCCCGGTTTCAGGATGCTGAGATCCTGGTATCCAAAACCCAGCTTGTCCATCGCGCCCGGCCGGAAGTTCTCGGTGACCACGTCCGCGCCCGCGACCAGCTTCAGGATCGCGTCCTTGCCCTCCGGCGACTTGAGATCAACCGCGAAGCTCTTCTTGTTGCGGTTGAAGGTCGGAAAGAAGCCCGAGCCCGACACGGTGAGCTTGCGCGTATGGTCGCCGTCGAGCGGCTCGATCTTGATCACCTCGGCGCCGAGGTCGGCCAGCACCAATCCGCAGGTCGGACCCATGACGACATGCACGAACTCGACGACGCGGATGTCCTGGAGAGGGAGCGCTTGATTCATTTTCGAAAACTCCAGAAAAAGCTTAGCCGCGGATACACGCAGATAAACGTGGATACTTCATGAATATACGATACATATCGGCAGTTTCTTTTTTGCCTGACTTATCTGCGTTTATCTGCGTGTATCTGCGGCTGAAAAAACTTTTCAGTTGCCCTGCGTGCCCGCGGAAACAAAGCCCTTGGTGACGCCCGCCGTCGGCATATAGCCGTAGAGTGGTTCGCCGGGAATGCCTTCCGCGACCAGTTTGCGGATCGCCACCAGCTTCTCGAGATCGATGCCGGTTCGCAGCCCCATGGATTCAAGCATGAACACCAGGTCTTCCGTGACGATGTTGCCGGTCGCGCCGGGTGCGAACGGGCAGCCGCCGAGTCCGCCGAGCGAGGCATCGAAGGTGCGCACGCCCTCCTCCAGGCCGGCCACGACATTGGCGAGCCCCAAGCCGCGTGTGTTGTGCAGGTGCAGGCCCGCGAGGCGATCGCCCACCGCGGCGTGCACCTGCCGGTAGACGCGCCGGATCTGCGCCGGATTGGCGTAGCCCACCGAATCCGCCAAACCGATTTCATCGCAGCCGGCTTCCACGCAGGCGATGGCGAGCCGCACCACTTCGCTTTCCTTCACTTCGCCCTGGATGGTGCAGCCGAACACGGTGGACAGCCCCGCTTCGATCTTCGGCCGCCGGTCCTTCGGCAGTTCGTCGCGCGCGTCGCAGATGCGCGCGGCTTCGGCCACGGCCTCGTCCGGCGTCTTGCGCACGTTCGACAGGCTGTGCGCGTGGCTGACGGAGATCGGCAGCGTGATCTTGTGGGCGCCGGCGGCCATCGCGCGCAGGCTGCCCTTGAGGTTGGGCGCGAGCACCGCGACCGTGAGGCCGGGAATCGTCAGCGCGTGCGCGACGATCTGGTCGGCGTCGATCATCTGCGGGATCAGTTTCGGCGGCACGAAGGAGCACACCTCGATCTCGCGCAGGCCCGCAGCGGCGGCCGCGCTGATCCAGCGCTTCTTGTAGTCGGTCGGCATGAACTGCTTGGTGTTCTGCAGGCCGTCGCGCGGCCCCACTTCGCTCACCAGAACGTCGATGGCCCGGGTCGTATCCATGTTTGCCTCCTTCGGTGTCCCCCGACGTGCTGCCGCCGGCGGGGATCAAATGCGAGCGCTAGGAATAGCGGCTGCGCAGAGGTTCGTCAAGCCGGTCCGTCAAACGCGGTGCGGCCGCTGTTTGCCGTTCGCTGCGTTCCGCCGCAAAATAGCGCCCTTTTCGTTCACCGCATCCAAGGGAGCCTCCGGAGTGACCATCAAACGCATGGGTTCAAGCGGCAAGCTGTCGCGCGCCGTCGTCGCCGACGGCCGCGTCTACATCGCCGGCACCACCGCCGCGGAAGCGGCGCCCGATTCGAAAGGCCAGACCGCCGCCATCCTGAAACAGATCGACGCCGCGCTGGCGGAAGCCGGCAGCAGTAAGTCGCACCTGCTCTCGGTCAATTGCTTCGTGTCGGACATGCGCGTCAAACCCGGCATGGACGAGGCCTGGCTCGCCTGGGTCGATCCGAAGAACCTGCCGGCCCGCGCCACCGTGGAAACACTGCTCGGCAACCCGCAGACGCTCGTCGAAATCATGGTTATCGCCGCAACCTCATCCGCGGCCAGTCAACAAGGAGCAGGCATGAGCAACATCGTACGCACCAACCCCATGGGCAAACTCTGCGACATGGTCGAACACAACGGCGTGCTCTATCTCGCCGGCCAGGTGTCGGAAAACCTCAAGCTGGACGCCAAGGGCCAGACCGAGGACATCCTGAAGCAGATCGACGCCCTGCTCGCCGGCGCCGGCAGCAGCAAGGCCAAGCTGCTCACCGCGACCTGCTACGTGAACGACATGCGCGACAAGCCGAAGATGGACGAAGCCTGGCTCAAGTGGATCGACCCGAAGAACCTGCCGGCGCGCGCCACCGTCGAAGCCCGGCTCGGCTCGCCGGACACGCTCGTCGAAATCATGTGCATCGCGGCGAAATGACCGTCCGCGCCCTGCGGATAGTCATCCCGATGAAAATCGGGATCCATTGAGAGACTTTGCATGGCATCACACCCCTGCCCGCGGGCGGGGGTTTTCATTCCCGCAGACCGGAGGAGACGCACCATGACCGCCATCAAAGCCCTGACCTTCGACGTATTCGGCACCGTGGTGGACTGGCACGGCTCCGTCGCCCGTGAAGTGCGCGCGCTGGCGCAGGCGAAAGGCCTACGCATCAACGCCAACAAGTTCGCCAAGACCTGGCGCGCCGGTTACCGGCCGGCGATGGACCGCGTGGCGCGCGGCGAGGCGCCCTTCGAGAAGATCGATGTGATCCACCGCCGCATCCTCGAAGAGGTGCTCGCCAAGTTCAAGGTGACGTCCCTGACGGAGGACGAGAAGGCGCACCTGAACCTCGTCTGGCACCGCCTGAAGCCCTGGCCGGACGTGGTGCGCGGGTTGAAGCGCCTGAAGTCCAGGTTCATCATCTCCACGCTGTCCAACGGCAACATCGGACTGCTCGTGGACATGGCGAAGTTCGGCGGGCTGCCCTGGGACTGCGTGCTGTCCTCGGACAACTTTCAGGCCTACAAACCCGACCCCAAGGTCTACCTGGGTGCCGCCGACCTGCTGAACCTGAAGCCGGAAGAAGTGATGATGGTCGCCTCGCACAAGCACGATCTCGATGCCGCCGCGAAATACGGCCTGAAGACCGCGTTCATCAAGCGCCCGCACGAGCATGGCCGCAACACCAACCAGGACCTCGCCTCCGAAGCGCGCTATACCTACAACGCGGAGGGCTTCCTCGACCTCGCGGAGCAAACCGGCTGCTGAGCGGGCACCGCCCGTACAAACGTACAAACAATCGGCAGGTTGAACGGCGCCAATGCGTCCGTTCCAACCCGCCGAGACTGACGCGGCGCGAACGCGACCGTGTCAGTCGGACTTCTTGATGCCCTTCACTTCGATCTTCGCCATGCGGGCGAGGTCGCGGTGAATCCGGGACACGCGTTCGATCTGGCCCTTGGCGGGGAAGCGTTCGTAGAAGCCCTCGGTCTTGAACGCCTTCTGCTGCTCGGACCAAGGCCGCAGCCGCTCGGTCCAGCGCGCGACGCGGCCTTCCGACGGATCGGCGTCCTCGCGGGCAAGGTCGGCGCCGACGCGGATCATCGCCTTGATGGTGACGGGCTTGGTGACCATGTAGCCATCGCTGCCCCAGGTCTCGCCCCACACCTTGGCGGCGGCCTTCATGAAGTCGCGCATGATCGTGTAGTAGCGCTCGGCCTCGCGGTAGCTGTTGGTGGCCTTGCTGATGCGCTTCCAGTCCTGGCCCACCCAGCGGTGCAGTTCGTTGAAGAGCTCGGCCTGCAGGATCCACTTGTCCTTCTGGCTGCGGCCGCCCAGGCGGTTGATGCGGTACTGGAGCGGGCTGTCGTCCTCGGAATAGAGACTTTCCACCAGCCGCGCGGCGAAGCGGCGGTCGGGTTCCGCCCAGGACACGCGCTCGTAGAGGTCCACGAGGTGGCTCTTGTTGATGCGCGTGGGCGTCGAATTGATGATGACGAACATCTCGGCCGCGAAGTCCTCGCTGCGGCCGTCGAAAATGATGCACGGGACGTCGATGTTCTTGGCCTCTTCCGGGTTCTCGGAGAGGAAGAACTTGAGCGCGGCGAGGCGGTGCTGGCCGTCGATGATCAGGTATTTGGAGCCCGGATCCTGCAGATGGCCGACGTTCTCCTGGCCCGACAGGGACTGGAAGCGCAGGGTGTCGCTGGTGAACAGCAGGACGGTGCCCGGGATCGGCGGCTGCGTGACCGCGGTTTCGTAGAAATTCTTGAGCTGGCGCACCTTGGCGCGCGACAGTTCGCGCTGAAAGGCCTCGTCGGTGCGCTCGATGCGGGCGATGAACTGCGCGACTTCGTCGTGCTGCGGGATGGCCTGCGGCGCGATCTGCTCGTCGTCGCCGTAGAAACGGCTGATAAAGCGCACCCGGCTCAGCACCTCCTTGGCGGGGTAGCTGGCGAAATAGAAGATGCCGTCTTTTTGCCGAATCCGAGTGGCGAGCATGCTGTTTCTCCGCAGCCGGTCCTGGTTTTTGTGCGGTCTATCCGACCGTTTCGGGGCTGAGCCGGCCCAGCCACCTCCTAGTAAGGCCAGAGAATACAGCGGGTTACCACCCCCCGTCCACAAAAAGGCCCTATTCCGGCGGCATTTTTCCGCCCTTGTCTCCCAGCAGAAAGCCCAGATCAGCGCCGGCCTTGAGGTCGCGTGGCGGCGCGCCATGGCGGAAAACGCGGCAGGACGGGCTGCCAACCAGCCGCAGGCCTGCGGCATCGAGCGCCAGCCCGGTCCCCTCCGGCAGCCCGACGACGGTGACGGCGGGATCGAGCGCCAGCAACTCGCCGATGCGCTGGTCGCGCGTCTCGCCCTGCCAGCCGGCCGGGACGGCATCGGTGTAATGGGGGTTGATCTGGAAGGGCACGAGGTTAAGGGCATCGAGGCCGCCCGGGTCGCAGACCGGCATGTCGTTGGTCGTGCGGATGGTCGGCCCGGCCAGGTTGGCCCCGGCGCTCCAGCCGATATAGGGGGCGCCAGCCGCCACCCGGGCCCGAACGGCCGCCAGCAGCCCCAGACGCCGCAGTTCCCGCAGCAGGACGAAGGTATTGCCCCCGCCCGCCACCACCGCGTCCGCCTGTCCCACGGCGGCCACGGGGTCAGGCACGGCATGGGCCGAATCCACGCCGCAGCCCAGGGGCTTGAGTGCGGCGGCGACCCGCGCCTGGTATTCCGCGTGGGTCAGGCCGACCGCGGCATACGGGAGGAACAGGATCCGTCGGGCCGGGCCGAGCGTGTCCCGGATCGCGTCCACCGCATGTTCGAGGTATTCCCGTCCCGGCTGGCGGGAGTTGCTGAGCAGAAGCAGGCGCATCGGCCGCATTGTCGGCCGGATGCGGCCCTGCCTACAACGGCGTCAGGCGCGAACGAGTTCGAGCGGCGCGTAGCGGCCGTTCAGCGCGGCCTGCGAGGACACACTCCACCAGCGTTCCAGCACGGTTGCGTACAGGTCGCGGAAGTCCACCGCGAACGGCAGGTTGCCGTTGCCGTCGAGGCGGTCCAGCGCGGGCGGCGCACCGTAGAGCCCGCCCTTCACGCGGCCACCGGCGACGAAATGCGCGTTCGCCGTGCCGTGGTCGGTGCCGCCGCTCTGGTTCTCGCGCGGCCGGCGGCCGAATTCAGCATAGGTCATGACGAGCGTCGAATTCCAGCGCTCGAGTTCCACCAGCGCGCCTTTCAGCGCCGCCATGCCCTCGGCCAACTCCTTCAGCAGCCGCTGCTGGGTCGCCATCTGGTTGGCATGGGTGTCGAAGCCGTTCAGCGTCACGCGGATCGCCGCCACCGGCGCGCGGGAGGCCACCACCTGCATGGCCGCGCGCACCGCGTTGCCGAACGCGCCCTGCGGAAAATCGGTGCGAAAGGCATAGCCCGCCGACAACCCGCTCGCCGCCTGCACGATGTCCTGTTCGACTTTGAGAATATGGGAAAGCGCCGCGTTGCCGGACACGCCGGCGGGCGCGGCAAGTCGCGCCTGCTTCAGGAACTGGTCGGGATTCGCCAGCGCGATGGCCCGCGTGCCGGTGCCCGCGAGCGGTCCCATCTCGTTGCCGCCGACGATCACGCCGTCCGCCGCGAAATTCCGCGGCACCGGCGCACCCGCGAACGCGCGCGCGAGCCAGCCGTCGGCCAGGTATTCGCTGCTCTTCGAGGCCGTGTCCCAGATCTCGATCGAGCGAAAATGCGACAGGTTCGCCTGCGGGTAGCCGACGCCCTGCACCACGGCGAGTTCGCGTGCCTGCCACAGCGGCAGCAGCGGCGCGAGCGACGGGTGCAGGCCGGTGCGTGTGTCGAGCTGCAGCACCTGGTCGCGCGCGACGGCAAGGCGCGGACGCACGCTGTAGTAGCCGGCGTCGGCATACGGCACCACGGTATTGAGGCCGTCGTTGCCGCCCTTCAGTTCCACCAGGATCAGCAGGTTGTTGTAGCGGCCCGCCGCCTGCTGCGCGCCGGCTACCGAAGGCAGCGCCACGGCAACACTGGCGGCGCCGCAGGTCGAGATGAATTCGCGTCGGTTCATTTCTGACTCCGGGATTTGCGATTAGGGATTGGGGATTGGAGATCGCCAGATGTGGAAACGGCCGTTGTCGGAGTCGGTTTCAAATCCCTAATCCCGAATCCCCAATCCCGCCGTTCGCCGTTCATTTGAGTTGATATACGGGATCGAGTACCAGCGCACGCAGCAGGTCGATGCCCTGCATGCCGGACGGCGGCGGACTCGCCGGCGTCTGTGCCAGCACCACCTGCGGCAGGCGCCCGGGCTCGGCCTGATACGGCGCGAGCCAGCGGTCGCCATCGAAACGAATATCGGCGAGCGCCTGCACGTACCGCATGCGCATGCCGGCCAGCGCCGCGGCGCCGCCTTTCGGCTCTTCCTTCGGTGCGCTGCTCGCGCCCGCCATCGCCACCGCCATCGCGGGTTGCGGCATTTCCTGCGCCCGGAACAGGCGTTCGAGGAACTGCTTGCGGGCGAGCAGCGAGGAGGAGTTGATCCAGGCCTCGCCGCCCGGCCAGCCCTTCACGTTGGGCGGCCCGAACAGGTCCTGTCCGAGCTGGCGCGTGGCCAGCGCGAACGGCGTCACGTCGCCCGTCTCGAAGCGGAACTGGCGCAGCGTGCCGACCACCAGGTCGACCGGCGACTTGACGAGCACCGCGCGGTTTTCCTGCGCGTAGAACGCATCGGAGACCAGCAGCGAGCGCAGCGCCACCTTGATGTCGTAGCGGTTGTCGCGGAACTGGCGGGCGATGCGGGCAACCTCCTGCGGATTCGGGTTCGGCGAGACGAACTCGCGCCACAGCTTGGCGACGATGAACTCCGCGGTCTCCGGCCTGGCGAGGATCAGGTCCAGTACCGCGTCGCCGTCGAAGTTGCCGCTCCGGCCGAACACCGTTTTCACGCCGTCGTCGTGGGCGAGCGGCCGGAACAGGAAGGCGCCCGTGTCGAGATCGATGCTCCAGCCGGTGAAGGCGCGCGCCGCTTCCTTGATGTCCTGCTCCGAATAGCGGCCTTCGCCAAGCGTGAACAGCTCCATCACCTCGCGCGCGAAGTTCTCGTTCGGCTGGCCCTTGCGACTGTTCGCGCCATCCAGGTAGATCAGCATCGCCGGGTCCTTCGCCGCCGCGTGCAGCAGGTCGGCGTAACTGCCGAGCGCGTGCCGGCGCAGCAACTGGTTCTGCCGGTACATGAGCACCGCCGAGCGGACCTTCTGCTGGCCGGATACGAAATGGTTGTGCCAGAACAGCACCATCTTCTCGCCGAGCGGCGACGGCGTGACGAGCATCTCGGTCAGCCACCAGCCGCGGAGTTCCAGCCCGCGCTGCACCTGCTCGCGCTGAAACGCCTGGCGCTCGGCTTCGGTGGCGTTGCGCAGCCGGCGCGGCGACTGGTAGTCATCCACCCATTCCGGGGCGCGCGTCAGCATCGGCTGTGAAGTCCAGCCCAGCAGCCGGTCGGCGGCCTGCTCGCGGGTGAGCTTCGCGAACGTTTCAATATCGGCGGCGTTCCCCGCGAAGCTCGTGCGGTTGAGCAGGTGGCGGGCGCCGTCGAAACCGATGGGGGCACTACTCGCCGCCTGCGCCGGTACTGCCAGCGTGGCCAGCAGCGCAACGATCACCAGAGTCGCACGCACGGCGGCGCTATTCCCGCGGGCCGCCGCTGCGCCGGCGCACCGGCTGCGCCAGCCGCATTGGGCGGTGACGGCGGTTCGGCGGGTCGTCCGAGCCCAGCCGCACTGGCGGCGGCGGGCTCCACATCGCGGCCAGCGCCGCGGCCAGGCGTTCCGACAGGTCGCGCAGGCGGGCCATGGCGCTCAGCCCTGTTTGGCGGGCGGCGCGGCCGGGCCGCGCTTGCCGCCTTCGCCGTGACGCTTCTGCATGGCCGCGGCGAGTTCCTCGCGGGTGACGACACCGTCCTTGTTGGCGTCCAGGTCGTCGAAGTGCTTCGCCAGCCGTGGCATGCCTTTCTCGGCTTCGGCCCGCGACAACGCGCCGTCGCCATTGGCATCCGCCTTCTTGTAGTGCTCGTCGAGGCGGGCCTTGATCTCGGCCCTGCACTTCTCCGGATCGGCCTTGCACTGCTCGCGGCGGGCTTCGAATTCCTTTTTCATCGCCTCGCACTTCTGCGGATCGGCGGCGCAGCGCTCCTTCATCTGCGCGCGCAGTTGTTCACGATCGGCCGGCGTAGCGGGCCTGGCAGCGCCTTCGGGTTTCACGGTCGCGCCCGGAAGGCCTTGGGCGGCGGCACCGCCGGCAAACGCCAGCACGCCGGTGATGAGTACGGTGGAAAGGATGCGGTTCATGGCGGTGACTCCTGTTGGGTGCGGGCGTTCGCGTTCAGCGGTCGCGCCTGCGCTTGTAGATTTCCTCGTTCGCCTGGTCGAGTTCCCGGCGCATGTCGCGCCGCTCGTCCTGCGTCATGCGGCGATCGCCGGGATCGCGCTGGTATTGCCGGTGGTCGGGCTGCGCGCTGCGGTTCGGCCGGTCCATTTTCTGGCCGTGCCCGCCCGGACGGCCGGGGGGTTGCGCCCCGGCCGTCGCGATCATGAAGCCCAGCACCAGCATGACCAGCAGTCGTTTCAAGCTCGTCCTTTCAGCCCCTACCGGCGGTAGCGGTTCTGTTCCTGCGCATCGTGCGTCTCATTATAGATATGGCGGCTCGCCGCGTTCAGGTCTTGCTGCACCTCGCGGCGCTCGTCGCGGGTGAACGTCCCGTCGCTGCGATACAGCCGCTCCTCCTGCCGGATCGCGCCCTGCTCGGCCAGGAGCTGGCGGGCTTCGCCGCGGGTCAGTTCACCGGACCGGATGCCCTGCTGGATCCGGTTGCCCTGGTCGAACTGGCGGTGGTCGATGTTCGCCTGCGCGTGCGGGCCGTAGCCGTGTTGCGAGCCGTAACCTTGCGGCGGGCCGCGGCGGTCAAAACGGCCGTCGTGGCGCGAGTCGAACCGGCCGTCCTGGCGCCAGCCGTAGCGGTCGCCATCGTGGCGCTCGCGCCGGATGTCGCGGTTCGCCTGGTTCTGGTCGTGCCGCAGGTCGGCGCGCTCCCCGTGTGAGAGATGGCCGTCGGCCCGGTAGCGGGTTTCCTCGCGGGCGATGTGGCGTTGCTGCTGTCCGAGATTGCGCGCCTCGTTGCGCGTCAGATCGCCCTGGCGCACGCCCTGCTCGATGCGGTGCTGCTGGTTCGATTGCCGCTGATTGACGCCGCCGCGCTCGCGCCCGCCGGCCGCCTCGGCGGTAACGCTCGCCGCCAGCAAAGATACTGCCAGCACCCCCACCGCCCCGCTCATTTTCCGTTTTGCCTTGGTCATGATCGCTCTCCAGTGTCAGAATCGATGCCATCCGTTTCGTTCCCGGCTGCGGCAACCATCCGTCTGTTTGGTCTCCGCACCGGCCCTGTTTCCCTCAACGGCGCCTCCATGCGACCGTTGACGCATGCTGCGCCGGGTATGTAAGCCAACTGTGAACGGTGGACGGATCTTTGTAACAAGGTGTTACACGACGGGGCGCATCTGGCCGCGCGCGGGGCAAGCCGTTACGATAAGCGCCATGAACGAACCGAAACCCGGCGACAAAACGCCTGATGTCCGCACCCGGATCCTGGTGGTGGACGACGACCTGCGCCTGCGCGAACTGCTCAAGCGCTACCTCGGCGAGCAGGGCTACGCGGTGCGCGCGGTCGGCGACAGCGCCGAGATGGGTCGCGCCCTCGAGCGTGAGCGCTGCGACCTCCTGGTGCTGGACCTCATGCTGCCCGGCGAGGACGGCCTCGCAATCTGCCGGCGGCTGCGCGGCCAGGGCGAGCGTCTGCCCATCATCATGCTGACGGCCAAGGGCGACGACGTGGACCGCATCGTGGGCCTCGAAATCGGGTCCGACGACTACCTCGCCAAGCCGTTCAACCCGCGCGAACTCGTCGCGCGCATCCAGGCCGTGCTGCGCCGCAGCCCCGCGCGCGAGACGCCGGGCGCACCCGCCGCGGAAAACGAGATCGCGCGCTTCGGCGAGTTCATGCTGAACCTCGGCACCCGCAGCCTGCTCCGCAACGGCGAAGCCGTCACGCTGACCACCGGCGAATTCGCGCTGCTCAAGGTGCTGGTCCAGCACGCGCGTCAGCCGCTGTCGCGCGACAAGCTGATGGAGCTCGCGCGCGGGCGCGAGTTCGGCGCCTTCGACCGCTCGATCGACGTGCAGATTTCGCGCCTGCGCAAACTGCTCGAGGCCGATCCTACCAAGCACGCGCTCATCCAGACC
>JBOIEQ010000070.1:0-20856 GCA_050741255.1 Burkholderiales bacterium | reverse complement strand
CAGCACGTGCAAGTCCCCGTCAAGGCGTTCGAAGCCTCCAAGTTTACCGACGGGCACGCGTTCGACGGTTCCTCGATCGCCGGCTGGAAAGGCATTGAAGCGTCCGACATGCTGCTGATGCCGGATCCGGTCACGGCCCGCATGGACCCCTTCACCGACGAGCCGGTGCTGAATCTCAACTGCGACGTGCTCGAGCCGTCCGACATGAAGCCGTACGACCGTGATCCGCGCTCGATCGCCAAGAAGTGCGAGGCCTACCTCAAGTCCACCGGGCTGGGTGACGTCGCCTACTTCGGCCCCGAGCCCGAGTTCTTCATTTTCGACTCGATCACCTGGAACGTGGACATGTCCGGCTGCTTCGTGAAGATCAAGTCGGAAGAAGCGCCGTGGTCCACCGGCGAGGAACTCGAAGGCGGCAACATGGGCCACCGCGCCGCAGTCAAGGGCGGCTACTTTCCGGTGCCGCCGCAGGACACGCTGCAGGACATCCGCAACGCGATGTCGCTCGCGCTCGAGCAGCAGGGCGTCGAGGTCGAAGTGTTCCACCACGAAGTCGCCTCCGCTGGCCAGTGCGAGATCGGCACCAAGTTCGACAGCCTGGTGAAGCGCGCCGACCTCACGCAGATCCTGAAATACACGGTGTGGATGGTCGCCCAGTCTTACGGCAAGACCGCGACCTTCATGCCGAAGCCTGTCGTCGGCGACAACGGTTCCGGCATGCACGTGCACATGTCCGTGTGGAAAGGCGGCCAGAACATGTTCGCGGGCAACGGTTACGCCGGACTGTCCGAGTTCGCGCTGTATTACATCGGCGGCGTCATCAAGCACGCGAAGGCGCTGAACGCCATCACCAACCCGGGCACCAACAGCTACAAGCGCCTGGTGCCGGGCTTCGAGGCGCCGATCAACCTCGCCTACTCGGCCCGCAACCGTTCGGCCTCCTGCCGCATCCCGTACGTGAACAACCCCAAGGGCCGTCGCGTGGAAGTGCGCTTCCCGGACCCGACCGCGAACCCGTACCTGGCCTTCTCGGCGCTGCTCATGGCCGGCCTCGACGGCGTGCAGAACAAGATCCACCCCGGCGAGCCGCTGGACAAGGATCTGTACCACCTGCCGCCGGAAGAAGCCAAGAAAGTGCCGAACGTCTGTTCGTCGCTCGACCAGGCGCTGGAAGCGCTCGACAAGGATCGCGAGTTCCTGACCCGCGGCGGCGTGTTCTCGAACGACATGATCGACGCCTACATCGCCCTCAAGATGGACGAAGTCACGCGCTTCCGCATGACCACGCATCCGCTCGAGTTCGAGATGTACTACAGCTCGTAACCGCCGCATGCCGGACGAAAAGGGCGGGGTTGTCCCGCCCTTTTTCGTTGCGGCGCCGGCTTCCTGGACCATTGCGTTGAATCTTCCCCGTTGCTGCCCTAGACTTGCGCAAGCCTCGCTGGCCGGCACCCGTCAACGCGCGCTCCGCCGGCGCGTTGTGGAGGTGACCGCCGGGAGCCATGGACGGGGACGGAGCACGCATGAATCGACGCAACATCAGCAAGACCCTACCCGCGGTTGCCGTGATCGTTGCAACCCTGACCGCGGTCACCGCCATACCCGTCGCCCGGGCCGATATGTGGAAGTGCACGGACAAGGAAGGCAGCGTGCGCTACACCAATGTCAAAAGCGACGCCAAGGGCTGCCAGGCGGTCGTGCTGGATCCCCTGAATTCCGTGAACCCCGGCAAAGCGGCCAAGAGCAATCCCGGACCCGCCAGTTTTCCGTCGGTGAGCAGCGCCGAGCAGAAGGCGCGCGACGGCGACCGTCGCAAGATCCTCGATACCGAACTCTCCAACGAGGAACGGTTGCTGGCCGAGGCGCGCAAGAAGCTGAAGGAGCAGGAAGACCTGCGCCTGGGCAGCGAGAAGAACTTCGCGCGGGTGGAGGAACGGTTGGTGCCGTTCCAGAAGCAGGTCCAGTTGCACGAAAGCAATATCGCCAACATCCGCAAGGAAATCACCTCCCTGCGCTGAACCGCCGGCCCGGTCGCGGGGCGCGCCCACGGGAAGGCGGGCGATGACCGTGCCGACCGCCGCCCTGTCGGGGCTCGACCTGCTCGCCACCGCCGTCGTGGTGATCGATTTCGACCGCCGCATCCGCTACGCCAACCCGGCCGCGGAAAACCTGTTCGCGATTTCCAACACCGCCGCGGTCGGGCAGACGCTCGACCAGGCATTCACCGACACCGAGCTGCTGTCCTTCGCGATCGGCTACGCACAGGCCAACAACTGCAGTTACACCGAGCACGAGGTCGCGCTCGGCGGCCACGGCCGGGCGCGGCTCTTGCTTTCCTGCACGGTGACGCCGATCGAACTCGAAAGCTGGATCACGGGCTGGACGGGTCTCCTGATCGAATTCCGCCACATCGAGCAGCAGATCAGGATCGCGCGCGAAGAACGCATGCTTGACCAGAACCAGGCCAATCGCGAATTGATCCGTAACCTTGCCCACGAAATCAAGAATCCGCTCGGTGGTATCCGCGGCGCGGCGCAACTGCTCGATCGCGAACTCGACCGGCCGGCTCTGCACGAGTACACGCAGGTGATCATGAAGGAGGCGGACCGCCTCCAGCAGTTGATGGACCGCCTGCTCACGCCGCACCGCCTGCCGCAGCCGGGCATGATCAACATCCACGAGGCGCTGGAGCGCGTGCGCAGCCTGTTGCTGGCGGAGTTTCCGGAGGGCATTTCGGTGCGCCGCGACTACGACACCAGCCTGCCGCTGTTCAAGGGCGACAAGGAGCAGATCATTCAGGCCCTGCTCAACGTGGCGCGCAACGCGGCGCAGGCCATCTTCGCGCAGATGGGCGCGCGTCGCGCCGCCGGCGCCCCGCCGGGCGAGATCCGTTTCCGCACGCGCATCGCGCGCCAGGTCGTGCTCGCGCGCAAGCGCTACCGGCATGCGATCGAGGTGCAGATCATCGACAACGGGCCGGGCGTGGCGCCCGAGATCAAGGACCGGATTTTCTATCCGCTGGTGTCCGGGCGCGAGGGCGGGAGCGGTCTGGGCCTGACGATCGCGCAGACCTTCATCACACAGCAGCACAGCGGGGCCATCACGCTGGAGTCCGCCCCCGGCCACACCTGTTTCAACATCCTTCTGCCGTTGCGGGAAACGGCGTCCGGAAAATCGTAAATGGAGAATCGGCAATGCAACACGCAGCAGAGTACGCAGGTTCGGTCGCACACGCACCCCCGGGACCCGGCAGCGCGCTGCCGATCCCTCAGCTTCCGGTTCCCGCGCCCGGGGCGGCCATGAAGCCGGTCTGGATCATCGACGACGACCGCTCGATCCGCTGGGTATTCGAGAAGGCGCTCGCGCGCGAGAACATTCCGTTCAAGACCTTCGCCGCGGCCACCGACGCGCTGGCGGCGCTGGAGACCGACGCGCCGCAGGTGATCGTGTCGGACATCCGCATGCCCGGCAGTTCGGGGCTGGAGCTCCTGCAGCAGGCGAAGATCCGGCATCCGAGCCTGCCGGTCATCATCATGACCGCCTACTCTGACCTGGAGAGCGCGGTCGCCGCGTTCCAGGGCGGCGCCTACGAGTACCTGCCCAAGCCGTTCGACGTGGACCACGCGGTGGAACTCATCCGCCGCGCGCTGGAGGAGAGCCTCCGCCAGACCGTCGCCGCTGAGCCGGTAGAGACCGCGCCGGAAATTCTCGGCCAGGCGCCGGCGATGCAGGAGGTGTTCCGCGTGATCGGGCGGCTGTCGCAGTCGCAGGCCACCGTCATGATCACCGGCGAGTCCGGCACCGGCAAGGAACTGGTGGCGCGCGCGCTGCACCGTCACAGCCCGCGCGCGGCCAAGCCCTTCATCGCGATCAACACCGCGGCGATCCCCAAGGACCTGCTGGAATCCGAACTGTTCGGCCATGAGCGCGGGGCCTTCACCGGCGCCCAGAGCATGCGGCGCGGACGCTTCGAGCAGGCCGACGGCGGCACGCTGTTCCTGGACGAGATCGGCGACATGCCGTCCGACCTGCAGACGCGGCTCCTGCGCGTGCTGTCCGACGGCCAGTTCTACCGCGTTGGCGGCCACCAGCCGATCAAGGCCAACGTGCGCGTGATCGCCGCCACCCACCAGGACCTGGAGGCGCGCGTGAAACAGAATCTCTTCCGCGACGACCTGTTCCACCGCCTGAACGTCATCCGCCTCAAGCTGCCGTCGCTGCGCGAGCGGCGCGAGGATATCCCGCTGCTGGCGAAGCATTTCCTCGCCAAGAGCGGCCAGGAGCTGGGTTCGGAAACCAAACGCCTGACGGAATCGGCGCTCAAATACCTCGCCGCGCAGGATTTCCCCGGCAACGTGCGGCAACTCGAGAATCTGTGCCACTGGCTGACCGTGATGGCACCCGGCGTGAACATCGAGGTCAAGGATTTGCCGGCGGAAATCCGTGCGGACAGTCAGCCCAGCGGCGAAGGCAACTGGGTCGGCGCGCTCGAGCGTGAAGTCACCGCGGCGCTCGCGCGCGGCGAGACCGGCCTGATGGACGCGATGGGCACGCAGTTCGAGAAAACCCTGATCGCGAAGGCGCTCGCGCACACCGGTGGCCGCCGCATCGAGGCGGCGCAACTGCTGGGCCTGGGCCGCAACACGCTGACGCGCAAGATTCAGGAACTCGGGCTGGAAGATCCCAAGAACTAGGACTCAGGCGCCGGAGGCAGCGTCACACCGCGAATTCGGCCATCACGGGCGCGTGGTCCGAGGGGCGCTCCAGCCGCCGCGGTTCGACATCGATCTCGCAACTCTTGCACGTCGCCGCCAGCGCGGCGGACGCGAGGATGTGGTCGATGCGCAAGCCCATCTTCCGGCGGAAGGCGTTCATGCGGTAGTCCCACCACGAGTAGCTGCCTTCCGGTTGTTCGAACAGCCGGAAGGTGTCTTTGAGCCCCAGTGCCTCCAGCCCGCGGAACGCGGCGCGTTCCGGCTCGGACACCAGCACCTGGCCTTCCCAGGCGGCCGGATCGTGCACGTCGCGCGCTTCCGGCGCGATGTTGTAGTCACCCAGCACGGCGAGCTGCGGATGGCGCTGCAGCTCGTCCTTGAGCCATGCCGTCACGGCCGCCAGCCAGCGCAGCTTGTACTCGTATTTGTCCGAACCCACCGACTGCCCGTTGGGCACGTACAGGCAGATCACGCGCACGCCGTCGACCGTTGCCGCCAGCACGCGCTTCTGTTCGTCCGCGAAATCAGGGATGGCCACCACCGGATCCGCGCCCGTGGTTTTCGCGAGGATGGCGACGCCGTTATAGGTCTTCTGGCCGCTGAACAGCGTCCGGTAGCCGGCAGCCGTCAGGTCGGCGACCGGGAACTTCGGATCCTCGCACTTGGTTTCCTGCAGGCACACCACATCGGGCGTGTGGCGCGCCAGCCAGTCAAGGAGATGCGGGAGGCGGACCTTGAGAGAGTTGACGTTCCAGGTCGCGAGTTTCAATGCATAACCTATATGGTTGAATTACCTGCATTAATGATATTAATTTCCCTGCCGCACGAGGCTTCACACCACTCGGGGGCCGGGCCGATGAAAGCCTCGATTCTAGCGGTGCCGATGGCAACGCCTGCACACCTCGGCGGTTCGAGTGAGCAGAGATAGGGTGATTGCGGGCTTTCCGCTGCACGGGAAAAACCCCGCACTAGTCTGAGCGGGCCCTATCGCCCGCATCATCGCGTGGACTACTCTTCACTGGGAACCTGTTTTTGAAGGGGCGCCGAATGTCGCGGAAATTCGTGGTTGGCTGTGTCGTCTGCTTCGGTGCGTTGTGCGCGAACCTCGCTCGCGCCGAGTTGACGACCTACACATTTCAGGGCGAACTCTGGTTTGTGAGCCCGAGTTTCAGCGGCGTGCTGTCCGTCGGTGATCCGATCACGGGCAGTTTCTCGTTCGATAGCGCGACGCCGGACAGCGTGGCAGACCCGGCGAACGGGCTTTATCGGCCATCCGTTTCGGTTTCGATGAGTAATCCCCTGGCGTTTTCCTTTACGTCGCCGGCCTCGACTTCATCGATTTCTGTCGCCAATGGCAGCACCGATTTGTTTGCCGTGGCACTCGGGCCTTTGGGTGCCGGCCCTGTCGTTGGTGGTCTTCGGCTATCGGGATGGGAGCTGGCTGTCCTCGATACCGCCGGCGCCATGCTGAACAGCGACTCGGCCAACGGACCGCTGATGTTTTCATTTGCCGACTACGCGAGCCTGGAAGTGTTTTTTGCGGGCGGGAATTTTATTTCAACGCTGACCTCATTCCAGCTCGCGTCACCGGTTCCCGAGCCGGAGTCCTACGCGATGCTGCTCGCGGGACTCGGCGTCCTCGGTTTCATCGTGCGCCGCCGCAAGCAGAACACCCGTCCCGGTAATCGCTGACGCACTCACCAGCGCCGGCGCAGCTGACGGCGTCCTGTCGCGCGGTGCAGTCTGCTCCCGCCCGCTATCCTCGTTCCGGCATGGTGTCGCGGTCAACTCGTCTTTGGCCACCTGGTGACCGGCCCTTCAGTCCTGCGTGGTGGGCTTTACTTCCCCGGCGCCGGCGCGGGCGTACCACCCGCTGCCGCGGGCGGCTGCGCCCCCGGTTTTGCTGCGGGCTCCGGCTTCAGCGGCGCCGCATTGCGCGGGTAGCCGGCCTGGTCGAGGGCGGAATCCCAGGAATCCGGGGAAAAGCCGGTGATGGTTTTCAGCTGGCCGACGACCAGCAGCGGCACTTCCTTGCCGCCGCCGCTGGCCTTGACGAAGGCTTCGTTCGAGCTGGGATCGCTGGAGGGATTGCGCTCCGAGTAGGGCACGCCGCGCTTGCGCAGGTGCGCGCGCGCGTTGGTGCAGGAATCCCCGCAGTTGGTCACCCACAGGGTGACCGGAAAGCTCTGCGTGGCCTGACGGACCGCGAAAGGCGTTTCGCCGCCGCCGGTGACTTCGTTGCCGCGCCCGAGCTTCTTCTCCTCCACCTTCTTCGCGCTCGCGGGCGGCGGGGTGTCCGTGTACTGGGTGCGGCCCTTGTCGTCCACCCACTTGTACAGTTGCTGCGCCGAGGCAGTGGCGGCCAACAGCAGCAGGACGGTCAGAATCGGTGTGCGCATGGCGTCTCCTCGCTACCTCTAACGCTTAACGGTTGAGCGGCCAATCTAGCATACGCGGCGCGCGTGCCGACAGGCCCCGTTTCACGCTGGAGAGACCGCCGCGGTCATGCCGGCGGCCTCCGGGACGTTACGGGGTTGGCCACGGGCGGCGTGTCGGCAGCGCAGGCAATTCGCCTGGCTCGCATCCCCAGCATCAGGATGCCGGGGCCCCTGCATGCTGGCTCATGCCGAGATGCCTCAGCAGCGCGTCGATCTTCGGCTCGCGGCCGCGGAAGGCCCGGAACGATTCCAGGGCCGGCCGGCTGCCGCCCACGGCGAGGATCTCGTCGCGGAAGCGCGCGCCGGTTGCCGGGTCGAGCACGCCGCGCTCCTCGAACAGGCTGAAGGCGTCGGCCGACAGTACTTCGGCCCACTTGTAGCTGTAGTAACCCGCCGCGTAGCCGCCGGCAAAGATGTGCGAGAAACTGTTCGCGAAGCGGTTGAACGGCGGCGGCTGAATCACGGCCACTTCCTGCCGCACGGTGTTCAGCAGGTCACCCACTGATTGCCGGGCCGGATCGAAGTCGGCGTGCAGCAGCATGTCGAACATCGAAAACTCGATCTGGCGGACGGTCTGCAGGCCGCTCTGGAAATTCTTGGCGGCGATCATCTTGTCGAACAGCGCGCGCGGCAGCGGCTTGCCTGTCTCGACCTGCGCGGTCATCGGTTCGACCACGCGCCACTCCCAGCAGAAGTTCTCCATGAACTGCGAGGGCAGTTCGACCGCGTCCCACTCCACGCCGTTGATGCCGGCGACGCCCGGATCCTCCACGCGCGTGAGCAAATGGTGCAGGCCGTGGCCGAATTCGTGGAACAGCGTGATCACGTCGTCGTGCGTGAAGCACGCGGGCTTGCCGCCGACGGGGCCGGAGAAGTTGCAGTTGAGGTAGGCCACAGGGAGCTGCAGGCCGTCGGCGGTGCGCCGCCGCGCGATGGTTTCGTCCATCCACGCGCCGCCGCGCTTGCTGGGCCGCGCGTAGAGGTCGACGTAGAACTGGCCGATGACGCTGCCGCCGGCATCGACGATTTCGTAGAAGCGCACATCGGGATGCCAGATCGGGGCTTCGGCCGGGCGCAGGGTCAGTCCGTAGAGCGTTTCGATCAGCTTGAACATGCCCGGCACGACTTTCGTTTCGGGGAAGTACTGCTTCACTTCCTGCTCGGAGAAGTCGTAGCGCGCGACGCGCAGCTTCTCGGACACATAGGTGAGGTCCCAGGATTGCAGGTCGGTCATGCCGAGCGCGCCCTGCGCGAAGTCCTTCAGTTCCGCGAAGTCGCGCCGGGCGTAGGGCTTCGCCTTCACCGCCAGTTCGCGCAGGAAGTCGAGCACTTCATGCGACGTGCGCGCCATTTTCGCTGCGAGCGAGACGTCTGCGTAGCCGGCGTATCCCAGCAGTTGCGCGAGTTCGCGGCGCAACTGCACGATCTCCACGATCAGCGGGCCGTTGTCCCACTCGGGCTTGCCGAACTCCGCGGCGCGCGTGACGTAGGCGCGGTAGACCGTCTCGCGCAGCTCGCGGTTGTCCGCGTACTGCATCACCGGCAGGTAGGACGGCGCGTGCAGCGTGAATTTCCAGCCCGGTTTGCCATCGGCCTCGGCGGCCTCGCGCGCCGCCGCCAGCGCGTCCTCCGGAATGCCCACGAGCATGCTTTGGTCCTCGGTGAACCAGGACCAGGCGTTGGTGGCGTCGAGCAGGTTGTCGGAAAAGCGGGAGGTCAGCGCGGACAGTTTTTCGCGGATTTCGAGGAAGCGCGCTTTCTTGTCCGCCGACAGTTCGGCGCCGCCGAGCCGGAAGTCGCGCAGCTCGTTCTCGACGATGCGCCGGCGGGCCGGCGCAAGGGCGGCGAACTCGGGACTCGCCGCGAGCCGCTTGAACTTTTCAAACAGCGGAAGGTTCTGGGCGAGTTCACTGTAGTACTGGGTGATCTTGGGCAGATTGGCGTTGTACGTCTCGCGCAGCTCGGGGCTGTTCATCACCGAGTTGAGATGACCCACCTGTCCCCAGGCGCGGCCGAGACGCTCGTTGGTGTCTTCCAGCGGACGCATGAAGGCGTCCCAGGTCGGCGGCACCGCGCCGTCCAGCACGCTGGCGACCGTCGCGCGGCTGTCCGCCAGCAGCTGATCCACGGCGGGCGTGACGAACTCGGGCTTGAAGTCGGCGAAACGGGGCAGACCGGAGAAATCGAGCAGGGGATTTTGCATGCGAGGCCGGGATTAGAGATAGGGGGTTGGGGACTCGAAAACGATTGCACCATCGCAGATGGTGCCGAAGCCGGCGATTTCCAGTCTATTTTGACTCGAAAACAACCTGGCCTTCGACCAGGGTATGGCGCACCTTGCCCGCCAGTTCGTAGCCGGTGAACGGCGTGTTCTTGCCCTGGCTTTTCAGCGAGGCGGGTTCAATTTTCCAGTGGCGGGCGGGATCGAACACGCAGACATCGGCGCCGGCGCCGACAGCCAGCGTGCCGGCGGCGACGCCCAGCACACGGGCGGGTTCCGCCGTTATACGCGCGAGCGCGTTGAGCAGCGGGGTGCCCGTTTCCTGCGCCCATTTGAGCGTCAGCGGCAGCAACAGTTCCAGACCGGTGGCGCCGACTTCGGATTCGCTGAACGGCACTTCCTTGGCGTCGTCGTCCACCGGCGTGTGGTCGGAGCAGATGGCATCCACCGTACCATCGACGAGACCGGCGCGCAGCGCATCGCGGTCGCGCAGGCTGCGCAGGGGCGGTACCAGGTGGCAGTTGGAATCGAAATAGCCGATGTCCATTTCCGACAGGTGCACGTGGTGTACGGCGACATCGCAGGTCACCGGCAGGCCCTGCGCCTTGGCGGCCCTGACCATCGCGAGTCCGTCTGCGCTGGAGAGGCGGGCGAAGTGCACGCGCGCGCCGGTCTGCCGCGCGAGCAGCAGCATCGTGGAAAGCGCCACCGTTTCCGCGCACACGGGAATCGGCGGCAGCCCGAGGCGGGTGGCGACCTGGCCGTCGTGCGCGACGCCGCCGCGCGCAAGCGTGGCGTCCTGCGGCCGCAGCCAGACCGTGAAGCCGAAGGTCGACGCGTACTGCAGCGCGCGGAACAGCATCTGGTTGTCGGTCAGCGGTGCTTCGCCCTGCGAGAAGGCGACGCAGCCGGCATCGGTCAACTCCGCCATCTCGGTCAGCTGTGCGCCCTTCAATTGCACCGTCAGCGCGCCGATCGGATAGACGTGCGCCTGGTTGAGGTTCTTGGCGCGGAACTTGAGCATTTCGACGAGCCCCGGTTCGTCGAGCGGCGGATCGGTGTCCGGCGGACAGGCGAGGCTCGTCACGCCGCCCGCGATTGCGGCAGCCATCTCGGATTCCAGCGTCGCCATGTATTCGTAGCCGGGTTCGCGCAGGCGCGCGGCGAGGTCCACCAGCCCCGGGCAGACCACGCAGCCGGCGGCGTCGATCACGCGGTTCGCCTTGAAGCCGTCGGGCGCGCTGCCGATCGCGGCGATTTTGCCGGCGGCGATGTAGAGGTCGCGCGGCGCGTCGGTGCCGCTCGCGGGGTCGATCAGGCGGCCGCCCTTGATATGGATCTTCACGTCAGTTTCCGGAGAGGATGCTCATGACCGCCATGCGGATGGCGATGCCGAAGGTCACCTGCGGCAGGATCACCGACTGTTTGCCGTCGGCGACGTCGGAATCGATTTCCACGCCACGGTTCATCGGCCCCGGATGCAGCACGATCGCATCGGGCCGCGCCAGCGCGAGTTTTTCCGTGGTCAGGCCGTAGAACTTGAAATATTCCTGGGGCGACGGCAGCAGCGCGCCCTGCATGCGCTCGTTCTGCAGGCGCAGCATCATCACCACGTCCACGTCCTTCAGGCCTTTCGCCATGTCGTGGTACACGTGCACGCCCATCGCCTCGACGTGCGTGGGCAGCAGCGTCTTGGGGCCCACCACCCGGATCTCGGGCACGCCGAGGATGGACAGTGCGTGGATCTGCGAGCGCGCGACCCGCGAATGCAGCACGTCGCCCACAATCGCCACCTTGAGGCCGGTGAAGTCCTGCTTGTAGTGGCGGATGGTGAACATGTCGAGCAGGCCCTGCGTCGGATGCGCGTGGCGTCCGTCGCCGGCATTGATGACATGGATCTCCTCGGCGACGTGACGGGCGATCAGGTACGGGGCGCCGCTCGCCGCGTGCCGCACGATGAACATGTCCGCCTGCATGGCGGCGAGGTTCGCCACCGTGTCGAGGATGCTCTCGCCCTTGGTGGCGGACGAGATGTTGATCGCGAGGTTGATGACATCCGCGGACAGGCGCTTGGCCGCGATCTCGAAGGTGGTGCGCGTGCGCGTGGACGGTTCGAAGAACAGGTTGAACACGGCCTTGCCGCGTAGCAGAGGCACTTTCTTCACTTCACGCTGCGTGACGCCGACGAAGGATTGCGCGGTGTCGAGGATCTGCACGAGGATCGCGCGCGGCAGGCCCTCCAGCGACAGCAGGTGATGCAGCTCGCCCTTGGCGTTGAGTTGGGGATTGTTCGAGAGAAACATGCGGGCGCTGGTATTGTTATTGGCTAGGTTTGCAGTTGCAGGGTGAGTCGGCCGCCGTCATCGCGGGTGAGTTCCAGCGCCTGGCCGGCGGCGAGGGTGACGCTGCTGCCGAGGAACTGCGGGGCGATCGGCAGTTCGCGGCCGCCGCGGTCGACCAGCGCGGCCAGCCGGATCGACTTCGGCCGCCCATAGTCGAACAGTTCGTTCATCGCGGCGCGGATCGTGCGCCCGGTGTAGAGCACGTCGTCCACCACCACGAGGTCGCGGCCCTCGACCTCGAACGGAATCGCCGTGGGTTTGACCTCGCGGTGCAGGCCGATCTTGTCGAAGTCGTCGCGATAGAAGGAAACGTCGAGCGCGCCGCAGGGCGTTTCCAGGCCGAGTGCTGCGTGCACGCGTTCGGCGATCCACAGGCCGCCGGTGCGGATGCCGACCAGCGCGGTGTCCGGCGTGAGCGCCGTACGCATCTGCGCGATCAGGACCGTCAGCAGGGCTTCCGCGTCGGGCAGCATCACGCGGCACCCGCCTTCAACCGGCTCGCATGGTCGAAGTAATCCTGCAGGATGATCTGCGCTGCAGCCCGGTCGATGTCCGCTTTCGCCGCGCGGCGGCCCGCGAGCCGTTCCGTCGCGGCCCGCGAGGAGAACCGCTCGTCCACGTAGCTGACGGGCAGCGCGCAGCGGCTCTCGATCTGGCGGCCGAACCTGCGGGCACGCCGCGTCATCTCGTGTTCGGTGCCGTCTTCCGCCAGCGGCAATCCCACGACGAAACGGGCCGGACGCCATTCGGCGACCAGCGTGTCCACCGCGGCCAGTTGCGCGTCGCGTCCGGCGGCCTCGATGGTCGTCACCGGATGGGCGATGCCCAAGGCGGGTTCGCCCACGGCCACGCCGATGCGCTTCTCGCCGTAGTCGAATGCCAGCACCGTGCCGCTCGGCACGTGAGTGGTGAGGCGTGAGGGGTGAGGGGGCATCATCAAATGGCGTGGGCGCAGGCGCGGCGAAGGTTTTTCCTCCTCACGCCTCACCCCTTGCCCCTCACGGTTTCAAGCATGCCCGGCGGTCTCCGACAGGCTGGCGAAGTCGATGCCCAGGAGCTTCATCGCGCGCGGCAGCCGCTCCTCGGCGGGCGTATTGAAGAGAATCTCGTCGTCGGCCGCGACCGTCAGCCAGGCGTTCTGCGCGAGCTCATTTTCCAGCTGGCCCGCGGCCCAGCCGGCGTAGCCCAGCGTGACGAGCATGTGCTCCGGTCCCTCGCCGCGCGCCACGGCCTCCAGGATGTCCTTGGATGTCGTCAAACCGACGGCGCCGACCGCCAGCGTGGACTGCCACTGGCCAAGCGGGCGATGCAGCACGAAACCGCGATCGAGCTGGACCGGGCCGCCGAAGTGGATGGGCAGCGCGCGGCAGCGTTCGTCGTTGACCGTGATGTTGACCTGCTCGAGCAGCTTCGACAGGGTGAGGTCGGTGGGACGGTTGACCACCAGGCCGAGCGCGCCCTGGTCGTTGTGCTCGCAGATGAAGGTGAGCGAACGGGCGAAATGCGGGTCGGCCATGTTGGGCATGGCGATCAGGAAGTGCTGCGTCAGATTGACCGTACCCATCGCGCGGGGGCCGATTCTACCGGCGCGGAGTGCCCCCTACAATGCGGACTTTTCCCGCCGGTTTTTCCTTTCCCCGTGGATGCCGTCCTTGTCTGGTTCCGCCGCGACCTGCGGCTGGCCGATCACGCCGCCCTGTATGCGGGCCTGATGGCGGGCGGCCGCGTGCATTGCGCGTTCGTCTTCGACACCGCGATTCTCGATGCGCTGCCGGGCCGCGCCGACCGGCGGGTGGAGTTCATCTGGGAAAGCGTGGCCGAACTGAAAGCCGAGCTCGAGAAGCGCGGCGCCACCCTGCACGTGCGGCACGGCCGGGCGCAGGACGAGATCCCCCGGCTGGCCCAATCCCTTGATGCCACCGTGGTATTCGCGAACCACGACTACGAGCCGGGGGCGGTCGCCCGCGACGCGGCGGTCGCCGAAGCGCTCGAGGCTGCGGGGATCGCGTTCGAGACGCGCAAGGATCAGGTGATCTTCGAGAAAGCGGAAATCCTGACGCAGGCCGGCACGCCGTTCTCGGTGTTCACGCCGTATAAAAACGCCTGGCTCAGGCGACTGGAGCCGTTCTTCCTGCAGGCGTATCCGACCGAGAAATACCTCGACCGCCTCGCGCGCGAACCCGCGCAGCCGTTGCCCGCGCTGGAAGCGCTGGGCTTCGCGCGCACGAACCTGCGGACGCTCGGCATCCCCACGGGCATGTCCGGCGCCACGAAACTCTACGCGGACTTCAGGAAGCGCCGCGACGAGTATCACGAGCGGCGCGATTTCCCCGCGGTGAAAGGGCCGTCCTACCTGTCGGTGCACCTGCGCTTCGGCACGATTTCGATCCGCAAGCTCGCGCGCGAGGCGCAGCATGCCGCCTCGCGCGGGGCGCAGATCTGGCTGTCCGAGCTGATCTGGCGCGATTTCTATTTCCAGATCCTGCACCACCATCCGCGGGTGGTCGGGCATGCGTTCAGGCCCGAATACGACGCGCTGCCGTTTCCGAACGACCGTGCCTTGTTCGCGGCCTGGTGCGAGGCCCGCACCGGCTATCCGCTGGTCGACGCGGCGATGCGGCAGTTGAACCAGACCGGCTACATGCACAACCGCCTGCGCATGGTGGTGGCGTCCTTCCTGGTGAAGGATCTCCTGATCGATTGGCGCTGGGGCGAGCGATACTTCGCGGACCAGCTCAACGATTTCGACCTGGCGGCCAACAATGGCGGCTGGCAGTGGGCGGCCTCGACGGGCTGCGATGCCCAGCCCTGGTTCCGCATCTTCAATCCCGTGACCCAGTCGCAGAAGTTCGACCCCGGTGGCAAATTCATCCGCAAATACCTCCCGGAGCTTGCAGGTTGCGACGACAAGGCCGTTCACGCCCCCTGGACCCTGACTGCCGAAGCCCAGGCGAAGGCCGGGGTGTTGCTGGGGCGCAACTACCCCCTTCCTGTCGTTGAGCATGCTCAGCAGAGAGAGCGTGCGCTCACACTCTATGGAAAAGCCGGAAAACCTTGATTTTGGTCAATATCTCGATACTGCAACGTCCAATACTCGTCATCCGAAAAGGGCACTTCCCCGTTACTCCCTGGCACATCAATACTCTGTAGGACATCCATGGAAAAATTAGACTGGAAATTCCTATAGTTAAGGCATACTCTTTATCTAAATTAGTAGATCGAAAATGACCTGTCCGCCGGACCTTCCGGCATGGGTTTTGCGGTAAGCCTCCAGAGAGAGGATGCGCGCGGGGTACTGCGCGAAATAACACGGCGGATTCAATGCGTTCCAAGGCCCGGACGAAATTGCAGCGCAAGGCTGTGGCGGTAGCTGTCGCTGCGTGCTTTGTCTCGTCCGTCGCGCTCGCCAACCCGAGCAATCCCACGGTGGTGTCAGGGTCGGCCGCGTTCAGCCAGAGCGGGAGCGTGCTGACGATCAGGAACTCGGCCGGCGCCATCATCAACTGGCAGCAGTTCTCGATCCAGTCCGGCGAAGTTACACGCTTCATCCAGCCGTCCTCATTGTCGGCGGTACTGAACCGCGTCACCGGCGGCGATCCTTCGGTCATCCTTGGCGCCCTGCAGTCCAACGGGCGGGTGATGCTGATCAACCCGAACGGCATCGTGTTCGGGGCCGGCGCGCAGATCGACGTCGCCGGGCTGGTCGCCTCCACGCTCAATCTGTCGAATGCCGATTTCCTCGCCAACCGGATGAACTTCGGCAGCGATGGCGCCGCTGGCGGCGCCATCGTGAATCAGGGCCGCATCACCACCGCGCCGGGCGGACAGGTCTTCCTCGTCGGTTCCGCGGTGGACAACCAGGGCATCATCAACGCGCCCAACGGCGACGTGGTGCTGGCGGCGGGCAAGTCGGTACGCATCACGGACGGGCTGTCCCGCCGGCTGCAGGTGGAAGTGACCGCGCCGGAGGGCGGCAGCATCAACCTGAGCAATATCGCCTCCGACCCGCGCGGCATGTACGCCGGGCTGGTGCGCAACGGTGGCAAGATCAGCGTCAGCGCCAACTCGGCGACCATCGATGCCGGCGGCCGCATCGTGCTGCGCGCGTCGGGCGGCGTCGAACTCCAGGCCTCCAGCGTGCTGTCGGCGAATGGCGTCACCGGCGGCAGCGTTATCGCCGCTGCGGATGCCGGCGACGCTATCGTCCGCGGTTCCATCGAGGCGACCGGAAGCGATGGCGCCGGCGGCGAGGTCATTCTCACCGGCGACCGCGTGGGCCTCTTCGACAACATGCGCGTGGATGTCTCCGGCACCACCGGCGGCGGCACTATCCTCGCCGGCGGCGACCTGCACGGCGCCGCGATCGACGACGGCGGCTTCGCGACCGCGCAGCGCACGTATGTCGGCCGCGAGGTGGAACTGCGCGCCGATGCCGGCAGCATCGGCGACGGCGGCAAGATCGTCCTGTGGGCGGACGACATCATGCGCTTCTACGGCGGTGTGTCCGCGCGTGGCGGTGCCGTTTCGGGCAACGGCGGCTTCGCCGAGATCTCCGGCAAGCGTCTGCTCGATTTTTCGGGCCGGGTCGATCTGGGCGCCACGAACGGGCTCGGCGGCACCGTGCTGTTCGATCCGCTCAACATCACGTTGTCCACCGGCGCGGCATCGAACACCACCGGTTTTACGCCGCCCGGCGACCAGACCATGGCCTGGAACGACGCTGCGGGGCTGAACAGCAATTTCAACGTCAGTGCTGGCGGCAGTTTCGCAGGCGTCGCCGCGGGCACCACGATCACGCTTGAAGCGACCAATGACATTACCGTCCAGAACGCCTTCAACGTGGGCACCGCGACGGGGGTTGCCAATGTCAGTCTCGATCTGCGCGCGGGCAACAACATTACCGTCAATGCCGGCACCGGCATCACGACGACCGGCACCGGCTCGCTCAGCCTGACGGCCGACGCCAATTTTTCGGGAACGGGCGGCCCCGTTTCAGACGGTATTGGCAATGTGATCCTCAACGCCGCGTTGCTGACGGCCGGCGGCGCGGTCAGCATCAGCGGCGTCGATGTCAGCTCGCTCGCGGCCGGCACGATCACGACGACCGGGGCGGCCAATACGGCCGGCGGCGCGGTCGGGATCAGCGCCGCAGGCACCATCAATCTGGCCGGCGCTATCGTCGCGAATGGCGGTACCGGCGCACCGGGGCGCAACGCCGGCAACGTAACGGTGATGGGTACGGGTACGGGGGCGGTCACCACCGCCGCCATCACCGCGACCGGGGGCGTCGGCAACGCGGCAGGCCAGCCGGGCGGCAACGGCGGCACGATCAGTGTGAGCGGGTCGGGCACCATTGTCACCGGCGCACTGACGGCCAACGGTGGTAACTCCGGCGGTGCAATAGCCGGCGGCGGCGGTGCTGGTGCCATCAGCGTAGCCAACAATTCCGTGCTGGCCGGGACCGTGACCACGGGCGCATTGACGGCCCGCACCGGCGCGGCGCTGGGCGCGGCCCTGAGCGGCAGCGCGGGCAGCATAGCGGTCACCAACAATGCGGCGCTGCTGCTGCAGACGGGTGCGATCGACACGAGCGGCCAGGCGGGCGGCGCGGGCGGCAACGTCACGCTTACCTCCGCGGGAGGAATCACCGCGACGAGTACCATTACGGCCAGCGGCGGCACGCTGATTGCGGCCACGGCCGCCGCGGGCCGTGATGCCGGCAACATCACGATCCAGGGCGTGAACCGTTCGGTGACGGGTGCGATCACCGCGAGCGGTGGCTCGGCGGTGGTGGCGGGCAACGCGGGGGGCAACGCGGGCACGGTGCTGATTACCGGCACCGGTGGTACGTCCGCCACGGCGGGCACGCTCTCGACGGCCGGGATTACGGTGTCCACCGGCGCCTCCAGCGGTACGGTGGCGAGCGGTGCCGCCGGCAGCATCACGCTGGAAGCGACGGCGGTTACCGCGACAGGCGCACTCACGACCACGGGCGGCGCGAATGGCGCGGGGGGCGACATCACGGCGACGGCGACCACGGGGTTGCTGAACATCACCGGTGCGGTCGCGAGCACGGGCGGCACGGCCAACGCAAGTTCGGCGGGCAGCGCTGCCGGGGACATCATTCTGAGCGGTGTCGGTGTTACCGCCACGACGATTGCCGCCAACGGCAGTTCGGGTGTCACTAATCTGAGCAATCAGCCGGGCGGCGCGGGTGGCGCGATATCGATCACCTCCACCAACGGGATCACCGCCACCACCATCGGTGCGAGCGGCGGTGCGGCGACCACCACCAACGCCAACGGCGGCAACGCGGGCTCGATCACGCTCGCGAACAGCGCCGCCGGCAACATTGCGACCACGACGCTGACGGCGAGCACCGGCGCGGCCACGGGCACGGGGACCGGCGGCGCGGTGAGCACCGGCATCGCGGTGACCAATACGGCCGGCAACATCCAGACAACCTCGATCAGCACCGCCGGCGGCGCCAGCGGCAACGGCGGCAACGTATTGCTGAGCGCCTCGGGGACGGTGACTTCGTCCGGCAACATCTCCATTTCGACCAGCGGCGGCGCACCCGCGGTGGGCGCCAGCATCCAGGGCACCGATGCGGGCGATCTCACGATCATCGGTTCGGATGTGAACATCGGGTTGCTTGCGGCGGGTATCACCGCCAGCGGCAGCAATGCGCAGACGCTGGTCAACGCGCGCGGCGGCAATGCCGGTGCGGTGTCGGTCACCGCGACCGCAGGCTCGATTTTCTTCACTGCCAACCGCGCGATCACCGCGGCCGGCGGCAATGCGGTGGCCGGCGTCGGCGCCGGCGGCGATTCGAAAAACATGACGTTCAGCGCCACGGGCGACGTCACCGTGGGTCCCCTCACCATGCGTTCGGGCAATGCCTTTGGCCTGGGCGGCGCGGGCGGAGCGGCATCGACGCTGTTGGTGACCGGCACGAATGTGTCGATCAACGGGGCCACGACCACCGGTGGCCTCGCCGGCAATGGTGGCGCGATCACCGCGAATGCCTCCGGTACTCTGACGGTCGGCGCCGCCATTACCTCATCGGGCGGTGCGGGCACGGTGGCGGGGTCTGCGGGTGGGTCCGCCGGCGCCGTGGCGCTGACGGGCGCCGGCATCACGGCGAACACCCTGATCACCGCGAGCGGCGGGGCGGCCACGCTGGCGCTCTCGAACAACGCCGGCGGCAACGCGGCCGCTGTCACGCTGACCTCTACCAACGGCATCAGCGCGACCGGCGGCATCACGGCGAGCGGTGGCGCGGCGATCAGCACCAACGGCAACGGCGGCAACGCCGGCACCATCACGCTGACCAACAACACGGCCGGTGCCGTCACCACCGGCGCCTTGACCGCGAGTACCGGCGCCGCGACGGGCACTGGAACGGGTGGCACGGCCGGCGGCGTGAACGTGACCAATAACGCAGCGACGCTGCTCACGACCGGGGCGATCAGCACGGTGGGTGGCGCGCGGGGCAATGGCGGCGCGGTCACCGTTAACTCGGCGGGCGGCGTGACCACGGGCGCGATCACGGCGACGGGCGGCGCGGGCACCGCCGCCAACACGGTCGGCGGCAATGCCGCGAACATCTCCGTTACCGGCGTCGGCGTCATGAGCCTCGGCAATCTGGCGGCCAGCGGCGGCAATGCGGGCGCGGGCGGCAATTCCGCCGGTGGCAATGCGGGCGCGATCAGCGTGACGAACAACTCCGCTGATCTGACCGGGACCGATACCCTGACCACCGGCACGCTGACGGCGCAAACGGGCGCGGCGGTGGGCACCAGCGTCAGCGGTGCCGCAGGCAGCATTTCGATCACGGAAAATGCAGCTGCGCTGTTGAGGGTCGGTACGATCAATACCACCGGCCAGGCGGGCGGCGCGGGCGGCAATGTGACGCTGACTTCCGCTGGCGACATCACGCTACTCGCCGCGAGCACCATCAATACCAGTGGCGGAGCGCTCAACGCGGGCACCAATGCAGCGGGGCGCAACGCCGGCAACCTCACGATCAGGGGCGTGAACCGGACGCTTAACACGGGCGCGATCACGGCTTCCGGCAGCGCCGCGGTGTCTGGCGGCAACGCGGGCGGCAACGCGGGCACGGTGCTGATCACCGGCAGCCTGGGGACTTTGGCCTCTGCCGGGACGTTGAGCACGGCGGGCATCGCCGCTTCGAGCGGTCTCTCCCTGGGTGCGGGGGCAGCGGGCGGCGCCGCGGGCGGCATTACGGTGGAGGGCACGACGGTCGGCACCGGTGCGCTGACCACCACCGGTGGCCTGGCGGGCAATGGCGGCACGATCACGGCTACCGCCACCGGTGCGCTGACCGTCGGCGGCGCCATCACCTCGAGCGGCGGCGCCGGCACGGTGCTGGGGTCCGCGGGTGGCGCGGCCGGCGCCGTGGCGTTGGCGGGCGCCGGCATCACGGCGAACACCCTGATCACGGCCAGCGGCGGCGGCGGCACCGTGGCGCTCTCGGATAGTGCCGGTGGCAACGCGGGCGCGGTCACGTTGACCTCTACCAACGGCATCAGCGCAACCGGCGGCATCACGGCCACGGGCGGCAACGCCGTGACCACCGATGCCAAAGGCGGTGATGCGGGCTCGATCACACTTTCCAACAGCACCGCTGGCGACGTTACGGTGGGCGCTCTCACCGCGCGCGCCGGCGCTTCTACCGGCACCTCGACGGGTGCCGCCGGATTCGTCAATGCCGCAAATACGGCAGCCGGCGCGTTCCTGCAGACCGGCGCAATCGACACGCGCGGCAATAACAACAGCGCCGGGGGCAATGTTGCGCTGTCGTCAGCGGGCGCGCTTCAATTTGGCGCGGGCGCCACCATTCAGTCGACCGCGGGCCCTTCGCTGGCCGGGGTTGCGGGGCAGGCCGGCGGCAGCATCAGTTTGAGCGGCGACACCGTTACGACGACGGGCGCGATCACGACTTCCGGCGGCGCGGGCAACGGGACGGACCTGGCGGGGGGCAATGCCGGCAACATCACGGTGATCGCGGCGAGCGGCGTGATCGACGTCTCGGCCGGAACACTCACCGCAACAGGCGGCGCGGCGAGCGCTGCGGGCAACGCGAATGGCGGCGCCGGCGGTGCTGTGCTTCTGGA
>JBOIEQ010000069.1:0-21481 GCA_050741255.1 Burkholderiales bacterium | reverse complement strand
CCGCGCCGCTGGGCCTGGCGGGCGGCGGCGCCGGCACGCCCGGCATGGTGCTGATCGACGGCAAGCCGGTGGATCCCAAGGTGCAGCATATGATCGCGCCCGGCAGCACGGTCGAATTGCGCACGCCCGGCGGCGGCGGCTACGGCCCGCCGGCCGAACGCCCCGCCGCGCGCGTCGAGGCCGACCGCCTCGACGGCTATATTTAACCGGTCCCGCGTGGACGGCATCCGTGCTTGCGGGTGCCGTCGTTTTTTTCCGTTCAACCGATCACTGGAATCCGCATGGCCCGTTACTCGCTCGGCATCGACATCGGCGGCACCTTCACCGACATCGTGGTCTACGACCATGACGCGGCGCAGTCGCTTTCGCACAAGGAACTCACCACGCCCGCGGCGCCGGCGGCCGGCGTACTCACCGGCATCCGCCGCCTGTTCGGCGAGCACAAACTCGCCTACCAGGATGTGGTGCGCGTCGTGCACGCGACGACGCTGTTCACCAACGCGCTGATCGAGCGCAAGGGCGCGCCGACCGGGCTCATCACGACGGAGGGCTTTCGCGACACCCTCGAGATGAGCCGCGAGCACAAGTACGACCTCTACGATCTTTTCATCGAACTGCCGCGCTCGCTGGTGCGGCGCAGCCTGCGGCTGGAAGTGCGCGAGCGCGTAAACGCCGCCGGCGAAGTCGAAACCCCACTCGATATGGCGGGCGTGCTGGCCGCCGCGGACCAGCTGAAAAAAGCGGGGGTGACCTCCGTCGCCATTGCATTTCTGCACGCCTATGCGAACGCCGCGCACGAGCGTGCGGCGCGCGACGCCATCCGCGCGAAGCATCCGGACCTCTTCGTGTCGATCTCCTCCGAAGTGTCGCCGCAGATCCGCGAGTACGAGCGCACCTCGACCACGGTGGCCAACGCCTATGTGACGCCGCTGGCCGACAGCTATCTCGACCTCATGAGCCGCGAGATCGCGGGCCTGGGCATCCCGGCGCCGCTCTTCATGATGCTGTCGAACGGCGGACTCACGCACATCGATGAAGCCAAGCGCGCGCCGATCCAGCTGCTGGAATCGGGCCCCGCCGCTGGTGCACTCGCGGGCAGCTACTTCGGCACACGCGCCGGCACGCCGGACGTGCTGGCTTTCGACATGGGCGGCACCACCGCCAAACTTGCCATGGTGCTGAAGGGCCAGCCGCTGATCGCCTACAGTTTCGAGGCGAGCCGCGAAAAGCGCTTCGCCGAAGGCAGTGGCCTGCCGATCAACATTTCCACCATCGAGCTGATCGAGATCGGCGCGGGCGGCGGCAGCATCGCCGCGATCGACGCGCTGGCGCTGCTCAAGGTCGGACCGCACAGCGCGGGCGCTGCGCCCGGGCCTGCCTGCTACGGACGCGGCGGCACGCAGCCGACCGTCACCGACGCCAACCTCGTGCTGGGCTATCTTGATGCGGCGACGTTCGCCGGCGGGACCATCGCCATCGACCATGCCAGCGCGGTGGCCACCATCGCACCGCTCGCGAAGCAGGCCGGGCTTTCCATTCCGGAACTGGCGTGGGGCATCCACTCGGTCGTCAATGAGAACATGGCGGCCGCCGCGCGCGTGCACATCGCGGAGCGCGGCCATCACGCGGGCGAGTTCGCGCTGCTGGTGACCGGCGGTGGCGGGCCGCTGCACGGCTGCGAGGTCGCGCGCCGGCTTGGTATCGCCAAACTCGTGTGCCCGCCGAGCGCGGGCGTGGCCTCGGCGCTTGGACTATTGATGGCGCCGGCGCGGATCGACCGCGTGGCCACGGTGGCGAAGCGGCTGTCCGCGATGGACTGGCCCGCGCTGGAAGCGGCGTACGTCGCGCTGGAGCGGGACGCGCAGTCGGTGATCGCCGCCACGCTGACCGGCGATCCGGCCGTGAAAGTCGAGCGGGCGGGGGACCTGCGCTTCGTCGGGCAGGGCTTCGAAGTGGTGACGGTGCTGCCGGGCGGCCCCTACACGGCGGCGTCCGCGCCGGCGATCCGCACGGCCTTCGAAGCCGAATACCGCAAGGTGTTCGGGCTCGTACCGCCCGCGGGCGAAGTCGAGATCATCAACGTCCGCGTCGCCGTCACGGCGGCCGCATCGAGCGATGAATTGAAGGTGCCCGCCGGGAGTGCTGCCCGCCGCGCCGAGCCCAAGGCCCGCCGCCAGGCCTGGAGCGGCGTCGACAATGCCTTCGTGGAAATGCCGGTCTACGACCGCTACGCACTGGGCGTTGGCGCGCGGGTCGAGGGGCCGGCGATCGTGGAGGAGGCGTCGTCGACGTTGATCCTGCCGCGCGGGAGCGTCGCCACCGTGCAGGCGGCGGGCAGCCTCGTCGTGGAACTGGCGGCCTGAGATGGCGACCGAACAGCTCACCACCTCGGTGGAAGGGGCCATCGGCTGGCTGACCTTCAACAATCCCGGCCGCCACAACGCGATCTCGATGGCGATGGCGGAGCATCTGCCGGCGGCGATGGCGGCTTTCGAGGCCGACCTCCGCGTGCGCGTCGTGATCCTGACCGGCGCGGGCGAGAAGGCCTTCGCGGCGGGCTCCGACATTTCCGGCTTCGGCGAGTCGCGCGCCAATCCCGATGCCAATCGCCGTTACAATGCGCTCCACGAACGCGCGTACGACGCGGTCTACGCGTCGATCAAACCCACGATTGCGATGATCCGCGGCTACTGCATCGGCGGCGGCCTCGATTTCGCGGCGAGCTGCGACGTGCGGATCGCTGCGGAGGATGCCAGTTTCTCGGCGCCCGCGGGCAAGCTGGGCCTGGGCTACGGCTATGAGAGCGTGGTGCGGCTGAAGCGGGTGCTGGGCGGACCCGCGGCGCGCGAACTGCTGATTTCCGCACGGCGCATGAACGCGCAGGAAGCGTTCCGGCTCGGCCTCGTGCACCGGGTTGTGCCGGTCGCGGCGCTGCGCGAACAGTCGCTGGCGTATGCGGAAAGTCTCGCGGCGAATGCGCCCCTGACGCTCGCAGCCATCAAGCGTTCGCTGCTGGAACTGGAGCGCGACGAGGCCGTGCGCGATGCGGCCGCGGCGCAGAAGCTGATCGACGCGTGTTTCGCGAGCGCGGATTACGAGGAGGGCCGCAAGGCCTTCGCCGAGAAGAGAAAACCGGATTTCCGAGGAAAATGACATGAGCGAACAGAAGCAAAGAACCGGACCGCTGTCGCGGTTCCGTGTCGTCGACCTGACCCGCGTGCGTTCGGGCCCGACCTGCGTGCGCCAGCTGGCCGACTGGGGCGCCGACGTCGTCAAGATCGAATCGCCGCCGGCGCTGGAGCTGGCCGACGGCTGGGGCGGCAATCGCCTCGGCGCGGATTTCCAGAACCTGCACCGCAACAAGCGCGCGTTCACGCTGAACCTGAAAGATCCGGATGGCGTGAAGATTTTCAAGCAGCTCGCGGACCGCTCCGACGTGGTGGTCGAAAACTTCCGGCCCGACGTGAAGTTCCGTCTCGGCATCGACTACGAGTCGCTCGCGAAAACCAATCCAAAAATCGTCTACGGCAGCATCTCCGGCTTCGGGCAGGACGGCCCGTATGAAAAGCGCCCGGGCTTCGACCAGATCGCGCAGGGCATGGGCGGGCTGATGGCGATCACCGGCGAGCCGGGCACCGGTCCCATGCGCGCAGGCATCGCAGTGGCGGATTCGTCGGCGGGCCTGTACTGCGCGATGGGCATCCTCACCGCGCTGCTCGAGCGCGAAGTGTCGGGCAAGGGACAGTGGGTGCAGGTCTCGCTGCTGCAGGCGATGATCGCCATGCTCGATTTCCAGGCCGCGCGCTGGCTGATCGAGAAGGAAGTGCCGCCGCAGGCCGGTAACGATCATCCGACCTCGATTCCGACCGGCGTATATCCGACCGCCGACGGCAACATCAACATCGCCGCCGGCAGCGACGACATGTTCAAGCGTCTGTGCAAGGCGCTCGGCGCCGAGGACCTGATCGGCAAGCCGGAGTACGCGACCGGCAAGTTGCGTTCGAAGAACCGCAAGCAATGCGCCGCCGACCTCTCCGTCCACACGAAGAAGAAAAAATCCCAGGAGTGGATCGAACTGTTCGAGAAGGCTGGCGTGCCGTCGGGCCCGATCTACACGATGGACGAGGTGTTCGCCGATCCGCAGGTCAAGCATCTCGGCATGGCCGCGCCGGTCAAGCACCCGCAGCTGGGCGACAGTGCGGTAGTGAACCAGCCCTTCAAGCTGTCGCGCACGCCGAGCGAAATCCGCACGGTGACGCCGGACGTCGGCGCGCACACCGACGAGATCCTGCGGGAGCTCGGCTACAGCGACGGCCAGATCGCCGACCTGCGCAAGCGCGTCATCGTCTGACCGGACGGCGGACGCCTCCATGCTGCTCGGCGTCATCGCCGACGATTTCACCGGCGCCACCGACGTCGCCAGCATGCTGGTCGCCGCCGGCATGCGCACGGTGCAGACGATCGGCGTGCCCGCCGACGCGGCGCTCGTCAGGGACGCGGACGCCGTGGTCGTTGCCCTCAAGTCGCGGACGATTCCCGCGGCGGAGGCCGTCCACCAGTCGCTGGACGCGCTGGCCTGGCTGCGGCAGGCCGGCGCGACCCGTTTCTACTTCAAGTACTGCTCGACTTTCGATTCCACCGCCGCCGGCAACATCGGACCGGTGGCCGATGCGCTGCTGGATGCCCTGGGCACGGATTTCACGATCGCCTGCCCGGCGTTCCCCGAGAACGGCCGCACCATTTACCAGGGCCACCTCTTTGTCGGCGACGTGCTGCTGTCGGACTCGCCGATGCGCCACCATCCGCTGACGCCGATGACCGACGCCAATCTCGTGCGCGTGCTGGCAGCCCAGACGCAGCGTAAGGTCGGGCTCGTCCCCTTCAGTACCGTGACGCAGGGCGCGGCGGCGATCGGCGCGGCGTTCGCGCGCCTGCGCGGCGAAGGCATCACCTACGCGGTGGTGGATGCCCTTGCCAACCGCGATTTGCTGGCGATCGGCGAAGCCTGCGGCGCGTTGCCGCTGGTCACGGCGGGGTCAGGGGTCGCGCTGGGGCTGCCGCAGAATTTCATCCGCGCGAAGCAGATGCAGTCGCGTGCGGATGCGTCGCGCCTGCCGGACGTCGGCGGCAAGGTCGCGGTGCTGGCGGGCAGTTGCTCCGCCGCGACCCGTGCGCAGATCGCGGTCATGGCACGCTCGCATGCGACGGTCGCGATCGATCCGCTGGCCGGCGCCGATCCCGCAGCGCTCGCGCACGGGGCGCTCGCGGTCGTGGCGTCCGCCCTCGAAGCGGGCCGGCCTTTCCTCATCTATTCCAGCGCCGCGCCGGAGCAGATCGCGGAAGTGCAGCGGCGGCTCGGCCAGGACCGCGCGGCGACGCTCGTCGAGGACACGCTGGCGCTCGCGGCACGGGAACTGGTCGCGCGCGGCGTGCGCCGGCTGGTGGTGGCGGGTGGCGAGACCTCCGGTGCGGTCGTGAAGGCGCTGGGCGTGCAGGCGCTCGCCATCGGCCCGACGATAGACCCCGGTGTGCCATGGACGCTGTCGCTCGGCGAACCACGCTTGAAGCTTGCCCTCAAATCAGGCAACTTCGGCGGCACGGATTTCTTCGAGAAGGCCTTGTCCCTGGCGGCATGACATCCTGATGAGCACCCCGGAAGCGAAACTGCGCGAAGAACTGTGCGCCCTCGGCAAGTCGATGTTCGACCGCGGGCTGACGCATGGCTCGACCGGCAACCTGTCCGTCCGCAGCGGCGACGGCTGGCTGATGACGCCCACGGGTTCCAATCTCGGCGGGCTCGATCCCGCCCGGCTGTCCAGACTGGACGCGAACGGCAAGCTCGTCTCGGGCGATGCGCCGACGAAAGAATCCTTCCTGCACATTGCGATGTACCAGGAACGCGCGAAGAACGCTGCCGTCGTGCATCTCCACGCCACGCATTCGGTCGCGGTGTCGGTGCTGGAGGAGGTCGATCCGAAGGATGTCTTGCCGCCGCTGACCGCCTATTACGTCATGCGCATCGGCAGCCTGCCGCTCGTGCCCTACTACGCGCCGGGCGACATGGGATTGGCGGATGCCGTACGCGGCTATGCCGGCAAGCACCATGCCGTGCTGCTCGCCAACCACGGCCCGGTGGTGGCGGGGACCAGCCTTAGCGCCGCGGCCGACGCCGTTGAGGAACTGGAAGCGACGGCGAAACTGTACCTGCTGCTGCGCGGCCAGCGCGTGCGCGCGCTGACGCCGGAGCAGGTGGCAGCGTTGCGCGCGAAGCACCCGACCTGATTTTCTTGATGCCGGTCATGGCGCCGGCCGCAGCCTTCGCCTAAGCTGTGACGACCATGGCCACCGCCTCTCCCCAGCTCGTTCCCGGCCTGCACGGCGACACCGCGATCGTCGTTGGCAACGAACATACCGCGCCGCACGTCGGCAGCGGCCGTGTTCGCGTGCTCGCGACGCCGGTGATGATCAACCTGCTGGAAGCGGCGGCGCTGGCGGCGGTGGAGCGCTTTCTGCCCGCAGGCCAGCAGACCGTCGGCACGCACCTCGACGTGAAGCATTTCGCCGCGACGCCGGTCGGCATGCCGGTCACCGCGCACGCGGAACTGGTCAAGGTCGACGGCCGCACCCTGACGTTCCGGGTGTGGGCCGAGGATGCTGTCGAGCCGATCAGCGAAGGCACGCACGAGCGCATCATCATCACGCTCGCGCGCTTCGACGAGCGCATGCAGAAGAAGAAGGCGGGCGAACCGTCGGTGAAACGCTAGCCTTCCCTGCGAGGGCCTGCGGACCAAAAGGGCGCCGGCTCGGGTTCGCCGCTGAGCGCGCGTAGTTCAGCCGGTCCGAGTATCCGGAACCCCCCGGCCCCCCGTTGGCAGGCGATGACTGCCGCTTTGGCCACTGCCGCCGCGCGTAATGGATGCAGAGTCGCAGGTGTCATGTACTGCGTCAGCGTGTCGATGACCCATCCGGCCACCCGGGCGGGCATGCTGGTGCCCATGGAAGCGGAGGCTGCCAACGGAGGCCGCGCTATGATGGTTTTGTCGAACGGCAGGCGGGCCAATTCCGCTTCCTGCTCCCGGCCGGGCAGCGCGATGCCATGACCTAATTGCATGAACGCGGTCAGCGGCGAAATCAGCACGAAGCGCTGCGCGCCCGCTGCGACTGCCGCCCATGCAATGGCGAGAACTTGGTTCTCGCGCACCGGCAGATAGGCTTTGTCGGTCTTGTAGTAGGACGGGGTGTCGCTGATGCAGCAAAACACGTCATGTGCGACCGGCAAGGCAGTCGTGGCGGCGGGCGGGGCAGAATAGGCGTTTTCTCCCACGAGTATGGGCACGAGCCGCGGCACGGCCGCGCGCAATGGGGAATGCACGATTACCTGAACGGAGGCGTATCCGGGATCCGTCAACAGATGGTTGAGCAGTTCCTCGCCGATGCGTCCGACAACGCCGATACACAAAGCGGTTCGGGCTGCAGCAGGTGGAGCGGCGGCATCCCGGCTCCCTGCAGCAAGCGCCGAGCTAGGGGAATCGGCCACTGGGGTGTGTTGCCGGATCGACGACGTCAGCCGGCATCAGGCAAGGCAAGGCTGGCGCAGGCAGTGAAGCCGGATACGCCATGTTATTGCGCGGGCAACGGAATGAATTCCGTCTCGTCCGGCACCGGCGGGAAGCCTTGCGCCAGCCAGCGGGCCTTCGCCGCCTCGATTTTTTCCCGCGAACTGGAAACAAAGTTCCACCAGATGAAGCGATCACCGTCGAGCTTCGCGCCGCCGAACAGCATGACGCGCGCGCCGGCGGGGCTCTCGATGATCGCGTCGCCGCCGGGTGCCAGCACGGCAAGGTGCGTGGCGGGTACCGGTACCCCGTCGACAACGAGATCGCCCTCCACCGCGTAAACGGCGCGTTCTTCATGTTCGGGCGGCAGCAGCAGGGTGGCCCCCGGGGCAATTTCAGCGGCGAGATAGAAGATCGGCGAGTAGAAGGGTGTGGGCGCCGTTTCGCCAAACGCGGTGCCGACGATGAGCCGCATCTCGACGCCGGGGCGCGTGATGACCGGCAGTCGCGCCCGCGGCACGTGGGCGAATCCGGGTGCGTCCTCTTCCCGGGCCGCGGGCAGCGCGACCCAGGTCTGGATGCCGTGCAGACGGTGGCCGCCGGCACGCTCCGTGTCCGGCGAGCGTTCGGAATGCACGATGCCGGAACCGGCGGTCATCCAGTTCACATCTCCGGGTTCGATGCGCTGCACGGTGCCGAGACTGTCGCGATGCATCATCGCGCCGTCGAACAGATAAGTGACAGTGGCAAGCCCGATGTGCGGATGCGGACGCACGTCGATGCCATGCCCGGGGGCGAAATCGGCGGGCCCCATGTGATCGAAGAAGATGAAGGGACCGACCAGCTTGTGCGGGAAGCCCGGCAGCAGGCGGCGCACGCTGAAGCCGCCGAGGTCCTTGGTGTGGGGTTTGAGCAATGCGGGTGGGGTGGCCATCCCGCATCATAGAATAACGGGCGTCAGAGGCGGCCTGACAGACCGCGAAAATGATCCTGTTAAGGTGTCGCCATCATGTTGGTCAAATTCGACAGCAAGGCCGGCAGTTTCGTGATGTTCGGCGACGTGGCCGTGCCCCTGCTGAAACTCATGGGCATGAGCGGCGACTTGCCCGGCGCGGTGCTGGCGGCCGACATTCCGGCCGCCCTGGCGCGCCTGAAGGGCGGCGCCACCGGCGCGGATCCGCACGCGGCGGCGGATGACGACGGCAGCGTCACGCTGCGCAAGCGCGCGGTACCGCTGATCGACCTGCTCGAACGCTCGGCAAAGAAGAACGCCGCCGTCACCTGGGACGTCAGCCGCTAGCCGTCCAGCAGTCCGCGGGCCTGCAGGTCCGCACGCAGTTTCTCCGGCGTTTCGAACAGCAGGGCGTCGAACCCCGCCGTGCGCCCGGCCGCCACATTGGCCGGCGCGTCATCGATGAACACGGTGCGTGACGGATCGAGGCGGCAGCGCCCGATCGCCAGTGCGTAAATGCGGGGGTCGGGTTTGATCAGGCCGTGCTCACCGGACACGATCGTGTCCTCGAACCAGCCCAGAAACTCGAAGCGCGCCCGCGCGACCGGCCAGGTCTCCGTCGAAAAGTTGGTCAGCGCGTAAAGTCGGGTCCCGCGCGCTTTAAGCTCGCGCAGGATCTCGACGGTGCCGGCGATGGGGCCGCGCAGCATCCGCGGCCAGCCCTCAGGCCAGCGCGCGATCAGGGCGGCGTCATCCGGGAAACGCGCGCAGCGTTCGGGAATGACTTCCGCGGCCGGGCGACCGGCGTCCATGGCGAGGATGAAGTCGGGTCCGACCGCCTGCGTCACGAACCGCTCGAGACCCGCTGCATCGTCCGGAAAGAACTGCTTATAGTAGTAGCGCGGATCCCAGTCGAGCAGGACCTTGCCGAGGTCGAAAAGAACGGCATCGGCCGCGCTCATCGCCAGGTAATGCGCGCGCGTCTGCCGTCCGCGAGCGGAACGGTCACGCCGCGGGCCTCCGTCGTGATGTTCCCCGCCGCCGCCGCGGGCAAAGGTACCGCGGCGATTTCGCGCAGCTTGCCGTCGTCGAAGGCAATCACGCGGATGACGCGGCGGTCGGCTGACGGTACCACGAGGTCCATGCGTCCATCGCCATCCGCATCGACGATGGCCGCACCTGAAAGCGCGTGCGAGCCCAGCGCGTGGTTGGAGAAGCCGGAAAGGCGAGCACGTTCCTGCAGTGCCGAGCCCGTATAGCGGTAGACGACCAGCGTGCCACCGATGTGCGGTGTCAGCACGACCGCGATTTCCGGCGAACCATCGCCGTCGAGATCGGCGACCCCCACCGGATTCAGCCAGCGATTGCCGCGGCCGATCGGCGCTGCTTCCGCCAGCAATGCCAGGCGCCCCTCGCGCACGCCGAACACCGCCAGCGCGGCGCCGGTTCGCGGGTTGCTGCGAACGACGAGCACCTCGTCGCGGCCGTCGCCGTCGAGGTCCGCGAGCCGCGGTTCCAGGTCTTCAAAGACCGAATCATCCGCAAGGGTGAAACGCAGCTCGGTACCCTGCCGTAACCGCACCTTGAGCGTGGCGGCTTCGATGAAATCGCCCAGGGCGCCGTGCTGGTAGCGATCCGTCGGCTCCGTGAACCACGCCGCTGCGATGTCGCGCCGGCCACAGGTGACACGCGTGTCGGGCACGGCGTCGGCCGGCCGGCCGATGCAGGCGGCTGCGGTCGCGGGTGTGGCGGGCGGAAGGATTTCCAGTGCGGGAGCGGCCGCGCAGACCGTACCGGCGACCAGCAACAGTACTCCCAGCCCGCACCAGGACGCGAAGCGCATCACTCAGTAGCCGGTTTACAGCCCCGGTGCCGTCATTGCGCGAGCTGCAACCGGCGGCCGTCGACACGCACCCGCGCACCCGCCTGGAACAGCGGCGGGTAGTTCTGTTCGAGCGTGCGCGTCGTGCCATCGTCGAAGCGCACCACGATGTGCCACAGGTTTTCGTCGCGCACCAGGCCGTACTCACCGGCCATCGGCGCCAGTGCTTCGTCCTGAGCGGAGTAGATCGGCGAGCCTGTCATCAGGCCGCTGTCGGCCATGTTGGAGAGCGGGGTTGGGTCGCCGTAGAGGTCGGGTGCTTCTCCCATGTAGACGCCCGAACCGTCCATGCGCTTCACCTGCTTCCACTGTTTGCCCAGCCCGATGACCGAGACGACAGTCGCGCAATCCGGTGTCGAGCAGACCGTGACCGGGGGCGGAGGTGGCGACAGACCGGCGGACGTGCCGATGACTTCGATCTGGTCGGCAGCCAGGGCGTGCGTGGCGAACAGCAGCGCAGGCAACAGGCAAAGGCCGCGCCGCGGGCTCATGCGAGCGCCTTGGAGACGATCTCCGCGACGTCCTTCGACAGGTCCGGCGCGTGCAGGATGCGTTCCAGTGCGGCGCGCGCGTGCGCCTGGCGGCCGGCGTCGAACTTCTTCCAGCGGTCGAAGCAGCGCGCGATGCGGGCGCCCACCTGCGGATTGAGTTTCTGGATCAGGAGGATCTGGTCCGCGGCGAACGCATAGCCGCCGCCGTCCGCGGCGTGGAAACGCACGTGGTTCGCCGCGCAGAACGCGCGGATCAGCGAGTACACCTTGTTCGGGTTCTTCAGGTCGAAGGCGGGATGCCGGGTCAGGCGTTTGACCTCGTCGAGCGCCGAGGGCAGGCGCGCCGTCGCCTGCACCGCCAGCCACTTGTCGAGCAGCAGGGGATCGTCCTGGGCGCGTTCGTAGAACGCCGCGAGCGCCGGTGCGCGCTCCGCGCCGTCGCTGTTGGCGAGCAAGGCCAGCGCCGCCATGCGGTCGGTCATGTTGTCGGCGGTGTCGAACTGCCGTTTGCACAGGGCGCGCGAGGCGGCATCGTCGAGTTCCATGAGGTAGCCCAGCGCGACGTTCTTCAGGGTGCGCTTGCCGATGGCGGCGGGTTCCGGCGCGTAGGGCCCCGCCACCGTGTTGGCGTCATAGGCGGACTTGAAGCCGGTGGCGAGCGCCGCGGCGAGCTTTTTCATCACCGCGTTGCGGACTTCGTGGATGGCGTCCGGGTCCACCACGTCCATCTGCTCGGCAATGTAGGTCTCTGCCGGCAGCCGCAGCGCCTCGGCGGCGAACGCCGGGTCGCGGGGCGCGTCGCGCAGGACACGGCCGATCGCCTCGATGAAGCTTGCCGGCACGTCCACGGGCTTGCCGTCGCGCCGGGCCTCGATGCCGCGCAGGATCAGGGTCAGCGCGAGCCGTTGGCCGGCTTCCCAGCGGTTGAAGCTGTCGGCGTCGTGCGCGAGCAGGTGCGTGAGGTCGGCGTCGGAGTAGGGGTATTTCACGACCACCGGCGCGGAGAAGCCGCGCGCGAGCGAAGGCACCGGGCGTGCGGGAACCTGCGTGAAGGTGAAGCGCTGCCCGGCTTCGGTGAGCGACAGCACGCGCGTCGGCGCCGCGTGCGGCGCAGCTTCACCCGCCAGGTGCAGCGGCAGGTTCGCGCCGTCCGGCCCGACCAGCCCGACCGCGAACGGGATGTGGAAGGGCAGCTTCGTCTCCTGGCCGGGCGTCGGCGGGCACGACTGCCGCACTGTCAGCGTGTAGGTTTTTTGCGCCGGATCGTACTCGCCCTTGACGTCCACCACCGGCGTGCCGGCCTGGTCGTACCAGCGCTTGAACTGGGTGAGGTCGATGCCGTTCGCATCCGCCATCGCCTGCGCGAAATCGTCGCAGGTCACCGCCTGCCCGTCGTGGCGCTGGAAGTAGAGGTCCATGCCCTTGCGGAAGCCGTCGCGGCCCACCAGCGTCTGGATCATGCGCACGACTTCCGCGCCTTTTTCGTACACGGTCATGGTGTAGAAGTTGCGGATCTCCATGTACGACTGCGGCCGCACCGGATGCGCCATCGGGCCGGCATCCTCCGGGAACTGCGCCGAGCGCAGGCCGCGCACTTCCTGGATGCGCTGCACCGCGCGCGAATACACGTCGGCGCCGTATTCCTGGTCGCGGAACACGGTGAGGCCTTCCTTCAGCGACAGCTGGAACCAGTCGCGGCAGGTGACGCGGTCGCCGGTCCAGTTGTGGAAGTACTCGTGCGCGATCACGCGGTCGACGTTCATGTAGTCGACGTCGGTCGCGATCTCGGGCGTCGCGAGCAGGTACTTGGTGTTGAAGATGTTGAGGCCCTTGTTCTCCATCGCGCCGGAGTTGAAGTCGCCCACCGCCACGATCTTGTAGTGGTCGAGGTCGAGTTCCAGGCCGTAGGTATCCTCGTCCCACTTGATGGCCCGTTTGAGCGCCAGCATCGCGAAGGTCACGGAATCGAGCTTGCCGGGCTCCACGTAGAGGCCCAGCGTGACGGTGCGGCCCGAACGCGTGACGATCTTCTCCTCGGTCACGTCGAGCTTGCCCGCGACCAGCGCGAACAGGTAAGAAGGCTTGGGGAAGGGATCGACGAACTTCGCCCAGTGGCGGCCGCCGTTTTCCTTGCCCTCGCCGACGCGGTTGCCGTTGGAGAGCAGCACCGGAAAGCGCTCGCGCGCGGCATGGATGGTCACGGTGTACTTCGCCATCACATCCGGGCGGTCGATGAACCAGGTGATGCGGCGGAAGCCTTCCGCCTCGCATTGCGTGAAGTAACCGGTCCTGGAGGCGTAAAGGCCCTCGAGCGCGGTGTTTTTTTCCGGATGGATGCGGCTGGTGGTCTCCAGCGTGAACTGGTCGGGCACGCCCGGCACCATCAGCAGTTCCGGCTCGACGGTGAACTGGCCGGCGACGAGCGCACGCCCGTTGAGTGACACGGCTTCCAGCTCCAGCGCCTCGCCGTTCAGGCGTAGTGGTTCGTTCGGTTGGGAAGACGCGGGATTGCGGCGAACCAGCAGCCGGGCCCGCACGCGCGTGGCGTCGTCGCGGATGTCCACGTCGAGATCGACGGCGTCGATCAGGAAGGCCGGCGGCGTGTAGTCGCGGAGGAAGATGGTCTTGGGAGCGGGGTCGCGCATGATGGGAGATTCCGGGGCTGAGGCCAGAAGGGCGGCAATTCTACGCGAGGCGGGTGTTATGCGGCCTCGCGCCTGGCCTGTGACCTTGGGTCGAGTAAAAGATTCTCAAGTGGCCTTGGACCGCCGCCGGCGCTTCAGCCGCTTTTTCAGCCACTCAGCCAGTTGCGCTTCGGGCAGCGAGCCCGCGGCAAGCTGCAGGAATGCCTCGTACTTCTCTTCCTGCGAGGCTTCCACATCGAAGCCGTTCTCGCGCAGGAACAACAGGCACACGACGAATGCCGTACGCTTGTTGCCGTCAACAAAGGGGTGGTTGTGGGCGATGCCCGCGGCGTACGACGCGGCCAATTGCGGCAGCGTGACGTCGGCACCGCCGTCGGCGAACAGCTGCCGGGGTTTGGCCAGGGCCGACGCCAGGAGACCCGCGTCCCGGATTCCGGTGCCGCCGCCATGTTCGGCGAGCTGGCGCTGGTGGATGGCGGGAACGATCTCGTCGAGGATCCAGACGGGTTCGCGCATCGGTTACTGCGCGAGCTTGCGCAGTACGTCGCGGTTGTCGCGCATCAGTTCTTCGGCCGCATCCATCTGGCGCGCGAACGACGGCTTGTAGGGGGTGAGTTCGATGCCGTTGGGTGTCTCGACCACGTACAGCGTGTCGCCTTGCATGACCCGTAGTTTGGACACAAGCTCGCGCGGCAGGATCACGCCCACGGAATTGCCGATGCCGGTGATTTTGACGGAGGCCATGCGGGCATTATAACGAATGTTATAACGCCCGCAAGTCCTCATATAGCGCCGGCAACGCGGCTATTTGCGCCGGCGTCAGGATGCGAAACGGGGGCGGCAGCCGTTTGTGCCGGGCCAACACGAGCAAGGCCTTGTCCTTGGTGACCAGACAGTCCGCGTCGGCGTTGCGCGCGAGTTCGAGGAATTTCTGATCGTCGGGGTCGCTGCAGACCGGCAGCGGCGCGAGCCCGGGGCTAGTACCGCTGAATCCAGCCTCCTGAATCCTGAATCCTGAAGTGATCCGGCGGCATTCCGCCAGCCGTGCCGCCTGCACGGGCACCTCCGGCACGACCTTGCGCACGGGATAGGCCAGCACGCGGATGAGTTCGTCCTCGCAGGGGTCGTCGATCACGATGCCGGCACGGCCCGCGGCGACGGCGGCCTTGAGCGGTTGTATCAGCGGGTCATCGAACACCAGCCAGTCGAGCCAGACATTGGTGTCCAGCGCGAGGCGCAGCGGACGCACTGCGGAGCGGTGTAGCTACGCCGCGTGGCGCGCCGGCCACATGGCGGCGAGCCCGTCCGCATCCGACGCGGAGATCGTCGTGCGGACCATGTGCCGGGCTTCGCCGGCGGGCCACGGCCGGCCGCGGTGCAGCGTCGCGCGGTTGTCCCACATGACCACGTCCCCCACGCGCCAGCGATGGACGTAAACATGCTCCGGTCTCGTCGCGCCGGCGATCAGTTCCGCGACCAGCGCCTGCGCCGCGTCGGCGGCCATGCCGTCGATCGCGCAGGTGTGCGAAGCCACGTACAGCGAATCGCGGCCGTTAACCGGGTTGCGCCAGCGCATGCGCCAGGACACCGGCGGCAGGGTGGCGCGTTCGCGTTCGGAGGCGAGGTGCGGCGCGATCTTGCCGCGGGAATGGGCATAGTCGTGCCACGCATAGCTGTCGGCGAAGCGCGCCCGCGAGGCCTCCGGCAGGCGTTCCCACGCGCGGCGCATGGAAACGAACTCGGTTTCTCCGCCCGTGGAGGGAATCACCCGCGCGGACAGCACGGAGGCCAGTGCCGGCGGAATCTTGAACGAGCTGTCGGTATGCCAGAGCTGGTTGGCTTTCGCGCGCAGCGCTTCCTTGTGGTCGTCCGGTACCAGCGCGCCGGTCGCGCGGTCGATGTTGGTCAGGATGCCGTACGGCGTGCCCTCGCCCAGCGAGGCGGCCTTGGCGATCTCCAGCGTGCCGAAGCGCCGCGAGTAGGCGGCCTGCCGCTCGTCGAAGTCCGGTCCGAGCGTCTGGTCGCGAAACAGCAGTATCGAGTGTTCCTCGAAGGCGGCGCGCACGGCGGTGTAGACCGCGTCGCTGGCGGCAACCTCGTCGATGCCGACGCCGCGCACTTCAGCGGCGAAGCCGGGACCCAGCTGCTTCAGTTCCATGGTTTCCTCCTTTCGGCAGAACGGCTGCGTTCTGCGTCAGACATCCGTTCACGAGCGGGAGCCTGTTGGAGACAAAACGGCGGCGGGCGGCCGATGCACGCCTGCCGCCGGGCCGTTCGGGGGTCAGGTGCCGGTCGGCGTGTCGCCGGAGGCGGGCGTATCAGGCGTGTCGGGCGCGGCGCCGTCGTCGGGCGCGCCATCAGCGATCACCCCGCCGTTGGCGTCGAGCTTGGCTGCGGCCTTCTTGCGCAGTTTGTCCTCTTTCTTCTGTTTCTTGGCCAGATCGCGCTGGCGCTTGGCGAATCCGTAATTGGGTTTGGCCATCCGATGGGGTCCTTTGGCGGTTATTGGAAGGTTATACGGCCCGAGAGTAAGCGTTTTTGGGTTTGGCTGCCATTTGTGCACCGCCGGGCACCCGGCGGCGTTAAGGAATGCAGGTGACCGCGTGCCTGCACGCATCAACCCGCGGCGTAAATGAGAATGGTTTTCGACTGTGGGCGTGTAGTCCTGATCACCCGGTCACGACAGGTGAATTTGTTCAGTCACATGCGCATAATGCCGAACGCGTTGCGGCCGCAGCGGTCGTAACGGAAGCACACATCACTCGAGGGAGTTGCCCAAAATGTCGTCGAAGTCGCCGCAAGCTGTGACAGTGAATCTGCAACGCCGCACCATGCTCAAGTACGGTTCGCTCGCGCTGGTCGCCATTGGCGCCGTCGCCGGTACCCGCCGCGCGCAGGCGCAGGCCAAACCGCTCCCGCTCGTGGATCCCAAGGATCCCACCGCCGTGAGCCTGGGCTATGTGGCGGACGCGGCCAAGGCCGACAAGGCGAAATTCCCGAAATTCGCGGCCGGCCAGCACTGCGGCAACTGCACGCTGTTCCAGGGCAAGCCGACCGACGCGACCGGCGGCTGTCCGATCTTCCCGGGCAAGTCGGTGCACACCAAGGGCTGGTGCTCGGCCTACGTGAAAAAGGCGTGATCCCTGCGCCGCGCTGAGGCGCGGCAGGCAGGATGAAAAGGCGGCCGTGGGCCGCCTTTTTCTTTGGGCCTCCGGTCAGAGCTTTTTCACCGCCCGGTTGTCCGCGAGCCGCTTGATCTTCGAGGTGCTCGACAGCCCCGTCAGCTTGTCGAGCGATTTAGCGTCCACCGGCTCCACGTTGAGCGTGACCGAGAGCACTTCCTTCATCCTGCGCTGCAGGTCGTTCTTCAGCGCCGTGCGGTCCACCGAAGCGTCGCGGACCTCCACCTTGACGGTCAACTCGTCGCGGTCGGCGCCGACGGTGTGGACCTCGCAGAAATATTCGCCGTTACAGCGCGGGTCCGCGACCACCACCGTCGCGATGGCCTCCGGAAAGACGTTGATGCCGCGCAGCCGCACCATGTTGTCCGCGCGGCCGAAGATGCCCTGCAGCCGGCGGTGCGTGCCGCCGCAGGGGCAGACGTCCGTGGCAATGGCCGATACGTCGTTGGAGTTGAAACGGATCACCGGCGCCGCGTGCTTGAACAAACACGTGATGTAGATGTTGCCCTTGTCGCCGGTGGGCACCGGCCGGTTGGTTTCCGGGTCGGCGATTTCCAGCAGGTAGGCGTCCTCGAAGATGTGGAAGCCGTTCTGGTACGGGCATTCGGCCGCCATCATCCCGGATTCGTTGGTACCGTACTGCTGCATCACGCGGGCGCCCCACATGTCCTCCAGCGCGTCGCGCGGTTCCGGGCCGAGGCCGGCGAGGATGACGCGGATGCCGAGTGAACGCGGATCGATCTTCAGCTCGTCGCGCGCGACCAGTCCCAGGTGGCGAACGTAGGACGGAATGCCGATCAGCACCGTGGGCTTCCACGCCTGCATGAGTTCGAGCTGCCGCCGCGTCGGCGTGGCGGCGCCGCTGCCCGTCATGAGGGGGACCGCGCCGGTGTACTTCCAGATGTATTCGCGGACCATCATGCCCGCGTTGGTCAGGCCCAGCGACATCGTCACCTGGATCAGGTCGCCGGGACGCACGCCCTGCATCAGCAGGCGCCGCCCGCCCATGATCGCCATGACCTCACGGTCGCGCGGCGCGTAGATCATCGGCCGCGGCAGGCCCGTGGTGCCGCCGCTCGTCTGCAGCACCATCGGCAGGGTTGCGCCGTCGGCCAGTGTCACGCCCCAGTAGTCGCCCCACGGCGGATTGCGTTCGATGCTCTCGCGCAGGTCGTGCACCGTGTAGGGCGGGATCTTCTCGATGTCGGCGAGGCTGCGGATGTCGCCGGGCTTGAGCCCTGCCTTGCCCCACAGCTTCTGATAGAAGGGCACCTGCCAGCCGCGCGCGACCTGTTCAAGGAAGCGTTTTTCCTGGAGTTTGCGGATCTGGTCGGGCGGCAGCCGGTAGGTGGTCTGGAAAAACTTCGGCGCCGGCGGGAATTCCTCGTACAGCGCGTTGAAATCGAGCGCGTCGGAATACAGCGGCGGGGTCGGCAGGTTGTCGAGCGAGTACGCGGGGGAGGTGATCATGCAGCTTCCGGGGTGAGGCCAAACAGCTTCTCGGCGGTCTTGTGGAACACGTTGTCGAGGATGGCCTCGTCGTAGCCGAGGCCGCGCCAGTCGGCCACCAGCCGCTCGTACTGAAACAGCGGGTAGTCCGCGCCGAACATCACGCGCTCCTTGAAGCGGTTGCGGATCTCGCGCTTCAGCGGATCGGTGAAATACTTGGGCGACCAGCCGTGCATCTCCGCCCACACGTTCCGCTTGTGCAGCATGATCGCGATCATCTCGTCCTGCCACGGCCAGGCGGGGCGCGAGGAAATGATCTTCATGTCGGGGTACTGCACGGCGAGCTTGTCGACGTGGCGCGGGTGCGAAAGGTCCAGCTCCACGCCGCCGCCGCCGCGCAGGCCGCCGCCGTGGCCGGTGTAGCCCACCATCACCAGCACCGGCCGGTCCAGTTCCAGCGCCGCCTCGTAGAAGGGCGCGTAAATCGGGTCGCCGGCGGGATAGCCCATGCCGGCGCCGGTGACGCAATAACTCACGAAGCCCTTGCTTTCCTTCATGCAGCGCTTCAGCTCCGCGGCTCCTTCACGTCCCGTGGAGGGGTTGATCTGCACCCAGAAGCCGTGGATGCAGTCGGCGAACTTCGCCTGCGTTTCGATGGCGTAGTCGTGGTACCCCTTCACCTCGTCGAGCGGGATGTTCTTGGTGAAACCGAAGTCGAGGATGGTGCGCACGTTGTTCTGGCGCAGGTAGGCGGCCATCTCGTCCTCGGTGTGGTACTTCGCCGTCGAGTTCCACTTCTTCTTCTGCAGCGCCCGCGACTCGTCGGTGCGCAGCGGGTACGCGCGCTCGGTGCCCCAGTGCGAATGCACGTCGAACAGTTTCACGCTCATTCCCCCTTGATCCCGGCGTTCCTGATGAGCGGTCCCCAACGTTTTGTTTCCGCCTGCCAGTGCGCCTCCGCCTGTTCCGGCGTGCCGCCGGTGAGCGTCACGCCCTGCGTCTGCAGGCGCTTGATGGTGTCGGGGTCCGAGAAGGCCTTGTTGAGGTCCGCGTTGAGCTTCAGGATGATCTCGCGCGGCGTCTTTTTGGGTGCGAAGAGCATGTACCAGGCGCTGACCTCGAAGCCGGGCAGGCCGGACTCGATCATGGTCGGAATCTCGGGCGCCTGCGGCAGGCGCTGCGCCGTGGTCACCGCCAGCGCCTTCAGGCGGCCGGCCTGCACGAAGGGCAGCGAGGTGTTCATGGTGTCGAACATCATGGACACATGGCCGCCCATCACCGCGGTCAGCGCCGGCGCGTTGCCCTTGTACGGGATGCCGACGATGTTGATTTTGGCCAGATGCTTCAGCAGCGCGGAGGACAGGTTGCCGCCGGAGCCCGTCCCGCCGTTGGCCCACTGCACTTCGCCGGGCTTCGCCTTTGCCAGCGCGATCAGCTCCTTGACGGACCGGGCCGGAAACGACGGCGGCGTGACCAGGATCAGCGGAATGTAGCCGGCGTAGATGACCGGCGTGAAGTCCCGCTCGCCGTCGTACGGCACTTTCTCGTACAGCATCTGCGTGGTGACGATGCTGCCGGCCGACATGAGCAGCGTGTAGCCGTCCGGCGGAGATTTGGCCACGAACTCGAAGCCGATGGTGCTGTTGGCGCCGGGCTTGTTGACGACGATGGCGCGCGCGCCCATGTCGGAGAGCTTCTGCGCGACGACGCGCGCGAAGAAGTCGATGCCGCCGCCGGGGGAGGTGGCGGCGATGACGTTGATGGTCTGGCTGGGATATTTCTGCGCGGAGCTTTGCGCGAGGGCGCCGTCGGCATACGGCGCGAGGGCGGCCAGAAGCGCCAGGCGCGGCAACATTGGGTTCAAGGCGAGTACCTCCAGGGATGGTTCGGGATGCGCCGGTGGCCGCGGTGGCCCCAAACGCTGTTTTTGTGCAGGTCCGGCATCGTAAACTACCAGCCGCGGCCGCATCAAACGAGATGCGCCCGCGACGCGAGGAGAGAACAGGGTGGATCTGGGACTGAAGGGCAAGGCGGCGGTCGTGGGCGGCGGCAGCAGCGGCATCGGTTATGCCGTCGCGCATCGCCTCGCGCAGGAAGGCGCGCGGGTGCTGATCTGGGCCCGGCGGCAGGCGGAACTCGACGAGGCGGCGGCCCGCATCCGCGCGGAAACCGGCGCGGAAGTCGCGGTCTGCGCGGCCGACATCGGCAAACCGGAAGACAACCCGCGCGTGATCGACGCGGCGGTGCAGGCGTTCGGCCGGCTCGACGTGCTCGTCAACAACGATGGCGCACCGCCCCTCGGCGTCCTGCTCGACTTCGACGACGCGGCCTGGCAGAAGGCGATCCAGCAGAACCTGATGAGCGTGGTGCGGCTGTGCCGCGCGGCCGTGCCCCACATGCGCGCGGCCGGGGGCGGGCGCATCGTCAACATCACCGCGCTGTCGGTGCGGCAGCCCGCCGTCAATTACGGCCTGTCGGTGGCGACGTGGGCGGGCCTGATCGGCTACGCGAAGACGCTGTCGCTGGAGGCGGGGCCCGACCACATCACCGTCAACACCATCTGCCCGGGGCGCATCGACACGCCGCTGTCCCGGCGCGGTTTCACGCGCGCTTCCAAGGGCGACGCCGCGCGCGAGGCGGAACTGCGCGCGGCGCTGGTCAACAGCACGCCGCTGCGGAAGATCGGCAGCCCGGAGGAAGTCGCCGCGGCCGTGGTGTTCCTGGCTTCTACGCACGCCTCGTTCATCACCGGCACGACGCTGCCGATCGACGGCGGCCGCTCCGCCGCGCTGATGTAGCCGTGCCGGCAAAGTCAACGCCACTCCTGCTCGCCCACGACGCGGGCGCGATTCCCTACCGCTTGGCCGTCTCGCCGCGCGCTCGGCGCGTCAGCATCCGCGTCAGTCCGCGCGACGGCGTGCGCGTGACGGTGCCGCGCCGTCACGATCCGCGCGAGGTCGAGCGTTTCGTGCACAGCCGGCGGGAGTGGATCGCGAAGCATCTCGGGCGCTTCGAGGCGCTGCGGCGCGCGGCGCCGCACGCGGAGGCGGCGCGGCCGGACAGCATCGACCTGCCCGCGATCGGGGAGCGCTGGACGGTGACCTATCGCGTGACGGCGGCCGGCAGCGTGACGGTGCGCGAGCGTGCCGGGGCCGGCGATGCGTCAAATGCCGGCGTGCCGCCGGACGGCGACCGCCCGCAACTCGCGCTGTTCCCGCCCGCGCCCGTTGTGGTCGAGCGCGCACTGCAGGTGTCGGGCGTCGTCGGCCACACGGCGGCGGTGCGCGCCGCGCTGCGCCGCTGGCTGCGCCGCCGCGCCACGGC
>JBOIEQ010000068.1:0-21657 GCA_050741255.1 Burkholderiales bacterium | reverse complement strand
CATCCACGAGATGCGTACGTTGTCGCGGACCATCCGGAAATGCGACACCCCGCCGGGCGGGTAGGTGACGCGCGTCGGCACGTTCTCCACCGGGACGCCGGCCCAGACCAGGCGTACCAGGATTTCGGGATCGAACTGCATGCGCGTGGGGATGCGCACGCGGTTCATCAGCGCGCCGGTGGCCGCCAATGGGTAGAGGCGGAATCCGCACAGCGAATCGCGGATGGTGAACGACAGCGTTTCGATCCAGACCCAGACATGCGTGAGATAGCGTCCGTAGAGGCGGGCCTTCTTCACGGTGCCATCGAACACCGGCTGCCCGCAGATCACGGCTTCGGGATGGGCGCGTCCACGGGCGAGGAAAACCGGCACGTCGGCCGTGTCGTGCTGCGCGTCGGCATCGATCTGCAGCGCGTGGGTGTGGCCCTGCGCCTGCGCTTCCCGCAAGCCGCGCATCACGGCAGCGCCCTTGCCCGCGTTGACCGGCAGCCGGTGGAGCCGCACGAGCGGCTGCGCGTCGGCAAGCGCCACGAGCACCGCCTGCGTGGCGGGGTTGCTGCCGTCGTCCACGATGAAGATCGGCAGCTGATAAGGCGCCAGCTTCGCCACGACGCCCGTGATGGTGTCCGGGTGGTTGTAGACGGGAATGACCAGCGCGGGATGAAACGTCATGGCCTGGAAAATATCACCTGGCCGCGCGAAACCTTCTTCCGGCCGCCGCAGTACTCGAACTGGAGCCGCGCCCGCGCCTCGTCCCAGCTGAGGCTGAGCGTCAGCCGGTCCTGCGGCCGGACGGCCGCCAGGAACTTGAGTTGTTCCACGGCGGTGAACGGCCCCGGCCATTCGAAGTGTCGTGCGCCGAAGTGGATCGCCCAATGCAACTGCACGACGCCCGGCAGGATCGGCAGCCCCGGGAAATGACCGGCGAACGCGAACACGTCGGCGGGCAGACTGAGGTCGTATTCGGCGCGCCCGGACGGCGTCAGCCGCTGGGCGAGAATCTCCGGCAGCAGCGCCGTCATGGCGTCACGCCGCCGAACAGCGCCACCAGTTCCGCGGCCACGACCTTGCCGCGATCGGAGCGGGGCAGGGTTTCCGGAAAACGCCACCGTTTCGGCAGCAGCACCCGGTCGAAGCGGGACAGCAGATGGTCCTTCAGCGCAGCCGCGATGGTCTTCTCGTCGTTCAGCCGCAGCGCTTCCGCGCCCGCCGTCGACAACACGATCGCGGCGCCGAGCCGCACCGGTACCGGCAGTGCGGTCGCGGCGGCTTCCCGCACCCACGGATGGTCCTCGAGCCAGGCTTCCATCTCCGGCAGCGAGAGGCGCTTTTCCTCCACCTTGAGGACGCGGTCGAGGCGGCCCTGCAGGTGGAAGCGGCCGTCGTCGCGCAGCGCGATCCGGTCGGCCAGCGTCTGCGCCGTTGTACCCGCCTGCGGCGAATGCACGGCATGCGCGCCATCACTATCGGCGCGCAAGCGCACGCCAGGCAGCAGCGTCCAGGCGTCACCATCCTCAGCCGCGACCTGGCGTCGCCACGCGATGCCGCCGGTCTCGGTGCTGCCGTAGACCTCCGTCGGCGCCTCGCCCCAGCCGTCCGCGATCGCGCGCGCCGTCACGGCCGGCAGCGGACCGCCGGAGGAAAACGTCATCACCGGCGCCGGCGAACACTGCCCGATCAGTACCAGATCGGTCAGCCGCGACAGAAAGGCCGGACTGCTGATGAGCACGGGGCGGACGGGTGTCTGCAGCCGCGCCGCCAGAGTCTCGGGTTCGGCGCAGACCGCGTCGTCGAAGGGACGCCCGGCGGCCAGCGGCCACAAGAGTCGGAACAGCAGGCCGTAAATATGATGGTGGGGCACAGTGGCCGCGACGGCGTGGTCCGCGAGCCGCGCGCCCCACAGCCTTTCCAGCAGGGCGACTTCGGCATCGAACTGGGCGAGCGTCTTGGTCACCGCCTTGGGCGCGCCGCTCGAGCCGGAGGTATAGAGCACGATCTCCGCGTTGCCCGGCAGCGGCGCGAGCGTGACGGCGGCGCCATCGCCGGCAGCGACCGGCAGCCAGTGCAGGGCGGCGGCGGGCGCTGTGTGATCGGTGACGCCGGCATCGACCTCGACGGCGAGGGCGGCCAGCGTGCCTGGCTGGAAGTTGGGAGGGATGACCGGGACGCGTCCCGCGTGCAACACGGCGAACAAGGCCGTCGCGAACGCCAGCGGCTCCTCGCAGGCGAGCAGCCAGCGCCGGTGCGCGTGCGTGCCGACGACCGCGGCGAGCCGGCCCACGCCGGCGGTGAACGTGGACCAGGGGATCGTTGCGCCGTCGCGCAGGCACACCGCGGGATCTGCCACCCGGCCCTGCGCCAGCAGGTGCGACAAGGGAATGAAAGCGGCGCTCACGGCAGGACGACGGGCGCGGCCATCGCCCGGCGACGCGTCAGCAGTTCGACGCCGAACAGCAGGCCCATCAGCACGTAGGCAATGCCGCCGTTGTACAGCGCCCACAGCTCGCGGCTGGCGAAGAGAGCGGTCCAGGCGGCGATCGTTCCATTCACAAGGAAAAATGCGCACCACACCTGGGTGACGCGCCGCGTGTAGCGCAGGCCCGCGGCATCGAGAGCGGGCATGCGCAGCCGGGCGATGCGCTCGACGATGGTCGGCGGATGCACGAGCGAGAGACCGAAGATCGCCAGCAGGCCGGCATTCATCGCCACCGGATAGCAGCGCAGCAGCGTCTCGCTGTTGGTGAGTGCGGTGGCGAGCGTCAGCGCCAGCAGCAGGCCGATGAACAGGCGCTGGGCGGCGCCGAGATTCGCGTAGAGGCCCGCCGCGACGCGGCGCTGGCGCCAGATCAGCACCGCGCCCAGCGCCAGCGCCAGCACGCGCGGCTCCAGCACCATCAGCCCCGCGTACACGAGCAGCGGGTAGACGGCCCACAGGAGCAGGTGCAGCTTTTTCACGGCTACGCCTTCAGGCGGCCAGCAGTTCGCGCACGGCGCCGACCACGTCGCCGACGGTGCGGATGTTCTTGAACTGTTCCGGGCGGATGCGCTTGCCGGTCAGTTCCTGCAGCTTGATCGCCAGGTCGACGGCATCGATGCTGTCGAGGTCCAGCTCGTCGAACAGGCGCGCTTCGCGGGTCACGCGGGCGGGATCGACTTCGAAGGTCTCCGTCAGGATGGCTTTCAGCCGCGCGAGGATTTCGTCGTCGGTCATGGCGGTCATGCGGGCCCCCGCGTCGCTTCCGCCTGGCGGCTGACGAGTCCGGCGAGCGCGCGCACCGAACGGAAGGATTCCCGCGTGGCGGGATCATTCGCGGTCAGCACAAGGCCGTATTTCTTGCGCAGTGCGACGCCCAGTTCGAGTGCGTCGATCGAGTCGAGCCCCAGTCCCTCGCCGAACAGCGGCGCCTCGCTGTCGATGTCCTCGGGCCGGATGTCCTCGAGGCTGAGCGCGTCGACGATCAGGCGCTTCAAGTCGAGTTCAAGTGCGTCCATGGACATCCAGTTCCTGCATGAAAAAACTCTCCAGCCCTTCGGTCAGCCGGCGCGCCGCGAGCACGGGTGTTGCCGCCGGGCCGGCGTCGAGCAGGCCCGCGGCACTCACCGCCGGCAGCGTCACCACGCGGATATGGAAGGGACGGTCCGGAATGTCGTACCAGCGATGCTGCTTGCCCAGTGCCGGGGGATCGCAAAAGATCAGCACGGGCAGAATCGGTTTGCCGCTCGACAGGGCGATATAGGCCGCGCCGCGCAGGAATTTCATCGGCTGGCCCGGCGTGCTGCGGGTGCCTTCGGGAAAAATCAGCAGCGGACATCCGGTCTCCAGCGCTCTCGCGCCGTCGGCAATCAGCCCCTCGTGGGTGGCGTTGCTGACGTAACGGGCCGCGCGCATGACGCCTGCGTAGCAGGGATGGCGCCAGTGCGAGGCCTTCACCACGCAGGCGGCATCCGAGATCAGCGACAGCAGGACCACCACATCGAGGTAGGTGGGGTGGTTGGCGATCACGATGACTTCACCGGCGGCGTGCAGGCGCTCCGGATGGTCGATGTGCAGCCGCATGACGCCGAACAGCCGTAGAAAACCGATGAAGGCCGTGAACGCGAGTTTCAGCACGGCGCGGATGCGCCGGGTCCTGGCCGCGGCAGTGCCGGGCAGCACCCACAGCAATGGAAACACGCAGACCGACAGCAGCAGGGCCCCGGTCCCGAAGAGGGCGAAGGCAAGCCCGGTCATGGCCAGTCGCCACGTGTAAAAAATCTTATTCAAGGAGGCCCCACTCCCAGTCGCGCACGGCGCCGTGCCATCTGCTCGGTTCCTGCCGCGCGAGGGCTGCAAGCAGCACGTCGGCCTGTGCATCCGCCGTCGGCGGCCCGGCCGCGGCGGGCGCGTACGCCACCGTCAGCCGGGCGGCACCCCCGGCCGCGAACAGCAGGCCGAGGACGGTGAGTTGCGCGGGACCGGACGCGCGGTCCGCGTACAGCGCGGGGAGCGGCGCGTCCGCGTAGAGCATCAGCACCGGCTGTTCCGGGGCGCTGAAATATTGGGTCGCCGCTTCCACCAGGCTCCAGCCCAGGGTTTCGGCGCCGGCAGAGATGGCGGTGCCGGGGGCGCGGTCGGCGCGATGGATCGAATACACGCCGGGCAGCGCATTCAGGACCGACAGACTGAAGGAGGTGGGCGAAACCGATTCGCGGCGGGACAGCGCGGTGAGCATTTCCGCGGAGCGCGCGAGCTCGCCATGGCGGGAGCCGTACACGATGCGCAAAGGTTGGTGGCCGGCGGCACACTGCTCGGCCACCTGCAGGCCGGCTTTGCCGAGCGGACTCAGGCGCCGGCGCAGCAGCGGATCGATGAATGCGGCCGCGGTGCCCGCTTCGTTCCCGGGCGTCCACGCGTGCCACGCCGCGAGCGGCAGCGTGAAGCGGCCGGGGGCGGGCGTACGGACAGCGGACCCCCGATAGGGATCGGCACTCCTGACCGATTCGGCGATACCGTCGTGCATCAATGAGGCGAGTCTTGTCATCCACAGGCAAGCCGACCGAACCCGCTCCGTTCACCTGCGTAGCGTGGTCCGGCGTATCGTAGCGATCGTCATCCGGGCCATGTCTGGCAACGCTGCATGCCGCGTTTTCCCGGTGCCTCCTCTCGACAGGCCATTAATTTTATTATGATTCCGGTGACTATGGTTCTCCACCTCTGCCGGACCGGGGTACCTTTTTCTGACCCGCGTTGCCCTCATGGCCATTGAGTTGCACGAGGTTTCCATCCTTCCGGTCGGTGGGGTCGGCGCGGGTCCGTACCTGGCGGTTGCCCGCTGGCCCGTGGCGGGGGAAGACAGGAGCGCGCGCCGATCCGGCCAATCGGCGGCGGTGCGGGAACTCCTGGCGGTCGTGCTGGCCGCCGTGCGGGGACCGGAGGCGGGGCACTGGTCCCTGGCTCGCGAGACGACGGGGCAACCCGTGCTGGCGGGGCCCGGCGCACCCGCCGTCAGCCTCGCCCACCGGGAAGCCTGGCTGGCGTGCGCGCTCGGCAGCGCCGGCAGCCTGGGCGTCGATATCGAGGTGATGCAGGCGCGGGACTGGGCGGCCGTCGCGGACAGTCTGTTTGCCGCCAGCGAACGCGCATGGCTGCTGAATGCCGGTGGCGAGGAACGTTGCAGAAGGGGCTACCGGCTGTGGACGCTGAAAGAGGCGTTCCTCAAGGCGAACGGCGCGGCAGCCGGGTTTCCCCTGACCGAACTCGTATTCGATACCGATGGCCGGGTCGTCGCCTGCCCCAACCGGTGCGGGGCGCCGCAAGACTGGCACAGCCGGCACTGGCAGTGGTCGGATGCGGTCAGCGTGGCGCTCGTGTGGAGCGCCAACCACGCGGTGCCCGCCTAGGCGGGCACCAGCACCGTGGCGATCGCCTTCGCCACGTAATCGATGTTCTTCGAGTTGAGCGCCGCCACGCACACGCGGCCGCTGTCGAGCGCGTAGATCGAGTATTCCTCGCGCAGCCGCGTCACCTGCTCCTTGGTCAGCCCGGAATAGGAAAACATGCCGCGCTGCTCGACCACGAAACTCAGATCGAAGTCCGCCCGGTGCGCGCGGATCTTGTCCACCAGCTGCCGCCGCATCGTCTTGATGCGGTCGCGCATTTCGCCGAGTTCGCGGTCCCACAGCGGGCGCAGCGTGGGGTCGGTCAGGATGGCCGCGGCGAGCTGGCCACCGTGCGCGGGCGGGTTGGAGTAATTGGTGCGGATGACGCGTTTGACCTGGGAGAGCACGCGCGCGGCTTCCTCCGCGCTGCCGGTGGCAATGCTGAGTGCACCGATGCGCTCGCCGTAGAGCGACAGGGATTTGGAAAAGGAACTCGCCACGATCGTCGTCGGGCATTCGGCCGCGAAGCGGCGCATCACCGCCGCGTCGGCGTCGAGATTCTCGGCGAAGCCCTGGTAGGCGAGGTCGAGGAAGGGCACCAGCCGGCGCTGCTTGACGACTTCGAGGATCGCGCCCCACTGCGCCGGCGTCGGGTCGACCCCGGTCGGGTTGTGGCAGCAGGCGTGCAGTACGACGATGGCGTTGTGCGGCAGCGCGCGCAGCGCGTCGAGCATGGCCGCGGCCTTGAAGCCATTGGTATCGGCATCGTAGTACGGGTAGGTGTTGACCTTGAAGCCGGCGCTCTCGAACAGCGCGCGGTGGTTCTCCCAGCTCGGGTCGCTGATCCAGACCTCGGCGCCGGGGTTGAAGCGCTTGAGGAAGTCCGCGCCGACCTTGAGGCCGCCGGTGCCGCCGAGCGCCTGCACGGTGACGATGCGTCCCTCGCGCAGGGCGGCGTGGTCGGCACCGAACAGCATCTGCTGCGCGGCCTTGTTGAAGGCCGCCATGCCATCCATGGGCAGGTAAGCCTTGGGCGCACCCGCGGCCAGCAGCGTCTGTTCGGCGCGTTTCACGCACTCCAGCACCGGCACCTTGCCGTCGTCGTTGCAGTAGACGCCGATGCCGAGATTGACCTTTTTGGGGTTGGTATCGGCGTTGAAGGCTTCGGAGACCCCGAGGATGGGGTCGCGGGGCGCCATGTCGATGGCGGCGAGCAGGGAGGCGGTCATTGATGCAGTCCGGATGGCGGTGTGGTGACGTTGAAGGGCAAACCCGCGGCGGATTTTACCGGTTTGGGCGCCGCTCCGGTGGCGGCGGGGTGCGCGCTTGTGGGAAACTTGCCGGTTGTTCCGCTGCCCAACCGCCGCCGATGCCCAAACCCGTCGCTCCTGACCCTGCCAGCGCTCCCGTTCCGCTGCCGTCCGCCGCCAAGGCGGTGCCCGCGACGGACGTCACCATCGCGACTTTCCCCGACAGCCCGTTCCGGCTGCATCAGACCTTCCAGCCCGCGGGCGACCAGCCGCAGGCGATCGACAAGCTCACGGAAGGCATACGTGACGGGCTCGCGTTCCAGACCCTGCTGGGGGTCACGGGCTCCGGCAAGACCTACACCATGGCCCACGTCATCGCGAGGCTGGGCATGCCCGCGCTGATACTGGCGCCGAACAAGACGCTCGCCGCGCAGCTGTACTCCGAGATGCGCGAATTTTTCCCGGAAAACGCAGTGGAGTACTTCGTCTCCTACTACGACTACTACCAGCCCGAGGCCTATGTGCCCTCGCGCGACCTGTTCATCGAGAAGGACTCGAGCATCAACGAGCACATCGAGCAGATGCGGCTGTCGGCGACCAAGGCGCTGATGGAACGGCGGGACACGATCATCGTCGGCACGGTGTCGTGCATCTACGGCATCGGCAATCCCTCCGACTACCACGCGATGATCCTGCACCTTCGGGAAGGCGAGAAACTGTCCCAGCGGGGGGCGATCGAACGGCTCGCCGAGCTGCAGTACGAGCGCAATGAAATCGATTTCAAGCGCGGCGTGTTTCGCGTGCGCGGCGACGTCATCGACGTCTTCCCGGCCGAAAACTCGGAGACCGCGATCCGCGTCACGCTGTTCGACGACGAGATCGAGAGCCTCGCACTGTTCGACCCGCTGACCGGGCAGATCATCCAGCGCGTGCCGCGCTTCACCGTCTATCCGTCGAGCCACTACGTGACCCCGCGCGCGACCACTCTGCGCGCGATCGACGCGATCCGGATCGAGCTGGCTTCGCGAATCGAGGACTTCCAGACGCAGAAGAAGCTCGTCGAGGCGCAGCGCGTGGAGCAGCGCACGCGCTTCGATCTCGAGATGCTGGTGGAAATGGGCTTCTGCAAGGGCATCGAGAACTACTCGCGGCACCTGTCCGGCCGCAAGGCGGGCGATCCGCCACCGACCCTGATCGACTATCTGCCGCGGGACGCGATCATCTTCATCGACGAAAGCCACGTGACCATCCCGCAACTGGGCGGCATGTACCGGGGCGACCGCGCGCGCAAGGAAAACCTGGTCGACTACGGCTTCCGGCTGCCGTCGGCGCTGGACAACCGGCCACTGCGCTTCGACGAGTTCGAGGGCCTGGTGCGGCGGGCGGTCTTCGTGTCGGCGACGCCCTCCGAGTACGAGCGTACGCACCAGGCCCAGGTCGTGGAGCAACTGGTGCGGCCGACCGGGCTGGTCGATCCCGAGGTGATCGTGCGGCCGGCCTCGGCGCAGGTGGACGACCTGCTGTCCGAAATCAAGCTGCGCGTGAAGGTGCAGGAGCGCGTGCTGGTGACGACGCTGACCAAGCGCATGGCCGAGGATCTCACGGAGTACTTGAGCGAGCACGGGGTGAAGGTGCGCTACCTGCATTCCGACATCGAGACGGTGGAGCGGGTCGAGATCATCCGCGACCTGCGGCTGGGCGAATTCGACGTGCTGGTCGGCATCAACCTGCTGCGCGAGGGCCTGGACCTGCCGGAAGTGTCACTGGTCGCGATCCTCGACGCCGACAAGGAGGGCTTCCTGCGCTCCGAGCGCTCGCTCATCCAGACCATCGGCCGGGCGGCGCGCCATCTCAACGGCACCGCCATCCTGTACGGCGACCGCATCACCGACTCGATGCGCCGCGCGATCGACGAAACCGCCCGCCGGCGCGCGCGACAGGTGACCTACAACACCGAACACGGCATCACTCCCAGGGGTGTGATCAAGCGGGTGCGCGACCTGATCGACGGCGTATACGACGTGAAGGAGGCGCGTGAGGAACGCCGGGCCGCGCAGGTGGAAGCCGCCTACGAGGCGATGAGCGAAAAAGCCATGACGCGCGAGTTGAAGCGCCTGGAAAAGGACATGCTGGAAGCCGCCCGCAACCTCGAATTCGAACGCGCGGCGCAGCTGCGCGACGAACTGAAGAAGCTGAAGGAGCGCTTGTTTGTCGGTCTTGCCGCCTGAAATTCAAACCCGGCGGCGGGTGCTGTTTGTGTGCATGGGCAATATCTGCCGCTCGCCGACAGCGGAAGGCGTGTTCCGCAGAGTCATCACGGAGGCCGCCGCCACCGGTCGCATCGACTGCGATTCGGCCGGTACGCACGGTTACCACGTCGGGGAACCACCGGACGCCCGTGCGCAGACGCACGCCGCCCAGCGCGGCTATGACTTGTCGGGGTTGCGCGCCCGCAAGGTCGAGGTGGCGGATTTCACCCGCTTCGACTTGGTGCTCGCGATGGACCGCACCAACCTCGCGCTGTTGCGCGAGCTGTGCCCGCCGCGCCAGCACCGGCGGGTCGCGCTGTACGGGGATTTCAGCGTGCGGTATCCCGGGCAGGACGTGCCGGATCCGTATTACGGCGGGGCCAGAGGCTTCGAGCAGGTGCTGGACATGATCGAGGAGACGTCGCAGCGTCTGCTGCAACGTCTCACCGAACCACCCGCGATTCCTTAGTTACTTGCCGTCGCGCGTTTCGACCTGCTGCAGCGGTTCTTCCGCGATGGCCGGGCGTGCCGGCCGCTGGCGGGGCGGACGCGGCGCCTGTGGCGCCTGCAGGATGGCCGCTGCTGCCGGACGCCGTTCCGCGCTGGTTTCCACCTGTTGCAGATCACTCGCGAATGACAGCGGTACGAACGGCGCGGTGCCGGCCTTGACGGCAGGCGGAGCGCTGTATGCCACCGGCGGCGGTTCCGGGCGCGTTTCCAGCGGTGCGGCGGATTCCATCGCGCGAACCGGTTCCGGCTCGGCGCGATACGGCTCCCGATAGGGTTCCGGCGCACGATAAGACCCGGGCGCGGCTTCCGTTTCCCGCTGCGATTCACTCAATGGCGCCGGCGTGTAGCTTTCCGCAGACGTGACCGGCACATCGCGCGATGCTTCTTGCGCTGGCTGGTGATACGCCTCGAACACCGGGGCGATCGGCGAAGGCAGCGTGTCTGCGTGCATCGCCGCCGCGGGCTGGTCGCCGTTGTGTTGTTGCGGACGTGACTGCTGCGCATCCGCTTCCGGCCGGTCGCTGCGGTCGCGACGGCCGCGACGGCGACGGCCACGGCCGCCTTCGCGTCCCTCGCCGCCGCCTTCGGGTGCCGGATTTCCGCCGGGCAGGGGCGGACGCGAATGCGCGTCCTCGTTTCTGGGTTGATCGCCGCGCGGACCTTCCGGCCGGCGTTCCGCCTGCCGTTCGGGCCGATCCTGCGGTCCACCGCGAGCACGATCCCGCTCGCCATCCCGGCCTCGGCCCTGACCCGGGCCACGACCTTCGCGCGGTTCGCGGCCTTCACGGTTGTCCCGTCCGTCGCGGCCGCCGCGGGGCTGCTCGCGATTGCCTTCCGGGCGATCGCCGCGGGGACGTTGCTGGCCGCGGCCTTCACCGCCCCGGCCTTCGCCGCGTCCCTGGCGTTCGCCACGATCCCCGCGCTCGCCACCCCGGCCGCCGCGACCACCACGCTCGCCGCGTTCGGGCCTGCCTTCGGGTCGCGGGCCGCGCCGTTGCGATGGGCGTTGCTCGCGAGGCTGCGTCGAGGCGGGCGCAGCGGTTGCATCCGCTTCGGGCTTGCGCTTGAACCAGCCGAAAATCTTGCCGATGATCGTCGGTTCTCCACCGGCCGCGACGGGGCTCGCAGCGGATCCCGCTGCGGTCGGCGTCACACCCGGCGCGGGCATCGGGACAGGCGGCATGGAGGCCGCCGCGCTGATCATGCCCTTGACCACCGCTTCCGGGCGCGCGGCGGCACCATCGGACGCCGGCTTGCGTTCATCTTCGTCGGGCACCGGAATCTGCATCATCTGGTACGAAGGCGGCGGCAGTTCGGAACGGTTCAGTTCCTCGTGGCGCAGGCGTTCGATCTTGTAATGCGGGGTTTCCAGGTGCGTGTTCGGGATCAGCAGCACGTTGACCTTCAGGCGCGCCTCGATCGAGAACAGTTCCGAGCGCTTCTCGTTCAGCAGGAAGGTGGCCACGTCGACCGGTACTTGCGCGTGCACGGCGCCGGTGTTTTCCTTCATGGACTCTTCCTGCACGATGCGCAGGATGTGCAGGGCGGTGGACTCGACCGAACGGATGTGGCCGGTGCCACTGCAGCGCGGGCAGGGGATGTTGTTGGCTTCGGCCAGCGCCGGGCGCAGCCGCTGACGCGACAGCTCCATCAGGCCGAAACGCGAAATCTTGCCCATCTGCACGCGGGCGCGGTCGAAACGCAACGAATCACGCAGTGTGTTTTCCACCTCCCGCTGGTTGCGCTGGTTCTCCATGTCGATGAAGTCGATGACGATCAGGCCGCCCAGGTCGCGCAGCCGCAACTGGCGCGCGATTTCCTCGGCGGCTTCCGTGTTCGTGCGGAATGCGGTTTCCTCGATGTCGTGGCCACGCGTGGATTTCGCGGAGTTGACGTCGATCGAGACCAGCGCTTCCGTATGATCGATCACTACCGCGCCACCGGACGGCAGCGTGACCTGGCGCGAATAGGCGCTTTCGATCTGGTGTTCGATCTGGAAGCGCGAGAACAGAGGCACGTCGTCGTGATAGAACTTCACCCGGTTCTCGTACTCGGGCATCACCAGCGACATGAAGTGCTTGGTCTGGGTGTAGATTTCCTCGGTGTCGATCAGGATCTCGCCGATTTCCTCATGGAAGTAATCGCGGATCGCGCGGATGACGAGGCTGGACTCCAGGTAGATCAGGTAGGGCGCCGGGTTGACCAGCGAACCGGCCTTGACCAGCTTGCCATCGCGCCGGGCGTCCTCGATTTCGTCCTCGGTGCAGACGCGCGACTCGGTGCTGCCGTCTTCCAGGCGCAGATCCGCATTGCGCTGCGGGTGGGCGGCGCCTTCGATCTGGTCCCACAATTTGAGTAGGTAGCCCAGGTCGCGGTTGAGTTCCTCGACGGAGCGACCGATGCCCGCGGTGCGGGCGATAACGCTCATGCCCTGCGGAATCTCGAGCTGGCCGATGGTGTCGCGCAGTTCGTCGCGCTCTTCACCTTCGACGCGGCGCGAGACGCCGCCGCCACGCGGATTGTTGGGCATCAGCACCAGGTAACGGCCGGCCAGGCTGATGTAGGTGGTGAGGGCCGCGCCCTTGTTGCCGCGCTCGTCCTTGTCGACCTGGACGATGACTTCCTGGCCTTCGCGCAGAGCGTCCTGGATGCGGGCGTGGGCGACATCGATGCCGGCCTTGAAGTAGACCCGGCCGACTTCCTTGAAGGGCAGGAAGCCGTGGCGCTCGGCGCCGTAATCGATGAAGGCCGCTTCGAGGCTGGGCTCGACGCGGGTGATGACGCCTTTATAGATGTTGCTCTTGCGTTGTTCCTTGGCGGCCGATTCGATATCAAGGTCGATCAGCTTCTGGCCATCGACGATCGCGACGCGCAGTTCTTCAGCCTGCGTCGCATTAAAAAGCATGCGTTTCATGTTCTTCTCCCGCGCTCGCCACGGTGTCCGTCCGATCAACATTGAACATTGAATCGGGCCTGGCCGTGTTGCGGGGTGCGCCACCGCCGTTATACGGTTGCCGCCGGTCTGCGTCTGTTTGACTGCAGCGGCCGGCAAGGCAGGGCGCGGGTGCCTGAAATCAGGCGGTCATGGACTCGGGCGTCGGGGTGTCCTCGGTTTGCCTTTAGAATCCGTGCGCAACGGCCAGCGGTTCGACCGGGCCGGCGCTCTTTTCATCGCGTTGTTTGAAGCGCGGAGAGCGGCGGTGCGGCGGTGGGCTGGCCTGGGCTATGCGTTAGACGTTGGAGCGAGCGCGTTTTCTGTAGCCGCTACTTAACGGTGAGCGAACTTAACCGGTGTCTTCGAGCTGCCGCTTCCTCGGGATGTCAGGCGGCGCAGGCCGGTCTGTAAACAGCGGCGCGCAACGCAACGACATGCAGGACGGGAACGGCAGATGGACATTGCGCGATGCGGGCGACGGCCGGGTTGTATGCTCGACGCTTAACTCACAAGCGCGCACGAGCGACCGGCTGTTCCCTGCACATCCTGCCGTCATCATCGCGACTGGGTGACACAGTAGTGTCACGCCGCGGGACCAGACATCAGGATATGGTGAGCAACTCCACAGACTCAGGCGCAAAGTATAAGTAAATGAAAGGGTTAAGTAAAGACGCCGCGAGTCAGCACGAAATCGGCGAAGACGCGGACGGCCAGCGGATCGACAATTACCTGGCCCGTATCCTGAAGGGCGTTCCGCGGGCTCATGTCTACCGCATCCTGCGCAGCGGGGAGGTGCGGGTGAACAGCCGGCGGGTGGACGCCGACCACCGCCTGGCCCTGGGGGACCGGATCCGGGTGCCGCCCATCAGGACTGCCGCGCCGGCCCCTGTACAAACCGGCCGCAAGGCAGCCAGTATCCGGATCCCGGTCCTATACGAGGACGAGGCCATCCTGGCCATCGACAAACCAGCGGGTCTGGCGGTGCACGGCGGCAGCGGTATCGCGCTGGGCGCGATCGAAGCCCTGCGGGCGCAACGGCCGGAGGCGCGCTTCCTGGAACTCGTGCACCGGCTGGATCGCGACACCTCGGGCGTGCTGCTGGTCGCGAAAAAGCGCTCCGCGCTCACCGCGCTGCATGCCCAGTTGCGGGAAGGTCGCGTCGGCAAACGCTACCTTGCGCTTGCGGCCGGCACCTGGCGGCACGGCCGGCGGGCGGTCAAGGAAGCCTTGGCCGAATTCACGCTGGCGAGCGGCGAACGGCGGGTCCGCGTGCAGGATGATGGCCGCTACGCCCACACCGATTTTTCCCTGGTCAAGCCCTACGAGGGCTACAGCCTGCTCGCCGCGGAACTGAAGACCGGCCGTACCCACCAGATCCGCGTGCACCTCCAGCATCTGGGGCACCCGATTGTGGGCGACGCCAAGTACGGCGACTACGAGCGTAACCGCGCACTCGTGAAGCGGGGTTTCAAGCGGATGTTCCTGCATGCGGCGCGGGTGGCCTTCGAGCATCCGGTGAGCAAGGTCCGCACGGTCATCGAGTCGCCGTTGCCCGCCGAACTGCAGGCTTTCCTCGATGGGCTGCCGGCGAAGGCGGCGACCGCATGACGCACCGTTTTCCCGTGCTCGTATTCGACTGGGACGGCACGCTGATGGATTCGGCAGCCACCATCGTGGCGTCGCTGCAGGCCGCCTGCCGCGACCTGGCGCTGCCGGTACCGAGCGAAGCACGCGCGCGCCACATCATCGGTCTCGGCCTGCACGACGCCATGGCGCACGTGCTGCCGGACCTGGCACCCGCCGATTACGCCCGCGTGGTCGACCGCTATCGCATCCATTTCACGGCACGCGACCCCGAGGTGCCGCTCTTTCCCGGCACGGTGGACGCGCTGCATGCCCTGCGTAAACGCGGCCACGTGCTCGCCGTGGCCACCGGGAAAAGCCGCCGCGGCCTGGCGCGGGCACTCGAGCGCACGGTGACCGCGCATCTGTTCGAGGCCACGCGCTGCGGCGAGGAAGACGCGTCCAAACCGGCGCCCGACATGTTGTTCACGCTGATGGATCTGCTGGATGCGAAGGCCGCGGACATGCTGGTCATCGGCGACACCACGCACGACCTGGAAATGGCCGCGCACGCCGGCGTGGCCGCGGTAGCGGTCGCCTACGGCGCGCATCCGCGCGCCGAACTCGAAGCGGCACAACCGCTGGCCTGCGTCGACACCCCGCAGGCCCTGTGGCAATGGCTGGAACACCACGCCTGATCTGTGCGAGCGACACGCTCGCCGACGGCGGCAAGGGCGTGCGTTTCCTGTGCCCGCGGCACGGCCGCGAGGCGGCGGGCTTCGCCGTGCGCTATCTGGGGCAGGTCTACGCTTACCTCAATCGTTGCGCCCACGTGCCGATCGAACTCGACTGGGCGGAAGGTGAGTTCTTCGACGCCTCCGGCGTATACTTGATCTGCTCCACGCACGGCGCGACCTACGAGCCGGACACCGGCCACTGCGTCGCCGGTCCGTGCAAGGGTGCCGCGCTCGTGCCGGTACCGGTCACGGAGCGCGACGGCAACGTGTACTGCGACGCCGATCCTGCCGATTCATCCGTACCATCCGCAGCACCCGATTCACAACACGAAAGCACTGACGAACATGGCTGATCAGACTTCGCAAGGCGAACCCTGGGAACGGCAGGCACTCGAGCGCGTGGCGCTCGCCGCCATCCGCGAGCAACGCACGGCACGGCGCTGGAGCATGGCCTTCCGGATGCTGCTGATGCTGTATCTGTTCATCGTGCTGTTCATCGGCATGGGCTGGGTCGGCAAGCGGGAGGGGACGGCGGGCAAGCACACCGCGCTGGTGGAACTGCGTGGCGTGATCGCGGCGGACTCGCAGGCGAGCGCCGACAACATCACCAGCGGACTGCAGGCGGCCTTCAAGGATGCCAACACGCAGGGCGTGATCCTGCGCATCAACAGTCCCGGCGGCAGTCCCGTGCAGTCCGGTTACATCAACGACGAGATCAAGCGCCTGCGCAAGGAACATCCGGACACGCCGCTCTACGTGGTGGTGGAGGATCTGGCGGCGTCCGGCGGCTACTACGTGGCGGTGGCGGGCGACAAGATCTTCGTCGACAAGGCGAGCCTCGTCGGCTCGATCGGCGTGGTGATGGACGGTTTCGGTTTCACCGGCACGATGGAAAAACTCGGCGTGGAACGCCGCGCGTTCGCGGCCGGCGACAACAAGAAATTCCTGGATCCGTTCTCGCCGCTGAAACCGGAACAAAAAGAGTACGTGGACAAGATGCTGGGCGAAATCCACCAGCAGTTCATCACGGTGGTGAAGGAAGGCCGCGGCGCACGCCTCAAAGGCGGCCCCGAGATCTTCAGCGGGCTGATCTGGGTCGGCTCCCGCGCGATCGAGCTGGGACTGGCCGACGCTTACGGCAATGTGGACTCGGTGGCGCGCGACATCATCAAAGCCGAGAACATCGTCGATTTCACTCCGCGCGAGAATATCGCGGAGCGCTTCGCCAAGCGCTTCGGCGGCGCGATGGCGGAAACGCTGTGGCTCAAGAGCGGCGCCGGGCCCTCGCTACGCTAGGCGGGAGGGTCGCCCGTCAGGGCACTTCGATGCCTTCCGCGGCCAGCATCGCGGTCAGGCGGATCAGCGGCAGGCCGATCAATGCAGTGGGATCGTCGCTGTCGACGGCCGCCAGCAGCGCGATGCCCAGTCCTTCCACCTTGGCGCTGCCGGCGCAGTCGTAAGGCTGCTCGCGGAGCAGGTAGCGCTCGATCTGCGCGTCGCTGTAGTCGCGAAAATGCACGCGCACGGTCACCACACCGGTCTGTAACAGACCGGATCCGGCATTCAACATGGCGAGCGCGGTGTGAAAATCCGCGCGGCGCCCCCGCAACTGCCGTAACTGCGCGACTGCGCGGTCATGCGTGCCGGGTTTGCCGAGTGGCGCGCCGTCAAGGTCCGCCACCTGGTCTGAGCCGATGACGAGTGCGCCTTGCCGGCCAGTGCCGACGGCGCGCGCCTTCGCCTCGGCCAGCCGCAGGGCGAGGACCCGCGGCGCTTCGCCCGGCCGGGGCGTTTCGTCCACCGCCGGCGCGGCGGTTTCGAAGGGCAGACCCAGGCGGGCCAGCAGTTCCCGGCGGTAGGGCGAGGTGGAGGCGAGGATCAGCCGCATGCGGGGTCAGTCAGGATGCCCGGAAGGGACACGGGCGGAATGGGAAAATCATCGGGAGACGGCCGGGAAAGCTCGGCTAAGTGGTTGCCGGAGCTTTGTTTTTCGGTGTTTTCGCTTTGACACCCGAGGCCGTGAAGTTTATCATGCGCGCCTTTATGTCCGGCCCGGCCGCAATCGACAGCGTTGAATTCGCGCGCACCGGCGAACAGGCCAGTGGTCGTATCGCGGTCGCCGGGCTGGAACGCCTGCGCGATCTCCTGTTCGATGCGACCGGGACTCTCGATTACACGATCGATGGGGGCACCGACGAACGGGGCCGGCCGCAGTTGACCGTGACGGTCAGCGGCAACGTGAATCTGCGTTGCCAGCGCTGCCTGGGTCGTCTGCCGCATGCGGTCCGCTTCACGGACACGCTGCTGCTCGGTAGCGGTGCCGAGGCGGATGCCGCGGTCAGTGAGCCCGATGCTCCGGAGTGGATCCCGGCGGATCAGGCGCTCGACCCGGTGGCATTGGTCGAGGATGAAGTGCTGTTGGCGCTGCCGTTTGCGCCGCGGCATGCGGAAGGCGAGTGCGGGAGCAGCGTCAAGCTCCCGCCCGCAGAGACAGCCCCACAGGCGGCCAAGCCTCACCCGTTCGCGGGACTGGCGGCCTGGAAGCGTAGGCAATAGAAACTGACAGAGACAGACCAACCGGAATCGAAGGAGCAAGACCATGGCCGTTCAGCAGAACAAGAAATCCCCCTCCAAGCGCGGGATGCACCGCTCGCACGATGCGCTGGGCAAGCCGCCGATCGCGCTGGAACCCACCACCGGCGAAGTGCACCTGCGTCATCACGTCAGCGCCAGCGGCTACTACCGCGGCAAGAAAGTCGTGCCGACCAAAGGCGAGTAGCGTTTTACCGCGCCTTGCGGGGCGCATGGACTCGCCGGCCGTGTTCCTTTCTTCGCGCGGTCCCCCTACGATAACGACGCTGCGCCGTTCGAGAAGCGAGGAGTGACTGCATGACCGTGCGGGTAGCCATCGACGCGATGGGCGGCGACCATGGGCCCGCGGTGACCGTCCCTGCGGCGCTCGACGCGCTGCGCCGGGTGGAAGACCTGGAAATCATCCTCGTAGGGCGCCCGGAGGATCTCGAACCCGTCCTCAAACGGGCCGGGGCCACGCCCGACCGCCTGCGCATTCAAGCCGCCACCGAGGTCGTCGAGATGGACGAGCCGCCGGCCGGCGCCCTGCGCGGCAAGAAGGATTCCTCCATGCGCGTGGCGATCAACCTCGTGCGCGACGGCGCCGCCGAGGCCGCGGTGTCCGCCGGGAACACCGGCGCGCTGATGGCGATTTCGCGCTTCGTGCTGAAGATGCTGCCGGACATCGAGCGCCCCGCGATCTGCTCGGTGCTGCCCACGCGCAACGGCCAGGTCTACATGCTCGATCTCGGCGCCAATGTCGACTGCACGGCGGAACACCTGCTGCAGTTCGGCGTGATGGCGTCGACGCTGGTCTCCAGCGTCGAGGGCAAGCCGCGCCCGAGCGTTGGCCTGCTCAACATCGGCGAGGAAGACATCAAGGGCAACGAGGTGGTGAAGCGCGCCGCCGAACTGTTGCGCGCGAGCGGGCTCAATTTCTACGGCAACGTCGAAGGCGACGACATCTACAAGGGCACGACGGACATCGTGGTCTGCGACGGCTTCGTGGGCAACGTCGCCCTCAAGACCTCCGAGGGGATCGTCCAGATGCTGGCCGCCTACCTGCGCGAGGAGTTCGGGCGGAATCTGCTGACCAAGGCTGCGGCATTGGTCGCGATGCCCGTGCTCAAGGCATTCAAGCGCCGCATCGATCATCGCCGCTACAACGGCGCGAGCCTGCTGGGCTTGCGCGGCATCGTGGTGAAGAGCCACGGCTCCGCCGACCGGCTCGGCTTCCGGGTGGCGATCGAACGCGCCGCGGACGAAGCGCGCAGCGGCGTGCTGGCGCACATCTCGGAGCAGATGACGGCAATCCAGGAGGGCGCACTTTGAGCGCCGGGAACGCCGGGGTCTACGCTCGCATCACCGGGACCGGGAGTTATCTGCCAGCCAAAGTGCTGACGAACCGGGATCTGGAACAGACCGTCGACACCTCGGACGAATGGATTTATGCGCGCACCGGCATCCGCAGCCGCCACATCGCCGCCGACGGCGAGATGGCCAGCGACCTCGCGCTGGCGGCCGGCCGCAAGGCCCTCGCAGCCGCGGGGGTGGCGCCCGAAGAACTGGGCCTCATCATCGTCGCCACGACCACGCCCGACATGGTGTTTCCCAGCACCGCCTGCATCCTCCAGAACAAACTCGGCGCGCACGGCTGCCCGGCCTTCGACGTGCAGGCGGTCTGCAGCGGTTTTGTGTACGCGCTGACGGTCGCGGAGCAGTTCATCCGTGCCGGCAACGTCAAGACCGCGCTGGTGGTCGGCGCGGAAGTCTATTCGCGCATTCTCGACTGGCAGGATCGCGGCACCTGCGTGCTGTTCGGCGACGGTGCCGGCGCGGTGGTGCTCCAGCGCAGCGCACGTCCCGGCATCCTGTCCTGCCATCTGCATGCCGACGGCCGCTATGCCGATATCCTGTCGGTGCCGGGCAGCGTCAGCGGCGGACAGGTGAGCGGCCGGCCGCTGCTGCAGATGGACGGCACCGCCGTGTTCAAGTTCGCGGTGAAAGTGTTGAGCGAGGTGGCGGAGGAGGCGCTGGCCGCCGCCCATCTGCAAAAAACGGATATCGACTGGCTGATTCCGCACCAGGCGAATATCCGGATCATTCAGTCCACCGCGAAAAAACTGGGGCTCTCGATGGATAAAGTCGTGGCGACAGTGGAACAGCACGCGAACACCTCCGCGGCCTCGATCCCGCTCGCGCTGGATACGGCAGTGCGCGACGGCCGCATCCGGGATGGCCAGCATGTGCTGCTCGAGGGCGTCGGCGGCGGATTCACGTGGGGCGCGGTACTGGTCAAGTGGGAATAAGGACAGGCATGGCGACATTCGCATTGGTATTTCCGGGTCAGGGCTCGCAGGCCGTGGGCATGATGAACGCCTTCGCAGACAACGCGGCTGTGCGTGCGGCTTTCGACGAAGCCTCCGCGGCGCTGGGGCAGGACCTGTGGGCGCTCGCCGCGCAAGGGCCGGCGGAGGAACTCAACCGGACGGTCAACACCCAGCCGCTGATGCTGACGGCAGGCTATGCGGTCTATCGCGCGTGGCTGGCGGCCGGCGGGGCGGCACCCAGGGTCGTGGCGGGACACAGCCTCGGCGAATACACCGCGCTTGTTGCCGCGGGCGCCATTGCGTTCAAGGACGCGGTGCCGCTGGTGCGCTTCCGCGCGCAGGCCATGCAGGACGCGGTGCCGCTCGGTACCGGAGCGATGGCGGCCATCCTCGGACTGGACGACGACGCGGTGCGTGCCGCCTGCGCGGAAGCCGCGCAGGGCGAGGTGGTCGAGGCCGTCAACTTCAACGCGCCGGCCCAGGTGGTGATCGCCGGCCACAAGGGTGCGGTGGAGCGCGCTGCAGAAGCCTCGAAAAAACGCGGCGCCAAGCGTGCGCTCATGCTGCCGGTATCGGCGCCGTTCCACGCATCGCTGCTCAAGCCCGCAGCAGACAAACTCCGGGACTACCTCGCCAAGGTCGCCGTCGCGGCGCCGGTGATTCCGGTCATCAACAATGTGGATGTCGCGGTCGCAGGCGACCCCGCGGCGATCCGTGACGCATTATCCCGCCAGGCCGCGAGCCCCGTGCGCTGGGTCGAGACCGTGCGCAAAATGGCGGGCGAGGGTGTGACCGTGATCGCGGAATGCGGGCCGGGTAAAGTGCTGGCGGGGCTGACGAAGCGGATCGAGGGCTCCCTCACCGGGCTGGCGATCACCGATCCTGCCTCGCTCGAGCAGGCCCTGGGAGCCGTCAAATGAGCATGCAGGATCAAATCGCCGTCGTCACCGGCGCGAGCCGTGGCATCGGCCATGCCATCGCCCTGGCGCTGGGCAAACAGGGCGCGACCGTCATCGGCACGGCCACCAGTGAAGCAGGCGCGGGCCAGATCGACGCGGCATGGAAGGCTGCCGGCATCGCGGGGCGCGGCATGGTGCTGAACGTGGCCGATGCTGCCGGATGTGCAGCGTTCTGGGCAGAAGTACAGAAGGCCGGCGAACCTGCCATCCTCGTCAACAACGCCGGGATCACCCGCGACACCTTGCTCCTGCGCATGCGCGACGATGACTGGGCCGCCGTACTCGAGACCAATCTGACGTCGGTCTACCGACTGTCGAAACTCGCCCTGCGCGGCATGACGAAGGCCCGCTATGGACGGATCATCAACGTGACGTCCGTCGTGGGTGCGACGGGCAACGCCGGGCAGGCCAATTACGCCGCCGCCAAGGCCGGCATGGCCGGATTCTCCAAATCGCTGGCGCGCGAGGTCGGCAGCCGCAACATCACGGTCAACTGCGTGGCGCCGGGCTTCATCGATACCGATATGACCAGGGGTCTGAACGAGGACCAGCGCAAGGGCCTGCTCGGGCAGATTCCGCTGGGCCGGCTGGGTGCGGTCGAGGACATCGCCGCCGCGGTCGCTTTTCTGGCGTCGCCCGCCGCCGGTTACATCACCGGGGCGACCCTGCATGTCAACGGCGGCATGTTCATGGA
>JBOIEQ010000067.1:0-21809 GCA_050741255.1 Burkholderiales bacterium | reverse complement strand
GGCGTGCCCGAGGGACTCAGTAGTCTCATGGGAGGGCAAATCGATCTTATGTTCCCCCCCATTTTTAATGCGATCCCACTTATGAATTCTGGAAGGATTAGGGTGCTGGGGGTTACAACTAACAAAAGGTCTCCTGTTCTGCCGGATATGCCCACCATCGCAGAATCTGGATTGCCAGGGTACGAACAAACCGTTTGGCACGCTTTGCTGTCGCCTTCTGGAACTCCTCCTGAGATCGTGTCAAAGCTCAATGAGGCTACCAAGAAAGCGCTAATGTCCAACGAAGTCAGAGGCAAGCTTGAATCTCTTGGAGCCACTGCGGTTTCAAGTACTCCGGAGCAACTTGCGGTCTATATGAAACTGGAAATTGACAAGTGGGCTAAAGTGATCAAGGAGGCTAGCGTTAAGGTCGACTGATGTTGCCGATAACAACTGCCCTGCCTCAACTATGAAAAGCAGCGCCCCAGTCTTGTGGCGGCAGCTGACGTTCGTGAATTCAGACTACGGATGCTGCGTGCGTTAGCGAGCGCGACCTAGTCCAAGAACCGATTTGCTGCGCTGCGTAAAAATATTCTAGATGAAGGCAATCAGATTTAGCGATTGGACATAGTTGACGCCTATCTGCTATCAAGCTCGTCAACTAGCGGTAAGACGTTACGTCGGTGCGAATCCTGTTCACAAGGACAATTTATGAAGCCTAAACCGTTGACCTTAGAAGTGGCTGGATGGGTGAGTCAGTTGCGCTATGAACATCTGCCTAAAAAGGTCGTGGACACTATTCGCAAATGCCTTCTCGATACGATCGGTTGTGGCATTTACGGACGCGATCGCGAGAGCTCTGTGATTATCTCCAAGTGGGTCCAGGACAGTACTTGCTTGCCAAATGGATATCGGGGTGCGACAGGGTGGGGGGATGAGCGAGCTAGTTTCCGCACTCACGATGCTGCTCTGGTCAATGGGGTGGCCGTACATGCGTTCGAGCTCGATGATTTTCACAATGCAAAGTTGCATCCAGGCGCAGCGATTATTCCAGCGGCATTGGCATTGGCAGAGCACATAGATGCCAGCGGCAAGCAATTGCTTACCGCAATTGCGGCCGGCTATGAAGTAATGATTCGTAGTAGCAAAGCGTTTAACCCCACGATTGCACGCCTGCGTGGCTGGCAACTTACGAGTGTATGCGGGCCGCTAGGTGCTGCTGCAGCGTCGGCGTCATTATTGGGACTGGATCAGACAGGTACGGCATGGGCTTTGGGGTTAGCCGGCACTCAGAGTTCAGGCACCTTCGCCTTTAATGCAAATGGCGCTATGAGCAAGAAATTCCATCCCGGCAAAGCTGCGCAGGCTGGAGTCATGTCAGCGGAGCTTGCAAGAAGGGGGTTCACGGGACCCACGCAACTTTATGAAGCAACTGACGGCTCGCTTCTACGCGCTATCTCTGATGATCCTCAAGAAGATGTTCTTACAGATCGTCTCGGGCACGAATACCATCTATGCACTATTGGTATCAAGCCCTATTCGGCATGTGCTAGCACTCATGCATATATTGATGCCGCGCTTGCATTGCGTGAACGGTTCGGGGAGCGACTCGCAAAAATCCAAAGTATCAAAATCGGATGCACCAAAGTTGTAGATATTCAATGCGGATATCCATATGTTCCAGAAAACGCGCTGACTGGCCAAATGAGCGTCCGCTACTGCGTGGCGCTGACCTTGTTGAAAGGATTGCCATCGCCTCAGCATTTCGACGAGCCATATCTGGGGGCCAAGGAGGTAGTGTCGCTCGCACAGTCAATTTCGATCGAGCGCTCGCAAGAATTGGAAGATCTGTATCCCGATCATCTCAGCGGGTGGATCTCTGTGCAGATCGATGGAGAATGGCACCGTGCCGACGTCATCGATCCCACGGGCTCCCAAGGAAATCCAATTGAATGGCCCGGAATTGTAAAAAAATTTAATGCACTCCTGGTGGATCATGGATCCCCTGAGCGACTGCGAAAAATAGAAGATGCAGTTGCCAGTATAGAGAATAGAAAGTGCGGTGAACTGACGCTCGCCATGCGTGGTTTAACGCGAAAGGAGGAAGGTCATGCTCTGGCGCAATATGCAATGGTTAATTAGGATTGTTGGCGTTGCTTCCGCGTTATTTTTAATTATCGCGACAGAGCCGCGGGCGGCAAGCGCGCAGTCATACCCCACAAAGCCGATTCGTATCATCGTTCCATTTGTCGCAGGTGGTGTAACTGAGGCCATCATACGTGCCGTCCAGCCGCGAATTACGAAGGAGTTGGGTCAAGGGCTAGTTATTGATAATAGAGGCGGGGCGAATTCGAATATTGGCGCTGAGCTTGTCGCGAGAGCAGCGCCAGATGGTTATACGTTGCTTATGGGCACCGTTAACCTCGCGGTAAACGTAACCCTTTACCCTGATTTGACTTATGACTTGGTGAAGGATTTTGAACCGATCACGGTATACGTCGACGCCCCGTATATTGTGACAGTCACCTCAACAATTCCGGTCAAATCGTTGAATGAACTTATCGCGTACGCGAAAGCGAATCCTCGAAAACTAAGTTATGCATCCAATGGGAGTGGGAGTCCTCCTCACCTCGCGGCGGAGATGTTCAAAAGTATCGCCAAAATTGAAATGACTCATGTGCCTTACAAGGGTAGCGGACAATCCGTTATAGATTTGCTGGGGGGGCAAGTGCAAGTAATGTTCGGTAGTGTTGGCGCAACTGGTAGTCACTTGAAATCTGGAAAACTAATCGGGCTAGCAGTCACGGGTTCTGAGCGGTCTGGAATGTTTCCTGAAATGCCGACCTTAGTCGAGCTCGGGTATCCATCGTTTGGCGATGTCATGACATGGTATGGCTTGTTCGCGCCGCGGGGCACGTCTAATGCAATCATAGAGAGAATCTACGTGGAATCTGCAAGGGCACTCAATGAGCCTCTAACCAAGTCATATTTTTCAGCACGAGGATTCCGAGTCGTGGCTAACACGCCCGCAGAGTTCCGCATAATGCTTCGAAATGATATAGACAAGTACGCGAAAGTACTGAAGGCGTCTGGCGCGAAACTCGATTGATCTGGTGCGTTCAAAAGGATCTAGGAAAAAATGACATTGCCCATCTACGAACTCTTTGCAGTCCGCTACGCTACTCGTCCAGGCAGCCGTGCAGAGCATTTTCTTGGTGGGGACCCACATGATGCATCGATGCCGATGGATTATTTTGTCTGGCTTGCGATATCTCCTGAACGAACTGTCCTAATCGACACGGGGTTTAATGCTCCAGACTCGCCGCGGACAGACATTTCGTACCTCAGGACGCCTGCGGCGGGCTTGTCCATGTTGGGTGTTAGTCCAGAAGATATACGTGACGTGATCGTTACGCACATGCACTATGACCATGCCGGTGGGTGTGGAGCATTTCCGAACGCGAATTTTCATGTTCAAGAAGATGAGATGCAGTATGCCACTGGTAAGCACATGTGCGTCCCCTATCTACGCCGCGCCTACCCAGTAGAAGACGTCGTTCGATTAGTGAGGATGGTATTTGCCGGACGAGTTCATTTTCATGGTCATAATGCGAGTCCTATGCCCGGAATTACCTTGCATCGGATTGGAGGGCATACCCCAGGAATGCAGGCGGTGCGTGTGCACACAAAACGTGGTTGGGTGGTGCTCGCCTCGGACGCTAGTCACTTCTATGAAAACGTTGAGACTAATCGGCCTTTTCGCTCAGCGTTTAATTTGGGAGAGATGCTGCTAGGTTTCAATACTCTACGAGAACTCGCCGGTACCGTCGATTTGATAGTGCCCGGACACGACCCGCTGGTTATGCAACGCTATCCTGGGCTTGAGTCCCGTACTCAGGATGCGATAGTAAGGCTCGATGTAAGACCCTTCTGATTTGTAGCATGTGGTCCCAGAACACCATTTGCCAGCATGAAGCCCTTCCCAATCCTCGTAACTTTCGTGATCGGCGCGTCCATCGCTGCCACGGGTCTCGTAGTCGGGGACTTCAATCCAGTCGCGCAGGCGGTCGCGGTAGCAGTCGCAGCCCTTGCGGTCGGCGCTTCATTCTCGCGTTGGCGAGGGGCGATCTGGTTTGTTCGCGGTGTCTTGTTCGCGGCAGGATGGTCGGCACTTTGGCTTGCGGTGTACGGCGCCGCCGTATGGATCGCCCCTCCTGTGACCGCCGACGGCCACCGGGTGATGCCGATGGGGCAGGTGTTCCTGGCCTTTATCGGGAGCACCGTTTTGGCGCCTGCGGCCGCGTTTTACTACGTGAAGACTGGCCGGGCCAACGTCAAGACCGAGGCTGTAGTGGTGCGAGTGCTAGCCGCCGTTATGATGGTCACGGCGTTAGTCGTGAACTTGCAATTCGAGTCGTGACTACGGGTCGAAAAAAATGTGCTTCTGAGTATCAAAATCCCCTGTGTTCTGAGCCTTGCCGTGGTCCGACCCTGCCGCGGAACGCCAAATCCAAGCCAGACAGGCTGCTAGTGCGCATTGGGTTTAAGCCGCTTTTCTATGCTTTTGACTATAGCCTCAGTCGGATAGGGCTCGGGAGTTTTTCTTTGGTAGACGATCAGTCGCTTTGACTTCTCAAGATTTTTTTGAAACGTCTCATCAAGAGAATCCAAGGTGAGTTTTTTCTGTACTATTTCGAGGAGCAGTGCTGAGCGGCTGTGGAGAAGAATAAGAACATAAGCCCGTTCATTTCTCTGGGGCTCTTTGAGGTGCTCGATCAAGGCTGAGAAGTAGCGATGGCGTTCTTCGCGGCCGCAAAACTTTATGTATCCGGTGAATGCGATTTCGGGACTTGGGGGAAACATGATGCGCTTTTTGTCGTTGGGCGCGGTCAGCTTGAGCGATTGCGGGAGCCCTTGGAGCCAATCCTTCAGCGATGAGATGGCTTGTTCCGAGGTGAGGCCCACAACGGGGTACTCTGGACTTTCCTCTTCACAAAGTTTGCCCGTGCCATCATAGACAGCAATCATTCCAGCGCCGGCTAGGGCCTCATTACAAAGTACAAAGGTTGAAGAGCAAGAGCAAAAGTAGAGAGCTGCGAAGAACACCAAGGGTCAGACCACGCATACTTTTCGCCTTCATCAGAACTACTTCGTTTGTCGTTCGAGATCATGCAAACGAACAGGGGGCGCGTCACCATGGCGTTTCTGCGGCAGCCCCCCAACCCAAGCCTGCAGCCGTCAGCATGGTTACACAAACCCGGGAAAAACCTCAGACTCTCCCCATGCCCGCGCCGGCCTCTCGCGATCCTCTCCACGGCATCACGCTTGAGCGGATGCTGACCGAATTGGTGGCGCAGCACGGCTGGCCGGAACTCGGGCGGCGGATCCCCATCCGCTGTTTCGTGTTCGAGCCCAGCATCAAGTCCAGCCTCGCTTTTCTCCGCCGGACGCCGTGGGCGCGGGAAAAGGTGGAAGAGTTGTATCGGGCGGACTCGGCCTAGGCCGTTGGGCCGAGGTGCTTGCCAAGCCCGGAAAATTCCAATATCGTGCGACCTGTATCTATTTACAGTTCCGGTCGCGGCCCCCTGCCAAGCCCGGGCCCCGCATGCCACGATTTGGAGGATTTCCATCATGAATCAAGCAGTTGCCGCAGTCAGCAAGATCGCCCCCAGCGCCAAGGAAGACGAAGCCGTGTGGGATAATCCCGCCGCTCCCCCGAAACTCCGGACCGTGAAAATGGATGACAGCCGCAATAAAGCCCTGCAGGGGGCGCTCTCCCAGATCGAAAAGCAGTTCGGCAAGGGCTCGATCATGCGGCTGGGCGAAGCCGAGATCGCCAAGGACATTGAAGTCGTCTCCACCGGTTCGCTGGGCCTCGACCTGGCCCTCGGCATCGGCGGCCTGCCGCGCGGCCGGGTGATCGAAATCTACGGCCCGGAGTCCTCCGGCAAGACGACCCTCACGCTGTCGCTGATCGCCCAGATGCAGAAGCTCGGCGGCACCGCCGCCTTCATCGACGCGGAACACGCGCTCGACCCGCAGTACGCCGCCAAGCTCGGCGTCAACGTCGAGGACCTGCTGATCTCGCAGCCCGACAACGGCGAGCAGGCGCTGGAAATCACCGACATGCTGGTGCGCTCGAGCTCCGTGGACGTGGTCGTGATCGACTCGGTGGCCGCGCTCACGCCGCGCGCCGAGATCGAAGGCGAGATGGGCGACCAGCTTCCCGGCCTGCAGGCCCGCCTCATGAGCCAGGCGCTGCGCAAGCTGACCGGCAACATCAAGCGCTCGAACACCATGGTGATCTTCATCAACCAGATCCGGATGAAGATCGGCGTCATGTTCGGCAGTCCCGAAACCACCACCGGCGGCAACGCGCTCAAGTTCTACGCGTCGGTGCGTCTCGACATCCGCCGCACGGGCTCGATCAAGAAGGGCGAGGAAGTGATCGGCGCGGAAACGCGGGTCAAGGTCGTCAAGAACAAGGTGGCGCCGCCGTTCCGCACCGCCGCGTTCGACATCCTCTACGGCGAGGGCATTTCGCTGGAAGGCGAGATCATCGAGTTCGGCGTGCTGCACAACATCATCGACAAGTCGGGCGCCTGGTACACCTACGGCAAGGAACGCATCGGCCAGGGCAAGGACAACACCCGCGAGTACCTGCGGGAGCATCCCGAAATGGCGAAGGAAATCGAGGCCAAGATCCGCGCGGCGGTCGCCGTGGTGCCGGTCGTGGCAGGTCCGAAAAAGGAAGAAGATGACTGATCGCACCAGGCATTTCGCTTTGGTGAAGGCCGCTGCCTGCGCAGCGGCCTTTTTGCTGCGCTCGTTTTCGACAGCGGCCTTTTTGCTGCGCTCGTGCTCTGCAGCGGCCTTTTTGCTGTGCTCGTTTTCGGCAGCGGCCCAAGGCACCGCCGGCGCTGGCGCGGCCTATCCCACCAAGCCGATCCGGTTGCTGGTGCCCTTCGCACCGGGTGGTTCGCAGGATGTGATCGCGCGCCTGTTCGGGCAGAACGTCGGCGAGCAACTGGGCCAGCAGGTCGTCATTGACAACCGCGCCGGTGCGGGCGGGCTGATCGCCGCGACGGAGGCCGCGCGGGCCAATCCCGACGCCTACACATTGCTGTTGTCGGGCGGCGCGCAGATCGCGATCGCGCCCTCGCTCAATGCGAAACTGGCCTACGATCCGGTGAAGGATTTCATCCACGTCATCCACCTGGTCGACTTGCCGCTGGTGCTGATCGTCAACACGACGCTGCCGGTGGCGAACCTCAGGGAGTTCATCGCCTACGCGAAAGCCAATCGGGGCAAGGTGAACACGGCCTCCACCGGCCGCGGCACCTACACGCACCTGACGATCGAATTGTTCAACTCGATCACGGGCGCCGAGCTGGCGCACATCCCGTACAAGGGCGCTGCGCCCGCGATGACCGACCTGATGGGCCGGCAGATCCAGGCGATGTTCACGACCACGACGTCGGCCCAACCCTATACGTCCACCGGGCGCTTGAAAGCGCTCGGCATCACTGCGCCCAAACGCTCGGCGACGCTGACGGACATTCCGACCTTCGCCGAGCAGGGCGTGGCCAACCTCAACGTATCGTCGTGGATCGGCATTTCCGTGCCGGCGGGCAGCCCGGCGCCGGCGGTGAAACGCCTGACCGAGGCCTTCGGGCAGGCGCTGCAGACGCCGGCACTGCGCGAACGGCTGGCGACGCTGGGCGCGGAGCCGGCGGGAGACACCTCCGAGAAATTCACCCGCATGGTGCGCGGCGACATCCAGCGCTGGGCGAAGATCATCAAGTCCGCTGGCATCACGATCGACTAACAGCGATGAAGGTAGCGATCGTCGGCGCGGGGGCGATCGGGCGCGCCACGGCCGCCTACCTGGCGCATCACGGACACGCCGCCGCGCTGTGGTCGCCCAGTGGCCGGGGCACGGCCGGACTGCTGCGCGAGGCGCAGGCGACCGGCGCCGGTGGCCAGCGTGGCCGGCTGACGTACGACGGCGCGCTGACGGGGGTGGCCGATGTCGGCGTGATCCTCGATTCGCGCGAAGTCGCGGATGCCGAAGCCGTGGTGATCGCACTGCCCGGCGATGCCTATCCCGGCGTGCTGCCGAAAATCCTGCCGTACCTGCATGCGCCGCAGACGGTGATCGTGAGCGGCGCGCTGTCGCTGGTGCCGCTATGGCTGCACGAACGCCTGCGGGCAGCGGGCACCCCGCCGGTCATCGCGGCATGGGGCACGACGCTCGGCACCGCACGGCTGGGCGCCGACCGTGACCACGGCCGCGTGCAGATCAACACGATCCGCTCGCGGTTCGAAGTGGCCGCGATTCCGGCGGCGGCGGGAGCGGCGGCGCTCGACGTCTGCCGCACGCTGTTCGGCGACCGTTTCCGCCTGGTCGGCAACCTCCTGGAAACGGCGCTTTCCAACATCAACCCGGAGGCGCACGCGGCCGAGGTGTTGCCCAACCTCTCGCGCATCGACAAGCGCGAACCGTGGATGCTGTTCGACTGCCTGACGGCTTCGGGCGCGCGCCTGCTGGAAGCGATGGACCTGGAACGCCTGGCCGTCGCGCGTGCGTTCGGTCTCACCGTGCGCACCGTGCAGGAGCACTACCATCTCTCGTATCACGTGCCGCTCGGTGGCATCGCGGACATCGCCGCCGCCATTCACGCGCGCTACCAGGCGCCGCCGGGCCCGACCTCGCTCGACCATCGCTACGTGCGCGAAGACATGCCCTTCGGACTGGCCTTCTTCGAGGCGCTGGCCCGGGTGGCCGGCGTGGCGACGCCGCTGACCTCGGCCGCCGTGACGCTGCTGTCCGCCGCGGTCGGCCAGGACCTGCGTGCCGCCAATCCGCTGCTGACGGACCTCGCGATCGAAGGCGCGGCGCCGGCGACGCTGCTGGCGCGCTGCCGGGGCGAAGCGCTTGGCTGAGGGGCGCAAACCCAAACGCGAGATGTCCCTGCCCGCGCGGGCACTCAAGCTGCTCGCGCTGCGCGAGCACACGCGGCTTGAACTGGGGCGCAAGCTCATGCGTTATACGGAGGACGCCGACGAAATCGCACGCGTGCTGGAAGACTTCGAGCGCCGCGGCTGGCTGTCGGAGGCGCGGGCGCTGGCGCAGACGATCGTGGCGCGGCGCGGCCGCCTGGGTGCCCAGCGCATCCGCCGCGAGTTGCAGCAAAAGGGCCATGCCCCCGGGGCAGTGGCGGCCGTGCTGCCGGCCCTGCGGGCGGGCGATCTGGACGCCGCGCGCGCGGTATGGCAAAAACGTTTCGGTAGCGCCCCGCGGACGCTCGCCGAACGGGCGAAGCAGGTGCGCTTCCTGCAGGGGCGGGGCTTCGAACACGAAACCATCAAAAGGGTGATCGGCGATGCGGACGACGACGCGTAGGTTCTTCGGGCTGGCGGTCGCCGCCCTGGCCGTGATCGGGCTGGCCGGCTGCGATGCGCTGCCCGGCGGCACCACGCCGATCAAGGACATCCTGGCGGCGCCCGGCCGCTTCGAGAACACGGAAGTGAAGGTCAAAGGCACCGCCACAGGGACGCTGGGCGTGCCGTTCTCGGACTACCGGGTCTTCATCCTGAAGGACGACACCGGCGAGATCCCGATCGTCACCAAGGGCGCGCTGCCGGCGGCCAACACCACGGTGTCCCTGCGCGGCAAGGTGCTCAACATGGCCGTGGTCGCCGACTACCCGATCGGACTGCGCATCGAGGAAACCCGCCGCCTGCAGTAAATCACCGCCGCAGGTGGTTTAGAATCACGCGCTCCTCCGAATCGCGGCAGCGCGGCTGCCGATCACCAGCGTATCCGCCATGAACAGCAGCGACATCCGCAGCCGGTTTCTCGACTATTTCAAGAGCCAGGGGCACGCCATCGTGGCCTCCAGTCCCCTGGTGCCGGGCAACGATCCGACGCTGCTCTTCACCAACTCCGGGATGGTGCAGTTCAAGGACGTGTTCCTCGGCCACGACCGGCGCGCGTACAACCGCGCGACCACCTCGCAGCGCTGCGTGCGCGCGGGCGGCAAGCACAACGACCTCGAGAACGTGGGCTACACCGCGCGCCACCACACGTTCTTCGAGATGCTCGGCAACTTCTCCTTCGGCGACTACTTCAAGCGCGACGCGGTCCGCTTCGCGTGGACGCTGTTGACCGAGGTCTACGGCATCCCGAAGGAAAAGCTGTGGACCACGGTCTACCACGAGGACGACGAAGCCTACGACCTGTGGACGAAGGAAATCGGCGTGCCGAAGGAGCGCTGCGTGCGCATCGGCGACAAGCCGGGCGCGCCCAAGTACCAGTCGGACAATTTCTGGCAGATGGCCGACACCGGTCCGTGCGGCCCGTGCTCGGAGATTTTCTACGACCACGGCCCGGAGGTCGCGGGCGGCCCGCCGGGTTCGCCGGAGGCCGATGGCGACCGTTACATCGAGATCTGGAACCTCGTGTTCATGCAGTTCAACCGCGACGACAAGGGCACGATGACGCCGCTCCCCAAACCCTGCGTGGACACCGGCATGGGGCTGGAGCGCATCGCGGCGGTGCTGCAGCACGTGCACTCCAATTACGATATCGATCTTTTCCAGAGCCTGATCAAGGCCGCGGCGCGCGAGACGGGTACGAAAGACCTGGCAAATCCCTCGTTGAAGGTGATCGCCGACCACATCCGCGCCTGTTCCTTCCTGATCGTGGACGGCGTGATTCCCTCCAACGAGGGCCGCGGTTACGTGTTGCGGCGGATCATCCGCCGCGCGATCCGCCACGGCTACCAGCTCGGCCAAAAGCGGGCTTTCTTCCACCGCCTGGTGCCCGACCTCGTCAAGGTGATGGGCGCGGCCTACCCGGAACTGACCACCGTGGCCGCGCGGGTCGCGGACACGCTGAAGACCGAAGAGGAGCGCTTCGCCGAGACGCTGGAAAACGGCATGAAGATCCTCGAGACCGCGCTCGCCCGCGAAAGCAGCATGATCGACGGCGAAACGGTGTTCACGCTCTACGACACCTATGGTTTCCCGGTGGACCTGACCGCCGATATCGCCCGGGAACGCGGCAAGGCGATCGACATCGCCGGCTACGAGGCGGCGATGGAGGGACAGCGCGCCAAGGCGCGCGCCGCCTCCAAGTTCCAGATGGGCGGGACGCTCGAATATTCCGGCGCCAAGACCGAGTTCCGCGGCTACGAGGCGCTGAAGGTGGACGACGCGCGCGTGGTGGCGATCTACAAGGAGGGCACCTCGGTGTCGTCCGTGAATGCCGGCGACGATGCCATCGTCGTGCTCGACCGCACGCCGTTCTACGCGGAGTCGGGCGGCCAGGTGGGCGACGTCGGCGAGCTGGTCGCGCCCCGCGGCACCTTCATCGTCAACGACACGCAGAAAATCCAGCCCGAGGTCTTCGGCCACCACGGCCGGCTCGCCACGGGCGCGCTGGCAGTGGGCGATACGGTCAGCGCGCAGGTCAACCTGGCCGCGCGCGCGCGCTCGGCCTTCAATCATTCGGCGACGCACCTGATGCACGCGGCGCTGCGCACGGTGCTTGGCGCGCACGTGCAGCAGAAGGGTTCGCTGGTCGATCCCGATCGCACGCGCTTCGATTTTTCGCACAACAAGCCGATGACGCCCAAGGAAGTTCGCGAAGTGGAAGTGCTGGTGAACGGTGCCATCCGCGCCAACTACCCGGTGGCCGCGCGCATCATGAAGTACGACGACGCCATCAAGGCCGGTGCGATGGCGCTGTTCGGCGAGAAGTACGGCGACGAGGTGCGCGTGCTGTCGATGGGGGATTTCTCCACGGAACTGTGCGGCGGCACACACGTCGCGCGCACCGGCGACATCGGTTTTTTCAAGATCACCGGCGAAACCGGCATCGCGGCCGGCGTGCGGCGCGTGGAGGCGGTCACCGCCGACGGGGCGCTGACCTACGTGCAGGGGCTGGATGAACGCATCGGCGAGGCGGCAGCGGCGCTGAAGGCGCAGCCCTCGGAGGTGTCGCAGAAGATCGCGCAGGTGCAGGAGCATGTGAAGACGCTCGAGCGCGAGCTGGCGAAGCTGAAATCGAAGCTGGCGTCCAGCCAGGGCGACGATCTCGCGGACCGCGCGGTGGACGTCAAGGGGATCAAGGTGCTCGCCGCGACTCTCGAAGGCGCGGACGCCAAAACGCTGCGCGAGACGCTCGACAAGCTGAAGGACAAGCTCAAATCCGTGGTGCTGGTGCTCGCGACGGCCGAAGCCGGCAAGGTCTCGCTGATCGCTGGCGTAACGGGCGACCTCACCGCGAAAGTAAAGGCCGGCGAACTGGTCAATTTCGTCGCGCAACAGGTGGGCGGCAAGGGTGGTGGCCGGCCTGACATGGCGCAGGCCGGCGGCACGGATCCGTCGAAGCTCCCCGCGGCGCTGGAGTCCGTGGCGAAATGGGTGGGCGAACGGGTATGACCGCGACTGCCCGCGCGAGCCGTGGCGGTGCGGTCACCGCCGTGCTCGGCGGGCTGGTGGTGCTGGGCTTGCTCGCGGCCCTGTATTTCTGGGCGGTCCTGTCGTGGAGCTATTCCGAGGGCGAGCGCGCCGGCTGGATCCAGAAGTTCTCGAAGAAGGGCTGGCTGTGCAAGACCTGGGAAGGCGAGATCGCGCTGGTGTCGCTGCCCGGTTCCACGCCCGAGAAGTTCTACTTCACGGTTTGGGATGACGCGACCGCCGCTGAAATCAACAAGGCGATGGGCAAGCGCGTGAGCCTGCACTACGAGGAAAAGGTCGGGCTTCCGACCTCATGCTTCGGCGAGACGCGCTATTACGTGAATCGGGTGACGCGTGTCGACGACATGCGCATCGAGCCCTCCCCGCCGGTCCCGGGCGGTGGGGTGCCCTCCGCCCCGCCCGCGCCCGCGCCTCCGGTCCCCGCGAAGTAGCGCGCGGCCGGTAGAATCACCGAACGTATCGCGCCATCGAACCGGAGAAGACCGTGTCCCGCTGGATGATTCTGCTGCTTGTCGTCGCCTGCGCGTCGCCTGTTTTTGCCGCCGAGGAACTCGACCGCACGCCGGTCGAGGCCACCACCGCGAAGGGTGAGAAGGTGCGGCTCTATCCCAACGGGCGCTGGGAGTACGTGAGCACCGAAAAACAGGCCACTGCCGCGAAAGTGGCCGAGCAGTATCCGGAAAACAAGACGCGCCCGATGGAGGCGCAGGGCTGCCTGCTGGGCATCGGCCGCTGCCTTATGCCCGGCGACAAGGACTACAACCGCGGTTCGCTGAACAAGCGCTAGAGCCTGTTATGGACCTAAACGGTTGCGGCGGGAGTCGGGGTTCAGTGCTAGGAGCCGGCCGCGCCGCAGTGCCGGACACTGTAAGCGGGTGGCGACAACGCAATGGGCCCCGAGTCCCGCGTTCCCCTCGGGTTGAGCCAAAAGGGCCCGTCTGCGTCGTTGCTCGTCGTTGCGTAGAGGGGCTACGCGGCCTCCTCACGCCTAGCATCCAGACCCTTTTGGCTCAACGCCGCGCACGTTTAGGTCCATAACAGGCTCCAGGCTGCCGCGATGCAGTTGCGTGAAGGCATGACGGATCTTGCGAAGCTGAATGCCCGCTTTGCGGGCTTCCTGCCGGGGCTGATCGGCCTGGAGATAGTGGAAGTGGCGCAGGGGCGGCTGCGTTCCCGTCTGGCCCTGCGGCGTGAACTGCTCGCGCCCAACGGATTCCTGCACGCCGCCAGCGTGATCGCGCTGGCCGACACCACCTGCGGCTTCGGCACCATCGCCCACCTGCCGGAAGACCGGGCCTCCTTCACCACCATCGAGCTGAAGGCGAATTTCCTCGGCACCGCGCGCGAGGGCACGATCATCTGCATGTCCACGCTGGTGCACGGGGGCCGTTCGACGCAGGTGTGGGATGCGACGGTGGCGAACGAGGCCGGCAAGCCGATCGCGCTGTTCCGCTGCACGCAGATGCTGCTGGCGGAAATGCCCGCCGCGTCCAAAGCCGTGTTGAAGAAAGCTTAGTCCGGAAAGACAGCGTCGGGTTTAACGGCGACGATCGCGCGCCGGAAATCTTCTCGAATGCGGGCGAGCGCCGCCGCATTGTCCGCCTCGAAACGCAGCACCACCACCGGCGTCGTGTTGGACGGCCGGGCGAGGCCGAAGCCATCCGCGTATTCGACGCGCACGCCGTCGATGGTGATCACTTCGCACGCGCCGTCGAATTTGGCGTTCTTCTTCAGCGTATCGATCAGGGCGTAGTTCTCACCTTCCTTCAGTTTGATCTGCAGCTCCGGCGTGCACAGGCTGTTCGGCAGCGCCTTCAGCGGCGCGCCAGCGTCCGCGCTGCGACTCAGGATCTCCAGCAGCCGCGCCCCGGCGTAGAGCCCGTCGTCGAAGCCGTACCAGCGCTCCTTGAAGAAGATGTGGCCGCTCATTTCGCCGGCGAGCGGCGCACCGGTTTCCTTCAGCTTCGCCTTGATGAAGGAGTGCCCGGTTTTCCACAGGGTGGGCTTGCCGCCGTGCTTGCGCACCCAGTCGAAGAGGTTGCGCGTGGACTTCACGTCGAACACGATCTCGCCGCCCGGCACGCGGGCCAGCACGTCGGCCGCGAACAGCATGAGCTGGCGGTCGGGGAAGATGATCTCGCCATCCTTGGTCACCACGCCGAGGCGGTCGCCGTCGCCGTCGAAGGCGAGGCCGATTTCGGCGGGGCCGTTCTTGAGCGCCGCGATGAGGTCGGCGAGATTGGCCGGCACGGAAGGGTCGGGATGGTGGTTGGGGAAGGTACCGTCCACCTCGCAGAAGAGTTCGGTGACTTCGCAGCCGAGGCGCCGGAACAGCGACGCGGCGAACGCGCCGGCCACGCCGTTGCCGCAGTCCACCGCGATCTTCATGGGGCGCGCGAGTTTCACGTCCGCGGCGATGCGGGCGAGATAGCGCTCCGCGATATCTTCCGTGCGGTAAGCGCCCTTGCCGGTGGTGAGGTCGCCATTCTCGATGCGCGCGCGCAGTGCCTGGATGGCGTCGCCGGCCAGCGTCTCGCCGGCCAGCACCATCTTGAGTCCGTTGTAGTCGGGCGGGTTGTGGGAACCCGTCACCATCACGCCGGACTGCGTGCCGAGCTCGTGCGCGGCGAAATACACCATCGGTGTTGCCACGCGGCCGACGTCCACGACGTCGCGGCCCGCGGCCTGCAGGCCGCGCGTGAGCGCCACACTCAATTCCGGTCCCGACAGCCGGCCGTCGCGGCCGATGACGATCTCGCGCACGCCGCGTGCCGCGGCCTCCGACCCGATCGCCTGGCCGATGCTGCGGACGATGGGCGGCGTCAGCGTGCGGCCGACGATGCCGCGGATGTCATAGGCCTTGAAAATCTCATGCGGGACAGTGGGCATGTGGAGTCGTTTTTTGAGGGGGAACAGACTGGACGCGGCAACAAGCGGCAGCAGACGATCGCGCGGGCAGTATAGGCACGGCGGCGGCGCGACGGTCAATAGTCCACCTGGCGCGTGCGCTGCGGAATTAGTTACGCGAAGCGGTCGTCATCTGTTCGTCAAAGAACGTCAGGAGCCGATGCGGCAGCCAGTGCGGCCGCCAGGGCGGCGCATCGGTCGTGAAGCCGACGTGGCCGCCCTCCGGCGGGTACTCGAGCCGGACCTGGGGCGATACCGCCTGCGGCGACGGCAGTGCGCGCGCGGGCAGGAAGGGATCGTTCAGGGCGTTCAGCATGAGCGTCGGGACGCGGATGCCGCCCAGCACCGGCTTGGCCGAGGCGCGCGTCCAGTAATCATCGACGTCGCGAAAGCCGTGCAGGGGTGCGGTGACCACGTCGTCGAACAGGCGCAGGGTGTTGGCCGCCCCCATGCGCGCCCAGTCCACGAGGTCGGGATAGCGTTCGCGCTTGGCAAGAGTCTTGCGCTTCATCGTTCCCAGGAAGTTCGCGGTATAGACGCGATTGAAGCCCAGGGCCAGGGCGTCACCGGCGGCCGTGAGGTCCACCGGCGCGGATACCGCCGCGCAGGCGGTGACGGTGCGGCCGGCGCTGGCGCCATGTTCGCCGAGCCAGCGCAGCAGCATGTTGCCGCCGAGGGAGACGCCCGCCGCGAACAGCGGTGCCGCACCGGCGAGCGTGCGCAGGCGCGCGAGGATCCAGCTTCCTTCCGTGCTGTCGCCGGAGTGATAGGCACGCGGCAACCGGTTCGCTTCACCGCTGCAACCCCGGAAGTGGACGACCACGCCGCGCCAGCCGCGCGCCAGCACCGCCTGCATGATCGAGCGCGCGTAGTGGCTGTTGGAACTGCCTTCGAGCCCATGAAACAGCACCACCACCGGAGTAGAAGCCTTCGAATCCCCAATCCCCAATCCCGAATCCCGGCCTTCAACCCAATCGAGATCGATGAAGTCGCCGTCCGGCGTGTCCCAGCGCTCGCGCCGGTAATGCACCGGGGGCCGTGGTGCGAAGACGGAGGTATAGATCGTCTGCGCGTGGCCGCCCGGCAGCCACCAGGGGGCGCGGTATTCATGGGTGGAGGGCATGCGGAGAGTGCGGGCAAAAAAGAAGGGCGGTCTCGGCCGCCCTTCGTTCCGGAGGCAGGGCGGGGTGCCCCGTCCTGCTGCTGGTCCGTTCTTAGTGCTTGTACGACGGGTCGATCCGGTCGAGCTTGCGCAGCATCGCCGGCCATTCGAGCAGGCCAAAGCGGCGGCGCACGCCCGGCTTGAAGCCGTGGTGCACGGGTTTGACGACTTCGTCGGAGGGCAGGCTGAGTTCGGCGTTGCAGGACAGGGTCATGATCTGCAACTGGCAGGTGCGCTCGAGCCGGAACATGTTGTTGAAGCACTCCGGAATGCTCGGGCCCACGGTCAGCAGGCCATGATTGCGGAGCACCAGCGCTTCACGGTCGCCGAGGCTCGCCACCAGGCGCGCGCGCTCGTCGAGGTTCAGCGCGGGGCCCTCGTAGTCGTGGTAAGCCACCTCGCCGAAGCGCATGCCGGTCTGGGCGATGTTGGTCATCAGGCCCTGTTTCAGCGCCGAGACGGCCATGCCGGCCAGCGTATGGGTGTGGATCACGCAGTCGACGTCGTGCCGCGCGGCGTGCACGGCGCTGTGGATCACGTAGCCCGCCTTGTTGATACCGTACTCGGTGGCGTTGAACAGCACGTTGCCTTCGAGATCGATCTTGATCATCGAGGAGGCGGTCATTTCCTCGTAGAGCATCCCGTAAGGGTTGATCAGGAACTCGGTGTGACTGCCCGGGACGCGGCAGGAGATGTGGTTGGCGATCATCTCGACCATGTCGAACTCCGCCATCAGGCGGTAGCAGGCGGCGAGGTTGACGCGGGCTTCCCACTCCTCGGGGCTGACGAGGTCGCGGACGGGTTTGTTGACTTTGTTGGCGACTGCAAGTGAAACGGCGGGTGCGTTCATGGTGGCATTACCTCCTGGTCGAAAGTATAGCGGGGGGCGGGATTACTCGAAAGAGACGTTGGGGGCGGGGCGGGAGCGCTCCAGCGCGTAGCGCACGAGCGCGGCGAAGCGGTAGATCGCGTGCACGAACTTGCCGTAGGGCAGGGTCAGGAACAGGGCGAGCACGATGCCGAGGTGGACGGCGAGCAGCACGCCCATGGCGGCGGACTCGCGCAGGACGAGCAACGCCAGCCCGGTCAGGCTGGTCAGGAACAGCAGCACGAGGAAGCCCGCATCCATGCCGCGTTGCGCGGGAGCCCTGGTATCGGGGTCGGCCTGGTGCTTGAGCCAGACGAGGCCCACCGGCCCGATCAGCAGTCCGATGCCGCCAGCGATGCCGAGCAATACCGGCAGGCTCAGGACGGGATAGGGCGCCGGGGTCTTCAGGACGTAGTGATAGAAGGTCGCCACGCAGGTGGCGGCGAAGCACAGCATGAAGCCGTAGAAGGTGAAGTGATGGAATACCCGGCGCAGGCTGGACGGGGTTTCCGTCGGATAGGTGCAGCCCGTGGTGTCGCCTTCCGGTCCGCCGTCGAGGTAGCGCAGCCGCAGCGCATCCCAGGTGGCCTGCGCCAGCGTCACGGGTCGGGCGAATTCAGAGAGCTTTTCGCCCATGTCGCGCCAGAAACGCGTGAACCCGATCGTGAAGGCGAGCAGCACGAAGAGCGACACCAGGCCGAAGGACCACGCCATGACGCCGTGCGGGATCACCGCGTAGAAGTTGCCGCCGGGGTGGGCGGCAAACACCACCTCGGGTTTCTGCAGGAACATGGTGAGCAGCAGCACGAGCGCCAGGCTCGCCGCGGTGATCAGCGACACGGCGATGCCGTTGCGCGCGTAGAGCGCGCCGAAGGCTTCCGGCCAGGCGTAGCGCTTGTAGGTCTCCGCGCGCAGGTCGCCGAAGTTTTTCGGCACATTGACGTTGAACTCGTGGGGCGGGGCGTACTGGCAGGCGTAGTAGCAGGCGCCGCAGTTGTGGCACAGATTGGCGAGGTAATGGAGATCGTTCTCGGCGAAGGTCAGCCGGCGTTCCATCGCCGGGAACACGGCGCAGAACGCCTCGCAATACCGGCAGGCGTTGCAGATCTGCATGTTCTGTTCGGCGCGGGCGACGAGTTCAGCTACGGACATGGTGTACGGCTCCTGCTCCAGCGATGCGGCCAAAGACGGTGCCGATGGTCATGCCGAAGCCGCCCATGTAGCCCTTGCCCAGAATGTTGCCGGCCATGATTTCGCCGGCCGCGAATATGTTCGGCGATGGTTTGCCGTCCTGCATGATCATGCGCGCCTGTTCGTCCACCACCACGCCGAGGTAGGTGAAGGTGATGCCGGGGCGCAGCGGGTAGCCGAAGAAGGGGCCGGTGTCGATCGGCAGCGCCCAGTGGGTCTTCGGCGGGTTGAGTTCGATGGTCGAGCAGTCGTCCAGCACCGCGTGGTTGAAGGTGCCGCCGGGGCGCACCGCGGCGTTGTACGTCTGCACGGTCGATTCGACCACGTCGGGATTCAACTCGAGCTTGGTCGCCAGTTCCCGGATCGAGGCGGCCCTGATCGGCGGGAACACCGGCGGCATGAACTTGCCGACGGCCTTGGAATCGATGATCGAGTAGGCGATCTGCCCGGCTTGCTGGGCGACGAGCCGGCCCCAGATCGCGTAGCGCTTGGGCCAGAAATCCTCGCCCTCGTCGTAGAAGCGCTGGCCCTGCTGGTTGACGACGATGCCGAGCGAGACGCAGTCCACACGGGTGCAGATGCCGCCGTCGTATTTCGGCGAGCGCGCGTCGATCGCCACGGCGTGGCACTGCTTCGGGTCGCCCACCGCCTTCGCGCCCTGCGCGAGCAGCGTCTTCAGCAGTACGCCACGGTTGTAAGGCGTGCCGCGGATCAGGAAGTTGTCGGCCGAGGGGCCCCAGGCTTCCTTCAGCCATTCGAGGTTGGATTCGAAACCGCCGGCCGCGGCGACCATGACCTTGGCGCGGACGACGTGGTTCGCGCCGGCGTGGCGCACGACCGCCGATTCGAAGCGGCCGTCCTCGCGCAGCGTCACTTCGGTGGCCTCGGCTTCATACACCACGTCGATGCCCAGCTTCTCGGCGGAGGCGTAGTAGGCGTTGAGCAGCGCCTTGCCGCCGCCGAGGAAAAACGCGTTGGTGCGCGACAGGTGCAAGGTGCCGGTCAGCGAGGGCTGGAAGCGCACGCCGTACTTGTGCATGAACGGCAGGCAGTCGGGCGAACTGCGAATGGTGTGGCGCGCGAGTTTCTCGTCGGTGATGCCGCCGGTGACCTTGAGGAGGTCCTGCCAGTATTCCTCCTCGCCGTAGGCTTCGATCAGCGTGCCGACCGGCGCTTCGTGCATGCAGCGGAAGTTGCGGGTGTGGCGGCTGTTGCCGCCGCGCCAGAAGCGCGGGGCGGATTCGACGATCAGCACGGACAGGCCGGATTCGCGCGCGGTCAGCGCGGCGCAGACCGCGGCATTGCCGCCGCCGATCACCAGCAGGTCGTAGGGTTTGGAGAAATCGACGGTTTTCATGGGTCCGTCAGCTTTTTTCGCCGCTGGCGAGTTCGCGCTGCACCTGCAGGCGCGCGGTGAGCGAGCCGCGGCTGTGGCGGCGCGCGACGGCCTCGGCGCCGGCAGCATCGCGGTGCGCGAGCAGTTCCACGAGTTCGAGGTGCTCCGCGTGCGCCTCGCGGGCGCGCGCCGGGTCGGCGAGCGTGGAGCGGCCCATGATGGCGATGCCATCGTGGACCGGGTTCAGCATTTTCAACAGGTAGCGGTTGTGCGCGGCGCGGAAGATCGCCTGATGAAAGCGCCGGTTGATTGCGACCAGACGCTGCACATCATCCAGCGCATCCGCTTCCTCGGCGGCGATGTGACGCAGCGTGTCGAGTTCGTCCTCGCGGGCATTGCGGGAGGCGAGCGCCGCGGCATTGCCTTCCAGCATTTCGCGCATGGCGTAGAGCTCGAGGATGGCCGATTCGTCGAGGGTGGCCACCACCGCCCCGCGGTGTGCTTCATGCGCGAGGAGGCCGTCGGATTCCAGCCGCCGCAGCGCATCGCGCACCGGCGTGCGGCTCATCGCGAGCCAGTCCGCGACCGCGGTTTCGCGCAGGGAGGCGCCGGGCTTCAGGTCGCCGTCGGTGATCGCCTGGCGGATGCGGGCGTAGGCGACTTCCGCCAGCGAAGCGCTGTCGGCCGGGGGCGGCAGCTTGCGGGCGGTGGAAATCAATGAAGGCATGCGATAGAGGCTGCTGGCGAGGGCCCGGACGATCTCGAGCCGGCTGCAGCGTGGCGGAAATATTGTATACAGAAGTATACAGCAGGTTTTTTCCGCTGCCTAGCCGCCCAAGAAGGTCAATGCAGGGTTCCCGGGGTTCCGGGGGCAGGCGTGCCAGGCCCGGGTGTGCCTGGCGCCGGCGAGGCGTGATGCATGACCAGCCGCCAGCCGCGCTCGGTCTGCTGGTAGATGTTGGTGGCGACCACCGCGGTGCGCGGGCGATTGTCGCCGGCCACGGCAATGTGCTCGAACAGGCTGTGCACCGCGACCATCATGGCCTGCATCCGGTGCAATTCGCGCAGCCGCAGGCTCAGGCGCTGGCCGCTGCCGAAGATCTGGCGCCAGGATTCGCGCACGGCCTCGACGCCGGTCAGTCGCGAGGCGCCGGGGTGGATGCACACGATGTCGTCGTCATCCGCCCACACCGCCATCATCGCCTCGAGGTCGGCTTTCTCGAAGGCCTCGTAGAACGCCGCTTCGGCGTCCTGTGGGGAGGTGAAGAGAGGGCGCGGCATGACGGCGGAATTCTAAAGGTATTGGCCGCCAAGACGCCAAGGACGCCAAGAACTGCAAAAGATCGATCAGACGCGGAGGTACAGAGAGCCAAGAATCAATGCTGTGGAGCCGGTCTCTCTTTTTATTTCTCTGCGCCTCTGTGGCTATTTTCGCACTTGAATTCCTTGGCGCTCTTGGCGTCTTGGCGGCCAATCAGTTATTTGTTCTTGTCAGAGCCGAAATTTCCGCCAGCACCTGTTCGGGCGCGAGCTTGTTCAGGCAGTCCATGTGCCCGAGCGGGCACACGCGCTCGAAGCAGGGACTGCACGGCAGGTCGAGCTGCACGACGCGCGCCTGCGGCGAGAGCGGCGGCGTGAAGCGCGGGCTGCTGGAGCCGAACACCGCGACCAGCGGCACGTCGCAGGCGGCGGCGATGTGCATGAGGCCCGAATCGTTGGTGACCGCGAGCGAGGCCGACGCAATGACGTCGATGGCCTGCGCGAGGTCGGTGCGGCCGCACAGGTTGACGGTGAGGCCGGGCGCCGCGCGTTCGATGGCCTCGGCTTCAGGATTGTCCTTGGCCGAGCCGATCAGCCAGATGGCGTGGGTCGCGGCG
>JBOIEQ010000066.1:0-21817 GCA_050741255.1 Burkholderiales bacterium | reverse complement strand
CGGCACCACGCCGAGCCTGACCGCGCTCGCGGGCGCGGCAGCGCTGCCGGCGGAACGCGCGGAGCGCATTCTCGAGGCGATGGCTGCGCAGCAGTGGGTGACGCGCGCCGCCGGCGACCGCTGGGTGGAAACGCGCGACGCGTCGCTGGTCCGCGTGCGCGATGTGTTTCGCTTGTTCGTGTTCGCGCCGACCGCGGCCACGGAGGGCGGCGATCCGCTCGACGCGCTGGCCGCCGAGCTGGCCGGCCGGCTCGACGGTGCGATGGGCCAGACGCTGGAGGAGCTGTTTGCCGCCGGGCGGGTGGCGGAGGAGACGGGTCCGCCGCCGCGCGTGCGGGCGGTGTGAACGCCGGCGGTCAGCGTCCGGCGCCGCCGGAGATGGGCCCCGCCACCGCGGGGGAGGCGGCGGTGCCCGCCGCAACCTGCCAGTGGCCTTGCCAGGCACGCAGGACCAGATTGGGATACTCGGCCTGGCCGAGGCTGCCGTTGTAGCGGCCCAGCGCCCGGAACACGTTGCCGTTCTCGATGGCGAGGTAGTGGCGCAGGATCACGCAGCCGTAGCGCAGATTGGTGCGCAGGCTGAACAGGTTATCGCTCGGCCGGCCGATCAGTTTCACCCAGAACGGCATGACCTGCATGTAGCCGCGGGCCCCGGCCCGGGATACGGCGTACTTGCGGAAGTTGCTTTCGACCTGGATCAGCCCCAGCACCAGTTGCGGATCGAGACCTGCGCGCTTGGCCTCGTACTGCGCCGACACCAGGAAGTCCTGCCGCTCCACCGGACTGGGAATCTTGCGGGTGAGTCGCTGCGACATGTCGGCCAGCCAGTCCCGCGCCTGCGCTTCGTCGGGAAACACCAGGTGCGGCGCGACATGGTCGCTGATGGCTTCGTAGAGCGCCGCCTGTACGCTCGCCGACAGCGGTTCGTAGAGTTGCGCGCCCGCCCAGGCGCGGCCGGGCGTGATGGACAGCGCCGCCAGCGCGCCGCCGCCGAGGATCAGTTGCCGGCGCTGCATACGGCGTCGAGGTTCAGACCGCGCCGCCATATATTGCGGTGCGCAGGCGGGCGAGCGCTGCGTCCGGGGCGAGCAGCGTCGCCTCGGCGTCGAGCCGGCCCTTGTATTCGACCTGACCCTGCTTGAGTCCGCGTTCGCCCACGACCAGGCGATGCGGAATGCCGATCAGTTCCATGTCCGCGAACATCACGCCCGGCCGCTCGTCGCGGTCATCGAGCAGGACTTCGATGCCGGCGGCTGCGAGTTCGTCATGCAGTTGCACCGCGGCCGCGCGCACGGCCTCGCTCTTGGCTGCACCGATCGGCACGATCGCGACCTGGAAGGGCGCCATGGGCGACGGCCACAGGATGCCGCGCTCGTCGTTGTTCTGCTCGATGGCCGCGGCGACGATGCGCGAGACGCCGATGCCGTAGCAGCCCATCTCCATGACCTGCGAGGCGCCTTTCTCGTCGAGGTAGGTCGCGCCCATCGCCTGGGAGTATTTGGTGCGCAACTGGAACACGTGGCCGACCTCGATGCCGCGGCAGAGCTCGAGCGCGCCCTTGCCGTCGGGGCTGGGGTCGCCGGCCACCGCGTTGCGGAGATCCGCGATGAGGGCGGGCACCGGCAGGTCTCGCCCCCAGTTGACGCCGGTGAAATGGAAGCCGTCCTCGTTGGCGCCGCAGCAGAAGTCGCCGATGACCGCCGCCGAGCGGTCCACGACGATCGTGAGTCCGGCCGGCGGGGCGTCCTTGAACCGGGGGCCGAGCGAGCCGAAGCCGGCGCCGAACACGCGCCGCACGTCCTCTTCGCGCGCCGGGCGCAGCGGCGCGGCGATCCCGGGCAGCTTGGCCGCCTTGACCTCGTTCAGCAGATGGTCGCCGCGCACGATCAGCGCGACGAGGCCGTCGGCGCCTTCGTAGACCAGGGTCTTGACCGTTTTTTCGATCGGCACGCCGGCCGTTTTTACCAGGTCCTCGATCGTGCGCAGGCCGGGCGTGGGGATACGGGCGAGGGGCTGCGCGGGCGCCGGCGCGGCCTTGACCGCCGGCAGCGCCTCCGCCAGCTCGACGTTGGCCGCATAGTCCGATTGCGGACAGAAGGCGATGGCGTCCTCGCCGGAATCCGCCAGCACGTGAAACTCGTGCGAGCCGGTGCCGCCGATCGCGCCGGGGTCGGCGGCCACCGCGCGGAATTTCAGCCCCAGTCGCGTGAAGATGCGCGCGTAGGCGTCGTACATGGCGCGGTAGGTGACCTCCAGGCTCGCCGCATCCGTGTGGAAGGAGTAGGCATCTTTCATCAGGAATTCGCGTGCGCGCATGACCCCGAAGCGCGGCCGGATCTCGTCGCGGAACTTGGTCTGGATCTGGTAGAGGTTCAGCGGCAACTGGCGGTAGCTTTTGACCTCGCGACGCACGAGATCGGTGACGACCTCTTCGTGCGTCGGCCCGAACAGGAAGTCGCGCTCATGGCGATCCTTGATGCGCAGCATCTGCGGGCCGAAGGCCTCCCAGCGGCCGGTTTCCTGCCACAGCTCGGCGGGCGTGATGCAGGGCATGGCCAGTTCGATCGCGCCGGCACGGTTCATCTCCTCACGCACGACAGCCTCGACTTTGCGCAGCACGCGCAGGCCCAGCGGCAGCCAGGTGTAGAGCCCGCTGCCCAGCCGCCGGATCAGTCCCGCGCGCAGCATGAGCTGGTGGCTGACCAGTTCCGCTTCGGCGGGGGCTTCTTTCAGCGTGGGGAGGAAAAACTGCGAGACGCGCATGAACCGCTTTCGGCGAAAAGCCGCTATTCTACCGAAGCCCCTCCGCAATCTATCAATATCAACGACATGCGATTCCTCAAGGCCTGGCGCGTCCGCAAGCCCGAAACCGACGAAGAAACCGTTTACGTGAGCGAGAAGTTCGGCGTGCGCCAGCTGCACATCGGCAGCGACACGGTGCAGAGCGCGATGCGCATCGCGCGGCCGTACGACCTGGAGGTGGCCTACACGCGCTGCATGATGGGCTTTTTGCTGTTCCGCGAACCGCCGCCGTCCGTGCTGCTGGTCGGCCTGGGCGGCGGATCGCTCGCCAAGTTCCTGCACCGGCAGTTTCCGGACACCCGGGTCACCGCGGTCGAGATCAACCCGCAGGTGGTGACCATCGCCCGCCACTGTTTCCTGCTGCCGCCGAACGACGAACGGCTGGAAGTCGTGGTCGCCGAGGCGGCGCAGTATGTCGGTGAGGCAACCCGCACCTGGGACGTCGTGATGGTCGATGGCTACGGCGCCGAGGCGCAGGCCGAGGAGGTGGCCACACTCAAGTTCTACCGCGACTGCCGGGCCCGCCTCAAGCCGGGCGGGGTGCTCGTGGTCAACCTGTGGGGCGACGACCGGGCGTTTCACGACTGCCTGCGACTGATCGGCGAGGCCTTCGGCGGCCGCGCGGTGTGCCTGCCGGACGGCAAGGCCGGCAACGTAATCGTGTTCGCGCAGCCGGGCGGGGCCGGGGCGCCGGACTGGCGCACCCTGACCGAGCGCGCGCGGGCGCTGGACGCGCAGTTCGACCTCGGATTTGCCGGATTCGTGACCCGGCTCGCGAAAATGAACCCGCACGACGCCGAGCGGCTGCAGGCGTAAGTCGCCGCGCTTTCCATCGGGGCGGAAATGTGAAAAAATTTTCCGCATCTACGGACAGGTTGGGGACGCAGGATAGCGTTAGCGTCATAAGGGATCACTCGTATGATCGATAAAGACGGTTATCGCCCCAACGTCGGCATCGTTCTCTGCAATCACCGGAACGAGGTGTTCTGGGGCAAGCGGGTGCATGAGCACTCCTGGCAGTTCCCGCAGGGCGGCATCAAGCGGGGCGAAACGCCGGAACGGGCCATGTACCGCGAGCTGAAAGAGGAAGTCGGGCTGGAGCCGCAGCACGTGCGCATACTCGGGCGCACGCGCGAGTGGCTGCGTTACGACGTCCCGGAGCAGTGGATCCGGCGTGAATGGCGCGGCAATTATCGCGGCCAGAAGCAGATCTGGTATCTGCTGCGGCTCGTCGGGCGTGACAACGACGTGTCTTTGCGCGCGTGCGAAAAGCCGGAGTTCGACGCCTGGCGCTGGCACGCCTACTGGGTGCCGCTCGAGGCGGTGATCGAGTTCAAACGCGACGTCTACACGCTGGCGCTGACGGAACTGTCGCCTTTCCTCGCCCGTGATCGTCGGACGGGTGCGGACCGGCACCCGCGCGACCCGGCGGAAGCGCGCTGAAAGCCGGACGCCGGCGGACCCGCGGGGAGCGGTGGTCGAGGGACTATTCTTGACAGTGCGGAAGGGCGGCTTTTATACTCGGTTCACAGATTAGATCAAGTCTAAACTCTGTCGGTGGGTTTGAACGGCATGCACCACTGGCCCACGGGCGCCTGGCACCGCAGGGGAACCCGAGTCAGCCTCCCCGCGCAGCGCCGGTTTCCCTTTCCGCACTTCCGGCACGGCACGACCATCAACGATCAACGAGTCACAGGAGCGTCTCATGCAACTCAAGGGATCCAAGACCGAAGGGAATCTGAAAGCGGCATTCGCCGGCGAATCGCAGGCCAACCGCCGTTACCTCTACTTCGCAAGCAAGGCCGACGTGGAAGGCCAGAACGACGTCGCGGCGCTGTTCCGCTCGACCGCCGAAGGCGAGACGGGCCACGCGCACGGCCATCTGGAGTACCTCGAAACCGTGGGCGATCCGGCCACCGGGCTGCCGATTGGCTCGAGCCGGCTGAACCTGAAGGCGGCCGTGGCGGGCGAGACGCACGAATACACCGACATGTATCCGGGCATGGCCAAGAGCGCGCGCGATGAAGGCTTCGGCGAAATCGCCGACTGGTTCGAGACGCTGGCCAAGGCCGAGCGTTCGCACGCCAACCGCTTCCAGAAAGCACTGGACGCGCTGCAAGACTGAAGCCCGTGAGCGGCGAGGGGTGAGGAGTGAGGGGGCAACGCCTCGCTCCCACCCTTTTCTATTGGCACGGGTTCCCTTCACTCCTTACCCCTGACCGCAGAATGAGCATCCGCGAAGGCAGCCTCGAAGCGCCCACCCGGCATCCGCTGGACTGGACCAGCGCGGATTTCCAGGATCCGGCGAAGCTCGATGCGGAGCTCGAACGCGTGTTCGACATCTGCCACGGCTGCCGGCGCTGCGTGAACCTGTGCAGCGCGTTTCCGACCCTGTTCGACCTCGTCGACGCATCCAGCACGCTGGAGGTCGATGGCGTCGACAAGCAGGATTTCTGGAAGGTCGTCGACCAGTGCTACCTGTGCGACCTCTGCTACATGACCAAGTGCCCTTACGTGCCGCCGCACCCCTGGAACGTGGACTTCCCGCACCTGATGCTGCGTGCCAAGGCGGTGAAGTTCCGGCAGGGCGAGGCGAAGCTGCGCGACAAGGTGCTCGCGAGCACCGATGCGCTGGGCAAGCTCGCCGCCATTCCGGTGGTGGTCCAGGTGGTCAACGCCGTGAACAAGACGGCGCCGGCGCGCGCCCTGATGGAATCCGTGCTGGGAGTCGACCGCAAGGCATGGATCCCGTCCTACGCCGCGCCGACCTTCCGCCGCTCGGCGGGCCAGGCCGCAGCGCAGGCCGTGAAGGACGGTGCGCGGACGCCCGGCAAGGTCGCGATCTATGCCACCTGCTACGTGAACTACAACGAGCCGGGCATCGGGCACGACCTCACGCGGGTGCTCGATCACAACGAGATTCCCTGGACGCTCGTGGACAAGGAAGCCTGCTGCGGCATGCCCAAGCTCGAGCTGGGCGATCTGGACGCGGTGGCGGCGCTGAAGGACAGGAACATTCCGCAGCTCGCGAAGCTCGCGCGCGAGGGCTACGCGATCGTCACGCCGATTCCGTCCTGCACGCTGATGTACAAGCAGGAACTGCCGTTGATGTTTCCCGGGGATGCCGACGTCAAGGCGGTCGCGGAGGCGATGTTCGATCCCTTCGAGTATTTCGTGGCAAGGAACAAGGACGGCTTGCTGAAAACCGATTTCCAGCAAGATCTCGGCACCGTGTCCTACCACGTGGCCTGCCACCTGCGGGTGCAGAACGTGGGCCAGAAGACCCGCGAACTGCTGCAGCTCGCGGCGAAGGAGAAGATCAACACCGTCGAGCGCTGCTCCGGCCATTCCGGCACCTGGGGCGTCAAAAAGGAATTTCACGCCCTGGCCATGAAGATCGGCCGGCCGGTGTTCCGCGCGATGGGCGAGCCGCCCGGCGGCGCCGCGCCCGACTGGATCGCCTCCGACTGCCAGCTTGCCGGCCGCCACATCGAGCAGGGCGTGCGCGAAGCGGGCAACACGTCCGGGCAGGTCGCGCACCCACTGACGCTGCTGCGAACGGCTTACGGATTGTGACGCGCGAACCGCCAGCCCCCATGTCTGGAATCATCGACCCATGACCGCCGTAACGAGCATGCCGACCATAACCCGTGAATCGCTGATGCCGCTCGAGGCCTATGCCAAAACGCGCAAGGATTACCGCGCGCGCGTGATCGAACACAAGAAGCTGCGCAGCGTGGCGCTGGGGCCCAATCTCACGCTCATCTTCGAGGATGAGCTCACCATCCGCTACCAGATCCAGGAGATGCTGCGCATCGAGCGGATTTTCGAGGAAGCCGGCATCCAGGACGAGCTCGATGCCTACAACCCGCTGGTGCCCGACGGCAGCAACTGGAAGGCGACCATGCTGATCGAGTATCCGGAGGTGGCGGAACGCACCCGCATGCTCGAGCGGCTGGTCGGCATCGAGGACCGCGTGTTCGTGCAGGTGGCGGGGTTCTCGCCGGTCTATGCCATCGCGGACGAGGATCTCGACCGCTCGACCGACACCAAGACCGCGGCGGTGCATTTCCTCCGCTTCGAGCTGGGTGCCGAAATGATCGCCGCGCTGAAACGCGGCGCGGCGCTGACGCTGGGGGTCGATCACCCGGAGTACCGGGCCCGCGTCGAGGCGCTTGAAACTCCGGTGCGCGATGCGCTGGTCAGCGATCTGCGCTGAGCGCCCGCGGGCCCGCGGGCCGCGGCGCATCGCCGGTCTCGCCTGCCTCGCGCTGGTGCTTGCCGGCTGCCAGGGTGTGCCCCTCCTCAAGCTTGGCGAACCCGAACGCGACGCCGAAGGAAACCTCATCGTCTGGAGCGAAAGCAAGCCGGTGTATCCCCCGTACCCGCTGGCTGCCAATGTCGTGCAGTTCGAAGGCGGCAATCGCGAGGAGGGCCGTTTCTACCTCGACAAGACCTCCATCGTCGTCGGCAAGGACGGGGTGGTCCGTTACACCCTGCTGGTGCTGGGCGAGGGCGGTGCCCGCACCGTGAGCTACGAAGGGATCCGGTGCGAGACGCGCGAGTACCGCGTCTACGGCTACGGCCGTCCGGACCGCAGCTGGTCGATGCCGCTCGAGTCCGAATGGCGCCGCATCAACTATCAGTACACGAACAATTACCGCGCGGTGCTCGGCGTGGAATACTTCTGCAAGGGGCAGGCGGTCCTGCCCACGGCGGCGCAGATCGTGGCGTCGCTGGTGAACGACGCGCCGAAGGTCAACCGCCGGGCGCCCTACCGGGACTGAACGGCGCCCGCCCCTTGGGGCGCCGGGCAATCGCCCGTCCGGCGCGCGCGCACCCGCTGCACGATCTGCAGGTTGTTGACCTCGCTCTCCACCGGCTCCGTGATGATGCGCCCCTCGTAGGTCGCCCGGTCGAAGCTGAATTCCCCGCTCGACGTGATCCGGTTCTGGTCGCAGACGAGGGCGTAGGCGATGTTCGCGCCGGTGTCCCGCAGCGAGGTCACGCGGCAGACCTCGCCGTTGAAGCGCGTGGGCAACTGCCGGCGGGGCAGGGCGGCCTCGCCTTCCCGCAGGCAGCGGGACAGGCGGTCGGTCGTCGCCCGGAAGTCGCCCGGATTCGTCGTCTCGACCGTAATCTCCCAAAGGCCCGGCTCCAGTGCCAGCGGCGCGGGCTGGGCGGACGTCGCGGTGCCCGCGGCAAGCAGCCACACCAGCATGGCACCGAAAGTACCGGATGCCAGTCCTCGCCTCAACGTGATTCCCACCGCCGTCGCATTTGGCTCTTTCACAGCAGCACCAAATTGTCTCTGTGGATCAGCTCGGGTTCGTCAATGTAACCGAGCTTCGCCTCGATGTCGGTGGAAGCCGTGCGCAGGATGCGGCGGGCATCCGTCGAGCCGTAGTTCACCAGCCCGCGGGCGACCTCGCGGCCCTTCGTGTCGCAGCAGGACACGGCTTCGCCGCGCTCGAATTCGCCGCTGATCGCTTGCACGCCGATGGGCAGCAGGCTCTTGCCGTCCGCGCACAGCGCGCGGATCGCGCCGTCATCGAGCGTCAGGCGCCCGCGCACCTGCAGGTGATCGGCCAGCCACTGCTTGCGCGCCGCCAGCGTGGGCGTGTCCGCCACCAGCAGCGTGCCGATGGCCTCGCCGTGCGCGATCCGCACCAGCACGTTGTCTTCCTGCCCGGAGGCGATCACGGTATGCGCGCCGCTCCGCGCCGCGCGCCGGGCGGCGAGTACCTTGGTCAGCATGCCACCCAGGCCGATCGCGCTGCCCGCGCCGCCGGCGATCGCTTCCAGATGCGGGTCATCCGCGCGCGCTTCCGCGATCAGGGTCGCCTGCCGGTCGTGGCGCGGATCCGCGGAATGCAGGCCGGGCTGGTCGGTCAGGATCAGGAGCGCATCCGCCTCGACCAGGTTGGTCACCAGCGCGGCCAGCGTGTCGTTGTCGCCGAAGCGGATTTCCTCGGTCGCCACGGTGTCGTTTTCGTTGATGATCGGGATCGTGCCCAGCGCGAGCAGAGTGCGCAGCGTCGAGCGCGCGTTGAGGTAGCGCTTTCGGTCCGAGAGGTCCTCGTGCGTCAGCAGGAGCTGCGAGGTGATCAGTCCGTGCTCGCGAAAGCACGACTCGTAGACCTGGATCAGGCCCATCTGGCCGACGGCGGCGGCGGCCTGCAGGTCGTGCACGGCATGCGGGCGCTTCTTCCAGCCCAGGCGCTGCATGCCTTCGGCGACCGCACCGCTGGACACCAGCACGATCTCGCGGTTTTCGCGGCGGATCTCCGCAATCTGGCGCGCCCAGCGCGCGAGCGCCTCGCGGTCGAGCCCCTGGCCGCGATTGGTGACGAGGCTGGAGCCGACCTTCACCACCAGCCGGCGGGCGTCGGCGAGCGCGGGCCGGGCGGCCTTCATTCGACGCTCGTGGTTGCCTTCGCCGCGCGCTTGCGCGCGGGTGTGGGTTCGCGCTTGGCAGTCGCAGGCTTGCGTTTGCGCGGCGCGGTTTCGGCCGGCTTGTCCGTGACCGGAACCGCCGGGCGCTGCAGGTGCTCCATGATCCGGAACGTGAGTTCGCGGCAGCCTTCGCCGCTCAGCGCGGAGAGGATGAAGACCTCGCCTTTCCAGCCGTAGGCTTTGCAGAACGCGCGCATGCGTGCCGCGCGTGCGGGCGCTTCGATGAGGTCCATCTTGTTCAGCACTAGCCAGCGCGGTTTGCGATAGAGCAGTTCGTCATACTTGCGCAATTCGGCCACGATGGCGCGCGCGTCCGCCACGGGATCGGTGCTGTCGTCGAAGGGCGCGAGGTCGACGATATGCAGCAGGAGGCGGGTGCGCTGCAGGTGGCGCAGGAACTGGTGGCCCAGGCCGGCGCCCTCGGCGGCGCCTTCGATCAGGCCGGGAATGTCGGCGATCACGAAGCTGCGGTTGTCGTCCACGCGCACCACACCGAGATTCGGTTGGAGCGTGGTGAACGGGTAGTCGGCCACCTTGGGACGCGCCGCTGATACTGCGCGGATGAACGTGGATTTCCCCGCGTTGGGCAGGCCCAGCAGGCCCACGTCGGCCAGCACCTTGAGTTCGAGCTTGAGCCGCCGCGATTCACCCGCACCGCCCGGCGTGAACTGGCGCGGGGCGCGGTTCACGCTCGATTTAAAGTTGAGATTGCCCATGCCGCCGTCGCCGCCCCTGGCGAGCATCTCGACCTGTTCGTGGGTGGCCATGTCGGCGACCATTTCGCCGGTTTCGAGGTCGGTGACGACGGTGCCGACGGGCACGCGGAGCATGATGTCCTCGGCGCCGCGCCCGTTGCAGTCGGAGCCGTGGCCCTTTTCGCCGTTCTTCGCGCGGTGGATGCGCGCGAAGCGGTAGTCCACCAGGGTGTTGATGTTGCGGTCGGCGGTGGCCCGGATGCTGCCGCCGCGTCCGCCGTCACCGCCGTCGGGCCCGCCGCGCGGCACGAATTTCTCGCGTCGGAACGACACCGCGCCATCACCGCCCTTGCCGGCGTGGACTTCGATGGTGGCTTCGTCGATGAATTTCATGGCGGCGCTATTCGTTTACGCGTTTACATGGCCTGCACAAACAAAAAAGCCCTGCTCGCGCAGGGCTTTCGTTCGGGCGCGGGCGGGGGTGGGTGTCAGGCGGCAGCCGCGGCCGGGATCACGCTGACGATCCTGCGCTTGGTGGCGCCCTTGACGCCGAACTGCACGTGGCCGGCGACGTAGGCGAACAAGGTGTGGTCGCGGCCGACGCCGACGTTGAGGCCGGGATGCACCTGCGTGCCGCGCTGGCGGACGATGATGCTGCCGGCTTCGATCAGCTCGCCGCCGTAGGCTTTGACGCCCAGGCGCTTGGCGTTCGAATCACGGCCGTTGCGGGAACTGCCACCTGCTTTCTTGTGTGCCATGACGCGTCCTTAATAGACCATTTAGGCCTGGATGCCGAGAATTTCGATCTCGGTGAAGTTCTGCCGGTGGCCCTGCGACTTGCGGTAATGCTTGCGGCGGCGCATCTTGAAGATATGCACCTTGTCGCCGCGCCCGTGCGCCACCACCTTGGCCTTGACCGAGGCGCCGGACAGCAGCGGGGCGCCGAGCGAGATCTTGTCGCCGTCCGCGACCATCAGCACGTCGCCCAGCACGACTTCGGCGCCGACGTCGGCGGCCAGCGTTTCCACCTTGAGCTTGTCGCCGGAGGCGACCCGGTATTGCTTGCCACCGGTTTTAACGACCGCGTACATGCGAGACTCCGAATCCGGAAAAGCCGAGGATTATAGACGAGAACGGTTTTTCGAGTCAAAACAAGGGCTCACGTGCACTGAACGGGCCCCCGCCGGATTCCGGCCGCCGGGATGGGCCCAGACGTTTGATAACATTCAGGTTTTTGGCAACATGTCCTCCGAAGCCTTTCGCGCAGTCATCGCCGACGACCTGCGGGCCGTGGACGCCGTCATCCGGCAGCGGCTCGATTCCGACGTCGTCCTGGTCCGGCAGATCGCCGAATACATCATTGCCGGGGGCGGCAAGCGGCTGCGCCCGGCGCTGGTGCTGCTGTCGGCGGGGGCTTTCGGCTACCGCGGGACCCAGCATCACCGCCTCGCGGCGGTGGTCGAGTTCATCCACACGGCGACCCTGCTGCACGACGACGTGGTGGACGCGTCGGACCTGCGCCGCGGGCAGGCCACCGCGAACGCGCTGTTCGGCAACGCGGCGTCTGTGCTGGTCGGAGATTTCGTCTATTCGCGGGCCTTTCAGATGATGGTGGAGACCGACAGCATGCGCGTCATGCAGGTGCTGGCGGAGGCGACCAACACCATCGCCGAAGGCGAGGTGATGCAACTGATGAACGTGCACGACCCCGATACCGACGAGACGCGCTATCTGGAGGTGATCCGGCGCAAGACCGCGAAGCTGTTCGAGGCGGCGACGCGGCTGGGCGCGATCCTCGGCGGCGGCAGTCCCGAGCAGGAAGAGGCGGTGGCGCGCTACGGCATGCATCTGGGCTCGGCCTTCCAGCTGATCGACGATGTCCTCGATTATTCCGGCGCCGCGCAGGCGATCGGCAAGAACCTGGGCGACGATCTCGCCGAGGGCAAGCCTACGTTGCCGCTGATCCACGCCATGCGCTGCGGCACGGCGGCGCAGCGCGCGCTGATCCGGGACGCCATCCAGCGCGGCGGACGCGAGGCGTTTCCAGACGTAATGGCGGCGCTGGCGTCCTCCGGTTCGATCGCCTACGCCCGCGAGGCCGCGCGCCGCGAAGCCGCGACTGCGCGCGCGGCGGTCGTCGCGCTGCCCGCATCAAAACACCGGGACGCGCTGGTGGTGCTGGCGGAAGGCGCGGTCGCGCGCGACGCCTGACGCGGGTGCGCAGCGAACGCGGGGTTCTCTGCTAGAATCCGCGCTCCCGTTTTTCGGGGATGGGCGTTCGCCCTTCTCCCGAGAGCCCCGGTCGGGGCGTAGCTCAGCCTGGTAGAGTACTGCGTTCGGGACGCAGGAGTCGGAGGTTCGAATCCTCTCGCCCCGACCACTTTGACGTTCTGACCCATTTTGAATCCTGCGCCGGCATGGGTTTTCGCGCCCGGCGCTCCCCACGGTCAGCCAAACACCGGGCGCTCGACGCGCACCCGCGGTTTCGGGGAGAATCCGGCCATGGGCAAGTACCTTTTCCTCCTGTTGCTCGGCGTCGCCGCCTGGTGGGCGCTGCGGGTGCTGTGGCGCGCGAAACACGGCAGTGGAGGCGCGGCGAACGCGCCCGCACCGGAGGACATGGTGCGCTGCGCGCAGTGCGGCGTGCACCTGCCGCGCAGCGAAAGTCTCCTGCGCGGCGGCCGGCTCTTCTGCAGTGAAGAGCACGTGCGCCTGACCGAGTAGCGCGGCCCGCCATGGCGCTCGCGACGCAGACGACCGCGTGGCTGCCGGCGAATCCGGTCGCCGGGGCCGAGTATCCCGACTCGTACTGGCGCTCGCTGTACTTTTTCAATGCGTACCGGCTGATTGTCGCGCTGTTGCTGCTGACGGCGGTGGCGCTGTTCGGCAACCTGCTCTCCCTCGGCTCGCAGGATGCCGCGCTGTTCGTCTACACCGCGGCGGCCTACCTGCTGTTCAGCATGGTCTGCTTCATCCTGGTCAGCACGCGCCGGCGCTTCAACGCGCAGGTCGCCCTGCAGACCGGCGCGGACATCCTGTTCACGGGCGTGCTGACCTTCGCCAGCGGCGGCATCTCGAGCGGCTTGCCGCTGCTGCTGCTCACCTCGCTCGCGGCCACTGGCCTCATCACGCGCGGCCGCATGACGTTGTTTTTCGCGGCGCTCGCCTCGATCATGGTCCTGCTGGAGCACACCTTCCAGGTGCTGCGGCACGACGGCGTCAGCGCCCAGTACGTGCAGGCGGGCCTGCTGTCGATCGGCTACTTCGCCATGGCGGCGGTGTCGCACACCCTGGCCAAGTACCTGGTCGAGTCCCAGCAACTCGCGGCGCAGCGCGAGATCGACCTCGCCAACCTGTCGGAAGTCAGCCAGCTCGTCATCAAGGACATGCAGGACGGCGTGCTGGTGGTCGACGAGCGCGGCGCCATCCGCCAGTTCAACGCCCGCGCGGAGGCGTTGCTGGGGCCGATGCCGCGCGGCCGGCGCGAGATGCTGCTGAAGGACTACGCGCCGCGGCTGTCCACGCGGCTGAAGGAGTGGAACGCCAATCCGGTGATCGGCTTCGACCCCGTGCAGACCACGGTGCTCGCGCAGCAGATGAGCGTGCGCATCGTCCCGGTCGGCCGCATCCGCAAGGTCGGCGCGGTAATCTTCCTGGAGGATCTCTCGCGCGCGGAGGACCAGGCGCGCCAGATGAAGCTCGCTGCGCTCGGGCGGCTGACCGCCAACATCGCGCATGAAATCCGCAACCCGCTGTCGGCGATCAGCCATGCCGCCGAGCTCCTGCAGGAAGAGACCATCCCCAACCCGACGATCACGCGGCTGCTCACGATCATCGCCGACAACACGCGCCGGCTCGACCGCATCGTGCAGGACGTGATGAAGCTGAACCGCGGCGAGGCGGTGGACCGGCAGGCGTTCCGGATCAGCGAATTCCTGCAACTGTTCGTCGAGCAGTTCTGCCAGTCGGAGCGCGTCGAGCCCGGCATCCTGGCGGTGGAAATCACCGGCGAGCCGCGGCTCGTGTTCGACCATAGCCACCTGTCGCAGGTGATGTGGAACCTGTGCCGAAACGCGTTGCGGCACTGCAGCCGCCGGCCCGGCGCCATCCGCATCCGCGCGGACCTGCTCGAGCGCGACGCCAAGGTCCAGCTCGACGTGGTGGATGACGGCCCCGGCGTGCCGCCGCCGCTGCGCGGACAGTTGTTCGAGCCGTTCTTCACCACCTTTTCCGGCGGCGCCGGACTCGGGCTCTACATCGCGCGCGAGGTCTGCATCGCGAACGGCGCGACGCTCGAGTTCGTGGAAACGCCCAGCGGCGCCCAGTTCACCCTGCTCTGCCAGGCGGCATGATGGAGAAAAACCGCGTATTGATCGTCGACGACGAGGCGGACATCCGGGAACTGCTGTCGCTCACGCTCGAGCGCATGGGGCTCGAGACCGACTGCGCCGGCAACGAGTTCGAGGCCACCCAGTGCCTGCGCAAGCAGGGCTACGACCTGTGCCTCACCGACATGCGCCTGCCGGATGGCGACGGCCTGAAGCTGATCGAGTTCGTCGGCAAGCACTGCCCGGCGATGCCGGTGGCCGTCATCACCGCGCACGGCAGCGCGGAGAACGCCGTGGCGGCGCTCAAGGCCGGCGCCTTCGATTACGTCTCCAAGCCGGTGCAGTTGCAGCAGTTGCGCAACCTCGTACGCCAGGCCCTGAAGCTGGTGGTGGTGGAGAAACCGAAGAAGAACCCGAAACCCGGCCCGGGCTCGGCGCGGGAACTGCTCGGCACGAGCCCGCTGATCGAGGCGGTCCGGCGCATGATCGACAAGGTGGCGCGCAGCCAGGCGCCCGTCTACATTTCCGGCGAATCCGGCAGCGGCAAGGAACTGGCTGCCCGCCTGATCCATCAGCTCGGCGCGCGGGCGGACTGCCCCTTCGTGGCGGTCAACTGCGGCGCCATTCCCGAGAACCTGATGGAAAGCGAGTTCTTCGGCTACAAGAAAGGCGCCTTTACCGGGGCCGACGCGGACCGCGATGGTTTTTTTCAGGCGGCGAACGGCGGTACGCTGTTCCTCGACGAGGTGGCGGAGTTGCCGCTCGCGATGCAGGTGAAGCTGCTGCGGGCCATCCAGGAAAAAAGCGTGCGCGCCGTCGGCTCCACCGAAGAGGCCGCGGTCGATGTGCGGCTGATCAGCGCCACGCACCAGAATCTGCACGAACTCGTGACCGCCATGCAGTTCCGGCAGGACTTGTTCTACCGCCTCGCGGTGATCGAGGTGAAGATGCCGCCGCTGCGGGAGATGCCCGAGGACATCGCGCTGCTGGCGGCCGAAACCCTGAGCCGCATGACCACTCCGCTGCAGGTATCGCCCCCGCGCCTGAGTTTCGGGGCGCTGAAGGACCTGCAGACCTACCCTTTCCCGGGCAACGTGCGCGAACTGGAAAACATCCTCGAACGGGCGCTGACGCTGGCCGCCGGCGACGAGATCAAGGCGGAAGACCTGCAGCTGATCGCGGCCCGGGATGCGAACACCATTGACAAGCAGGACCTCGCCGGACTGCGGGCTTCCGTGCCGCTGCCGGATTACCTCGAGCGCATCGAAAAGGAGGCGATCGTGCAGGCGCTGGAAAAAACCCGCTACAACCGCACGGCGGCGGCCAAGCTGCTGGGCATCACCTTCCGCGCCCTGCGCTATCGGATGGAACGGCTGGGCATCAACTGAACGCGGATCGGCATCGCCGGTCGTATCCCCATGCGTTTCTTCACCCTTCTTCTCGCCTGCGCCTGCCTGTGGCTCGCGGGCTGCGCGAGCACCCGCTTCACCAGCGAGTGGCGCGCCAATGATTACGCCGGCCCCGCCTTCCGCAAGCTGCTGGTGGTCGGCGTCAGCCGGGACGCCATCGCGCGGCGCGTGTTCGAGGACCGTCTGGTGGCCGAACTTGCCGAGCGCGGCGTGGCGGCGACCGCGAGTTACGTGCTGGCGCCACAGGAGGGCGAACTCGACCGCGCGGCGCTGGAGAAGCTGGTCGCCATCGCGGGCGCCGACGGCGTCCTCACCACGCGCCTCGTGCAGGTGACCCGCCAGACCACCTACTATCCCGGCGCCTACCCGTACGGGCCGTACCCCGGGCCTTACTATGGCTTCTATGGCTACTACCCCTACGCCTACCGCGGCGCCTGGCTGGGGTATGCCTACGTACCGCCGCAGGTCGTGCAATACGACGTGGTGACGCTGGAGACCCAGTTGTTCGACGTCCCCCGCCAGACGCTGGTCTGGGGCGCCCTCTCGCAGAGCTTTGCGCCCGTCAATCTTCAGCGCGAGGCGGGAGAACTCGGGCGCCTCGTCATCGCCGCGCTGGCCGCGGCCCGGCTGATCGAGGTCAAGCCTGCCTAAGCGGACTCCCGGCGGGCCGGCGGCCGCCATCAATCGCGCGGGCTGGCTGGCCGGCGCCGCGCGCGTGGCGTCCCCCAACCACGACGCGCGCCCGCGCGGCACCGCGATCGACCTGCTCGTCATCCACGCGATCAGCCTGCCGCCGGGCGCGTTCGGCGGGCCCGCCATCGAGCAACTGTTCACCAACCGGCTCGATCCCGACGCGCACCCCTACTACCGGGACATCGCGGGACTCCGGGTCTCCGCGCATTTCCTGATCCGGCGCGACGGCGCGCTCGTCCAGTTCGTGCCCTGCGGGAAACGCGCCTGGCACGCCGGTGTGTCCATGTGGCAGGGCCGCGAGCGTTGCAACGACTTCTCGATCGGCGTCGAACTGGAGGGCACGGATGACCGGGCCTTCGAGGACGCGCAGTACGCGCAACTGGCGGCGCTGACGCGCGCGCTGCGGGCGCACTACCCCCTGGCCGCCATCGCGGGCCACGCCGACATCGCGCCCGGCCGCAAGACCGACCCGGGGCCGCGCTTCGACTGGGCACGCTACCGCGCGCTGTTGTAACGCGCGCTGCCGGGCTTCCCGGGCGTGTGGGCGGCCCCCGCCCGCCGCTGCGACTCGCCGGCGCCATGCGCGGACGGGTGGCAGCCTCCTGCGTTGCATTCGCGACACAGCCGGGGTGCGCACTTTTTCACGTTTCGCGGCCACGCTCGAAGCTTTTCGTGAGCGCTCCCTAACCCGCAAACGAGCCTGAAAAGTCAGGGCTCAATACTCGCGCCATTTCCGTGTGTTGCGTGCGCTTTCTCAGGCGGGGTCGAGGCTTTAAAAAAGCCGTCAAATCTATTGACTTCACATCTTGCGCTACTAGAATCAGGTGAAGGGTTCGGTTCGGACACAAGATGTTGTGGTTGGGGTGGTTGTTGCTTTATGGGGTTTTAGCCTGTTTACCCAGCCACACCCAGCGGTCTGGCCGTCTGTAAGAGCAGGGATGCAGCAGGTCGGCGAGGCGACGGGACGCATTCTGGGGATCCCTTCCGCGACTGACCGGCCGGGCTCTTACACACGGTCTCGCAGGTGTCCGGAGTGGGCTGGGAGGGGAATACCGCAGGCGTGGTGGCAGCACCGATGCGCAGTACCGATGGACGGGACCTGGTTTCAAGCGCCGGATCCCCCGCGGCTTTACCCCGAATAAGACCAACAATGAACGTTAAGGAGAACGCCGCGATGTCCGCGATTCCACTGGCCTCCGGCCCTGTTTCTTCCGCCGCCGCTCCGTCGGCTGTCCCGTTCCCGCAGGAAGCGTCGGCTGCCGCGATCGCCGAGCGCTTCAGCCAGCACAAGATCATCCGCCGCAACGGCGCGGTGGTGGGTTTCGAACCGGCCAAGATTTCGATCGCCATTACCAAGGCCTATATCGCGGTGAACGGCGGACAGGGTGCCGCGTCGGCGCGGGTCCGTGAGGTCGTCGCCCACCTGACGGAGGCCGTGGTCGGCGCCTTGCTCCGCCGCCAGCCGCACGGCGGCACCTTCCACATCGAGGACATCCAGGACCAGGTCGAACTGGCCCTGATGCGCTCCGGCGAACATGAAGTGGCCCGCTCCTACGTGCTCTACCGCGAGGAACGCACCAAGGCGCGCGTACAGAGCAAGGCGGCCCAGGCCGAGGCCGTCCACCGGACGGTCGTCAACGTCACCGAGCACGGCGCGACCCGCCCGCTCGATCTGGCCCGGCTCACGATGCTCGTGCACGAGTCCTGCGAAGGCCTCGGCCGCGAAGTGGAGCCGCAGCTCATCCTCGACGGCATGCTGAAGGACATCTACGAAGGCGTGCCGATGGACGAGGTGCGCAAGTCGCTGATCCTCTCCGCGCGCGCGCTGATCGAAACGGACCCGGCCTACAGCAAGGTCACCGCGCGGCTGCTGCTCAACTCGCTGCAGCTCGAGGTGATCGGCGAAGAGGCGACGCATGCCGAGATGAAGGTGCGCTACGCGGAAGCCTTCCCGCGCCTGATTGCGGAAGGCATCAAGGCCGAACTGCTGGACGAGCGCCTCGGGCAGTACGACCTGAAGGCGCTGGGCGCGGCGCTCGACGCCAATCGCGACTTCAAGTTCGATTACCTCGGCCTGCAGATCCTTTACGACCGTTATTTCCTGCACATCCGCGACCGCCGCATCGAACTGCCGCAGACCTTCTACATGCGGGTGGCGATGGGGCTCGCGCTGAACGAGCAGGAAGCCGAGCGCGAGCGCCGCGCGATCGAGTTCTACAACGTGCTGTCGTCCTTCGACTTCATGAGCTCGACGCCGACGCTGTTCAACTCCGGCACGCGCCGCTCGCAGCTCGCGAGCTGCTACCTGACCACCGTGGCCGACGATCTCGACGGCATCTACGAGGCGATCAAGGAAAACGCCATGCTCCAGAAGTTCGCCGGCGGCATCGGCAACGACTGGACGCCGGTGCGGGCGCTGGGCGCCCACATCAAGGGCACCAACGGCAAGTCGCAGGGCGTGGTGCCGTTCCTGAAGGTGGTCAACGACACCGCGGTGGCGGTGAACCAGGGCGGCAAGCGCAAGGGCGCGGTGTGCTCGTACCTGGAAACCTGGCACCTCGACATCGAGGAATTCCTCGAGCTGCGCAAGAACACCGGCGACGACCGCCGCCGCACGCACGACATGAACACCGCGAACTGGATTCCGGACCTGTTCATGAAGCGCGTGATGGAAAACGGCGAATGGACCCTGTTCTCGCCATCCGACACGATCGACCTCCACGACAAGTTCGGCAAGGCCTTCGAGCAGGCCTACCTCGCTTACGAAGAGAAGGCCGCGACCGGGCAGCTCAAGCTGCACAAGAAGGTCCAGGCGACGACACTGTGGCGAAAGATGCTCACGATGCTGTTCGAAACAGGGCATCCGTGGATCACGTTCAAGGATCCTTGCAACCTGCGCTCGCCGCAGTCGCACGTGGGCGTCGTGCACAGCTCCAACCTGTGCACCGAAATCACGCTGAACACCAACGACAGCGAGATCGCGGTCTGCAACCTGGGCTCGGTCAACATGCCCGCGCACCTCGAGCCGGCCACCGGCAAGCTCGACATGGAAAAGTTGAAGCGCACGGTTGGCACGGCGATGCGCATGCTCGACAACGTCATCGACCTCAACTACTACTCGGTCAACAAGGCACGCAATTCCAACTTCAAGCACCGGCCGGTGGGCCTGGGCATCATGGGCTTCCAGGACTGCCTGCACCTGCTGCGCATTCCCTACGGCTCGAACGAGGCGGTCGAGTTTTCCGACCGCTCGATGGAGGCGATCGCCTATACCGCGTTCTGGGCCTCGACCGATCTCGCCGCGGAGCGCGGCCCCTACGCAACCTTCAAGGGCTCGCTGTGGGACCGCGGCATCTTCCCCCACGAATCGCTGAAGCTGCTCGCCGACGAGCGCGGCGGGTACCTTGAGTGCGACCTGTCCACGACGCTGGACTGGGAGGCGCTGCGTCGCCGCATCCAGCAGGTTGGCATGCGCAACTCCAACTGCCTCGCGATCGCGCCGACCGCCACCATCGCCAACATCACGGGCCTCTCGCAGTGCATCGAGCCCACCTACCAGAACCTCTACGTGAAATCGAACCTGTCGGGCGAGTTCACGGTGACCAACGAGTACCTGGTGCGTGATTTGAAGAAGGCGAATCTCTGGGACGACGTGATGATCGCCGATCTCAAGTATTTCGACGGCTCACTCGCCAAGATCGACCGCATCCCGCAGGACATCCGCGCCCTCTACGCGACGGCCTTCGAGGTCGAGCCGAAATGGCTCGTCGAATGCGCGGCGCGCCGGCAGAAGTGGATCGACCAGTCGCAGTCGCTCAACATCTACATGGCGGGCGCGTCCGGCAAGATGCTCGACGAAACCTACAAGCTTGCCTGGGTGCGCGGCCTCAAAACCACTTACTACCTGCGCACGCTGGGCGCCACGCACGCGGAAAAATCCACCGTCGAGATGGGCAAGCTGAATGCCGTGCCGGTCGCGGGCGGCGTGGCGGCGGCGAATGCCGCGCCGGCGACGGATGTCCAGTTCTGCTCGATTGACAACCCGGAATGCGAGTCATGTCAGTAGTCAGCAGGCAACGTTCACGAATGAAAGGCTGAATCAGGGAAGCGTTTGATTTACAGGTCAGACACAGAACAACGAGACGTGCCCACCGATTCCAACGATAAAGGGATACACGTCAGCAGTTGATCGTCGTCCACCTACAACACCAATAAAGGGAGCAATGCCATGCTGCAATTCGAAGATTCCATCACGCCAGGCGTGATTCACGGCAACCCCGGGGCCACCCTGGGCCTGCAGCCCGCCTTGGCGCCTGCCGCGAATCCCATGGCGCCCGGCCCGATTCCCGGCGCCCCGGGCGCGATTCCCGGCTCGATGCCCCTGTCGGCGCCGGCGGAAGAGGTCGCGGAGCAGCAGTTCCGGCGCGTCAACATCGCCGACAAACGCATCATCAACGGCCAGACCGACGTCAACCAGCTGGTGCCGTTCAAGTACAAGTGGGCGTGGGAGAAATACCTGTCCGCCTGCGCGAACCACTGGATGCCGCAGGAAATCCAGATGTCGCGCGACATCGCGCTGTGGAAGGACCCGAACGGACTGTCGGAGGATGAGCGCCGGTTGATCAAGCGCAACCTCGGCTTCTTCGTGACGGCGGACTCGCTGGCCGCGAACAACATCGTGCTCGGCACCTACCGCCACATCACCGCGCCGGAGTGCCGCCAGTACCTGCTGCGGCAGGCCTTTGAAGAGGCGATCCACACGCATGCCTACCAGTACATCGTCGAGAGCCTGGGTCTCGAAGAAGGCGAGATTTTCAACGCCTATCACGAGGTGCCGTCGATCCGCGCGAAGGACGAGTTCCTGATCCCGTTCATCGACACGCTGACCGACCCGCACTTCAAGACCGGCACGCTCGAGAACGACCAGAAGCTGTTGAAAAGCCTGATCGTATTTTCCTGCCTGATGGAAGGCCTGTTCTTCTACGTGGGTTTCACGCAGATCCTCGCGCTGGGCCGGCAGAACAAGATGACGGGCGCCGCCGAGCAGTACCAGTACATCCTGCGCGACGAGTCCATGCACTGCAATTTCGGCATCGACCTCGTGAACACGATCAAGCTCGAAAACCCCGGCCTGTGGACGCCGGCGTTCCGCGAGGAGATACGCGAACTGTTCCACCAGGGTGTCGAGCTCGAGTTTCGCTACGCCGAGGACACCATGCCGCGCGGCGTACTCGGCCTGAATTCTTCCCAGTTCAAGGAATACCTGCGCTTCATTTGCAACCGCCGCTGCCAGCAGATCGGTCTCGACCCGCTGTTCGAAGGGGCCACCAACCCCTTCCCGTGGATGTCGGAGATGATCGATCTCAAGAAAGAGCGCAACTTCTTCGAAACACGCGTCATTGAGTATCAGACGGGAGGCGCACTCAGTTGGGAC
>JBOIEQ010000065.1:0-22096 GCA_050741255.1 Burkholderiales bacterium | reverse complement strand
CCATGATCATGATCGTCGCCGCCGGTTCAACCATCGATTCCACCTTCGCTTCGGTCGCCAAGTCGGTCGGCCAGGACATGCCGCTCCTGGCCGGTCGCAGCGCCGCCGCGCAGGGCGCGCGGGCCATCAAGGTCGGCATGTGGACCATGCTGGCCTTCGCGGTGTTCGGCAACCTGCCGATGATCGCCGGCACCGACATCCTGAAAGCCACCACCATCAGCGGCACGATGGTGATGGGGCTGGCCCCCGTGTTCCTCCTCGCGCCGCTCGTCACGCGCTCGCCGTGGAGCTTTCACCTCGCGTTCTGGCCGGGCATCGCCCTGGGCGCGCTGCTCGCGGCCGGCCTGATCCCCGCGTCATGGGCAATCGGCAGCGGAAAATACGCGCTGCTCCTCGGCACCAACCTGTACGGGCTGCTGATCTGCTGCGCGGGCTTCCTGCTGCCGGTCGCCTGGCAGCGCCTGCGCGGAACGTCCGCCGCGTGAACGCTGCCGCGCCGGGCCGCGCCTGCCCCGCCGATTACGGCACGCCGCCCGGCGCGCTCGCCGGCGCGCCCGCGTTCACGGCGGATACCCTGTACGTCGTCGGCGGGCTCTACGGCAATGCCCCCGCGCTCGAAGCGCTCCTCGCGCGGGCCGCCCGCGAGCCGGTGCCGCCACGCATCGTCTTCAACGGCGATTTCCACTGGTTCGACGCCGATCCGGACACTTTTGCCCGCGTGCAGGCCAGCGTGCTGCGCCACACGGCATTGCGCGGCAACGTCGAAACCGAACTCGCGCACGAGGACCGCGGCGCGGGGTGCGGGTGTGGCTACCCGGCATGGGTGGGCGATGCGGAGGTGGAACGCTCGAACCGGATTATGACGACGCTCGCCGCGACGGCGCGACGGCATCCCGCGGCGCGCGGCACGCTCGCCGCCCTGCCGGCGACGCTGGTCGCGACGGTGGGCGGTCTCCGCGTCGGCATCGTACATGGCGACACCGCCTCGCTCGCCGGCTGGCGCTACGCCCAGGAGAATCTCGCGACGCCCGCCGCACGCGCCGCACTGGCCGCCGACTTCGAAGCCAACGATCTGCGCGTGACCGCCTCCAGCCACACCTGCCTGCCGGTCGCGACGCTCATCAGCGCGCGCGCCGGACGCTGCGCGCTCATCAACAACGGCGCCGCCGGCATGCCCAATTTCGCCGGGACGACGCACGGGGTATTCACCCGTATCGCGCACACACCGGCGCCGGACGCACTGTACCGGGCCACGCTGGACGGCGTGGCTGTCGAAGCCCTGCCGCTGCACTATGACGCGCCCACCTTCCTGCGCGGCTTCGACCGGCAGTGGCCAGCCGGTTCGCCCGCGGCGCTGTCTTACCGCGAACGCATCGTGCGCGGTCCCGCGTATGCGATCGCGCAGGCAACGCGCGACGGGTTCGAACCGGTGCCGCAGGCGCCCCGTACACGGCGTTCGACCGCCGCGGAGACCCCGTGAACAAGACCAGACTGCTGGTGCTGGTTGTCCTCGCGGCCGCCATCGCCGCGTTTTTCGGCTTCGGCCTGCATCAGCACCTGTCGCTGGAGGCCTTCCGCGCGCAACAGGCGGCGATCACCGCGCAGGTCCAGGCGCAGCCGCTGTTCGCCGGCGGTCTTTTCTTCCTCGTATACGTGGTGGTGACGGGACTTTCCCTGCCGGGCGCCGCGATCCTCACGCTGGTGGCCGGCGCGCTGTTCGGCCTGCTGTGGGGCGCCGTCATCGTGTCCTTCGCGTCCACGCTCGGCGCCACACTCGCCTTTCTGATCTCGCGCTTCCTGCTGCGCGATGCGGTGCAGGCCCGGTTCGGCGACAAGCTGAAGACGATCAACGACGGCGTGGCGCGCGAGGGGGCGTTCTACCTGTTCGCCCTGCGGCTGGTGCCGCTCTTTCCGTTCTTCGCGATCAACCTGCTGATGGGGCTGACGGCCATCCGCACCTGGACCTACTTCTGGGTCAGCCAGGTCGGCATGCTGGCGGGCACCCTGGTCTACGTCTACGCCGGCACCCAGCTCGGCGCCTTCCAGGTATCCGCCGGACTGGTCGTGGCCCTCGCGCTGCTGGGCCTCTTCCCGCTGATCGCCAAGAAGGCGCTCGACACCCTCAAGGCCCGCAAGGTCTACGCCCGCTGGCCACGGCCCGCGCGCTACGACCGCAACGTGGTGGTGATCGGCGCGGGTTCCGCCGGGCTGGTCACGGCCTACATCGCCGCCGCCGTGAAGGCGAAGGTCACGCTCATCGAGAAGCATCGCATGGGCGGCGATTGCCTCCATACCGGCTGCGTGCCGTCCAAGGCGCTGATCCGCACGGCGAAGTTTCTGGCGCAGGCCCGGCAGGCAAAGTCACTGGGCCTGCAATCCGCCACCGTCGAATTCGATTTCGCGGACGTGATGGAACGCGTGCAGCGGGTGGTCAAAACCATAGCACCGCACGATTCCGCCGAACGCTACCGCGCGCTGGGCGTGGACTGCGTCGAGGGCGAGGCGAAGATCGTCTCGCCGTGGCAGGTGGACGTGACCACTGCGCAGGGCACGCGCAGCGTCACCACCCGGAACATCGTGATCGCCGCCGGCGCGCGGCCGTTCATCCCGCCCATTCCGGGCCTCGCCGAATGCCAGCCGCTCACCTCCGAGACCCTCTGGGACTTGCGCGTGCTGCCGCAACGGCTGGTCGTGCTGGGCGGCGGACCGATCGGCTCTGAACTCGCGCAATGCTTCGCGCGACTGGGTTCACAGGTGACCCAGGTGGAAATGGCGCCCCGCCTCCTGCTGCGCGAAGACCCGGAAGTCTCGGCGCTGGTCGCGGAGCAATTCCGCGCCGAGGGCATCGATGTGCGGGTGGGCCACAAGGCAAAGGCGGTGATCGTCGAGAACGGCGGCAAATTCCTGGTCGTGGAACACGCCGGTCAGGACCAGCGCATCCCCTTCGACGAAATCCTGTGCGCCGTCGGCCGCGTGGCGAACACCCAGGGCTACGGCCTGGAGGCCCTGGGCATCCCGACCACACCTGCACGCACGGTGGCGACCAACGACTACCTCGAAACGCTGTATCCCAACATCTACGCCTGCGGCGACGTGGCCGGGCCCTACCAGTTCACGCACACGGCTGCGCACATGGCCTGGTACGCGGCGGTCAACGCGCTGTTCGGCCGCTTTCGCAAGTTCCGCGTCGACTGGTCGGTAATCCCGTGGTGCACCTTCACCGACCCGGAAGTCGCACGCGTGGGCCTCAATGAGCAGGAGGCGCGGGAGAAGAACATTCCGCACACGGTTTCCCGTTACAACATCGACGACCTCGATCGCGCGATCGCGGATGAAGCCGCCCACGGCTTCGTGAAGGTGCTGACCCGGCCGGGCACCGACAAGATCCTCGGCTGCACCATCGTCGGCGAGCATGCGGGCGACCTGCTGGTGGAATTCGTCGCCGCCATGCGCCACGGCTTCGGCCTGAACAAGATCCTCGGCACCATCCACACCTATCCCACCCTCGCGGAGGCCAACAAGTACGCCGCAGGGGTCTGGAAGCGCGGGCAGGTGACGCGCGGCCAGATGACTTTCCTGGCGGCGTATCAGGCGTGGCGGCGCGGCGAAGCGGGACTCGGCGACGTGCTCGGCGCACTGCCGGCGCTGCTGACGGACAAGGCGCCCCCCACGTCCATGCCGCCGGACAAAACAGCGCACTGAGCGGAAGCACGCGTGAAATCGGCGCTCACCGCCCTGCTCCTGGCGACCCTCTGCGCGGCCGCTCCCGCATGGGCGCAGTTCGATCACACCCACGCCGCGTGGGCGGCGCTGCTGAAGAAGCACGTCGTGCTGGTGGACGGCGGCAAGGCGAGCCAGGTGAACTACACGGCGTTCGCGCAGGACCGTGCGGCGCTCAAGGCCTACCTCAGCGCCCTGTCCGGTGTCACCGCGACGGAGTTCGGGGCGTGGAGCAAGCCGCAGCAGATGGCTTTCCTGATCAATGCCTACAACGCGTACACCGTCGAGAAAATCCTCACCCGCTACCCGCATCTCAAGTCGATCCGCGACTTCGGCACGGTATTCGGCAATCCGTGGAAGGACAGGTTCTTCACGCTGCTGGGGCAGCCCTCCACGCTCGACCAGGTCGAGCACGAGCGGCTGCGCAAACCCGGCGCCTACGATGAGCCACGCGTACACCACGCGGTGAACTGCGCCTCCATCGGCTGCCCCATGCTGCGCGAGGAGGCCTACGTCGCGGACCGCCTCGACGCGCAGCTCGAGGAACAGACGCGCCGTTTTCTGTCGGACCGCACGCGCAACCGCTACCACCCCGATCACGGCCGCCTGGAAGTGTCGAAGATCTACGATTGGTTCAAGGAAGACTGGCAGTCGGGCTATCGCGGCGTCGACGGCAAAACCGCACCCATCGCCTCCCGCGAGGCGTACTTTGCGCGCTATGGCATGCTGCTTGCGGACAGCCCGGACGGCCGCCAGCGGGTCACCGAGGGCAAAGCGCCGCTGACCTTCCTCGAATACGACTGGTCGCTGAATGACGTGCGACGGTGAGGGGTGAGGCGTGAGGGGTGAGGAGAAAACCGCACTCTCGGTCGTCGTGCCGGCGTTGAACGAGGCGGAAGCCATCGAAACCACGCTGCGCGCACTGAATCCCGCCCGCGCGCGCGGCGTCGAGATCATCGTGGCCGATGGCGGCAGCGCCGATGCGACCATCGCTCGTGCCACGCCACTCGCCGACCGCGTCATCAGCGCGCCGCGCGGGCGGGCGCGCCAGATGAATGCCGGCGCTGCCGCGGCACGCGGCGCGGTGCTGTTGTTTCTGCACGCCGACACCCTCGTGCCACCCGATTTCGATGCCGCCATCCGCAATGCCCTCGCGGACGGCGCGCGCTGGGGCCGCTTCGATGTCCGCATCGCGGGCCATCACCCCCTGCTGCCCGTGATCGCCTGGTGCATGAACCTGCGGTCGCGGCTGACCGGCATGGCGACCGGCGACCAGGGCCTGTTCGTGGACCGCGCGTTGTTCGACTGCGCCGGCGGCTACGCGGACCTGCCCCTGATGGAAGACCTCGCGTTGTCGCGAACACTGCGCGCGCAGAGTCCGCCCGCCTGCCTGCGCGAACGCCTCGTCACGGCAGGCCGTCGGTGGGAGCAGCGCGGCGTGTGGCGCACGGTCCTGCTCATGTGGCGTCTGCGCTGGGCGTGGTGGCGCGGCGCCGATCCTGCCGTACTCGCAGCGCGCTACCAATGAACATTGCCCGCTGCGCCGTCATCGTGATGGCGAAAGCGCCCGATCCCGGCGCGGTGAAGACACGCCTCATCCCCGCGCTGGGCGCGGAGGGCGCCGCGGCGCTCGCGGCGCGGCTGCTGAAGCACACGCTCGCGCAGGCCTGCGCCGCGCACGTCGGACCGGTCATACTCGCCGGCGCGCCCGGCGTCGATCATCCCTTCCTGCGCTTCTGCGCAATGCGCTACGGCGCGTCACTCGTGGCCCAGCCCGACGGCGACCTCGGCGCGCGCATGCACACCCTGCTCTCGGGCGCGCTGGCGGAACACGCCTGCGCGCTCGTCATCGGCAGCGACTGTCCGTTGCTCTGCGCGTCACGCTTGCGTGAAGCGGCGGAACACCTCACGGGCGGCGCGGATGTCGTGCTGGCGCCGACGGAGGACGGCGGCTACGCGCTCATCGGACTGCGCCGGTCGCAGGCCGTCCTGTTTGCGGACATCGCCTGGAGCACGCCCTCCGTACTGGCGCAGACGCGCGAGCGAATCGCCGCCTGCGGTCTGCGGGCAGCCGAATTGCCGGTGCTGTGGGACGTGGATCGCCCCGAGGATGTCGCACGGCTCGCACGGGAAGCGCCCGCCGGATGGGGGAGCACCGGTTGAGCCGCCCCGCCTGGAACCTCCCCGTGAGACCCCGGGTCCGATGAGAACCGGCAGCGCTGATGGCAGCGGGAGGGTCAGTGAACGCTGACGCTTTGGCCGCATGAAGACCCTGAAGTTTAGGCCGCCTGAACATGACCTTACGCGCACTATTTCCCGTCCTGTACGCGGTTCGCGTTGCCTTTTCGGAGGGCCGAGGGGAAAATACGCGCCTTTCTTTTCGCCCCTGCGAACCCCCTCTGTCCACCATGAACGCTCTGCCCGCGCGCCGCCGGCGCATGGACCAACCCGACAGTTGCAGGGGCTGAACGCCCCGGCCCGCACGCGCATGTCCAACCTCGCCGCAGTCCCCGCCGCCAGCAGCGCCGCGCTCGCAACCAGCGCCCCGCAACTCCCCGTTCACTGGTACTTCGATCCGCAGATCCACGCCCTCGAACAACGCCTGCTGTTCGAACGCGGACCCGGCTATGCGGGCCACGCGCTGATGGCGCCCCATCCCGGCGACTACCGTTCTCTGGAATGGAACGGCCACTCCCATGCGCTGGTCCACAACGCCAACGGCGTCGAGCTCATCTCCAACGTCTGCCGCCACCGCCAGGCGGTGATCCTCAAGGGCCGCGGCAACGCACAGAACCTCGTGTGCCCGCTGCACCGCTGGACCTACGGCCTGGACGGCAAGTTGCTCGGCGCGCCGCACTTCGCGCAAAACCCCTGTCTCGATCTCGCCCGCACCCCGCTGAAGGAATGGAACGGATTGCTGTTCGCCGGCGCGCGCGACCCGGCGGCGGATTTCGCCGCGCTGGGCGTGGCGAAGGATCTCGACTTCTCCGGCCACGTGCTCGACCGCGTGACCGTCGAGGAATACGCCTGCAACTGGAAGACCTTCATCGAGGTCTACCTCGAGGACTATCACGTCGAGCCCTTCCATCCCGGGCTCGGCCAGTTCGTCGACGTCGCCGACCTGCGCTGGGAGTTCGGTGCGTGGTACAGCGTGCAGACCTGCGGCGTGAAGCGCGGCCTCGCGAAGCCGGGTTCGCCGGTCTACGCCAAGTGGCACGACGTTGTGCTGCGCCATGGCGAAGGTCGCACCCCGCCGCACGGCGCGATCTGGCTCACCTACTTCCCCAACGTGATGGTCGAGTGGTATCCACACGTGCTGGTCGTCAGCACCATCGTGCCGCGCGGCCCGGAAGCCTGCAGCAACATCGTCGAGTTCTATTATCCCGAGGAGATCGCGCTGTTCGAGCGCGAGTTCGTCGAGGCCGAGCAGGCCGCGTACCACGAGACCGCCGTGGAAGACGCGGAGATCTGCCTGCGCATGACCGAGGGCCGCCGTGCGCTCCTCGCGCAGGGCCGCAACGAGACCGGCCCTTACCAGTCGCCGCTCGAAGACGGTCTGCGCCACTTCCACGAGTTCCTGCGGCGCGAACTGGCCCCGCACCTGTAACGGGCGGGATGCACAAGACGCTGATCAGCGCCGCCGAACTCGCGGCGCACGCGAACGACCCGCAGTGGATCGTGTTCGACTGCCGGCACGATCTCGCCGACACCGGCGCGGGCCGCCGCGCCTACGCGCAGGCGCATATCCCCGGCGCGCATTTCCTGCACCTCGACGACGACCTGTCCGCCGCGAGAACGGGCGCCAACGGCCGTCATCCCTTGCCCGATCCGCAGGTGTTCTGCGCGCGTCTCGGTGCGCTGGGGCTCGCGAGCGGCATGCAGGCCGTCGCCTACGACGCACACGGCGGGGTCTATGCCTCGCGCCTGTGGTGGATGCTGCGCTGGGTCGGACACGACGCCGTTACCGTGCTCGACGGCGGGCTCGGCGCCTGGCAACAGGCCGGATATCCGGTGACGGCGGCCGCGTCCGCCCCGCGGCCCGCGCGCTTCACCGGCACGCCGCGGCCGCTGGCCGTGGACGCCGCCTTTGTCGCCGCGCACCTCGACGACGGCGAGATGCGTTTGATCGATGCCCGTGCGCACGATCGTTTCCGCGGCGAAAACGAAACGCTCGATCCGGTGGGCGGACACATCCCCGGCGCAGTCAACCGCTTCTTCAGGGACAACCTCGCCGCCGACGGCCGCTTCAAGCCGGCGGCGGCCCTGCGCGCGGAATTCGCGACACTGCTCGGCGGCACGAACGCCGCGCAGGTCGTGCAGCAGTGCGGCTCCGGGGTCACCGCCTGCCACAACCTGCTGGCGATGGAAGCCGCGGGGCTGACCGGCTCCCGCCTCTACCCCGGCTCGTGGAGCGAGTGGTGCGCCGATCCCGCGCGGCCTGTCGCGCGGTAAGGCACGCCGCCGCGCCGGCGTTTCAGCGCGCCGCGGCCCGGTGCGCGTCCGAGGCGCGCTGACCGGCCTCGTAGTACGCCCGCCGCCCCTCGAACACCTCGCGCCGGTGCTGGTCCGGCGCGGCCTGTTTCACTTCCTGCGCCGCCGCCTGTGCGGGCTGTTCGTCCTGCGGCGCAAATACCGCAGCGGCCCCCAATCCGGCCACGACTACCAGACCCGCCACGCATTTCGCCAGCACGGCGCGCGGGTGTGCTTCCGCGTCGTTCAGGCGCGCCATCAGACGCTGCCGTTCGTTATGGCTGATCATCTCAGAATCCCTGCACGACATCGACCGGCTCGGAGGCCGTGAAGTCGCCGGCAGGTAACGCGGGCACGGTCTGGATTTCGACCGGCACCGCGGCGACCGGCGCCAGCACCGCATCGGCGGTGACGGCGATCGAGGTGGCCATCAGGGCCGCCGCCGTGACGAGAATGATGAAACCGGTGATGAACAGCATCCGGTCTTCGCTGGCGTCCGCGGCGGGACGGTCTTGCGAGGTGCCGCGCTGGGCATTGAGGACTGACATGGTGACCTCCGGGTGGTGGTTGACGGCGTCACTTCGCCGCCTGGTGCCCATTGTCGAAGCCGGTGCGCGCCCGCACCATTCGCCAGAAGGTCTAAGTCCTGCGCCGTTTGTAATAGACTGATCCGCGTACTCCCCCGCCCCCACGCGAACACCTCTACCGCACAACCGATGCCGCGCGCCTCCACCGTCGAACCCTCCGCACTGGGGCTCCAGCGCGTCCAGCTGCTGGCGGAAGTGCCGTTGCCCGCGCTCGAGGCGCTCGCGCGCACCTGCCGCTGGCGCCGGGCGCCCGCCGGCGAACAGGTCATCGCGCGCGACGCCGCGGACCGGGACGTGTATCTGATCGTGGCGGGCCAAGTACGGGTGACGGCGTTTTCCGCGGCGGGCCGCCAGGTGGACTATCGCGACCTGAAGGCCGGCGACTGGTTTGGTGATTTCGCGGCGCTGGATGGCCTGGCGCGGTCGGCCAGCGTGGTAGCGCTCGCCGACACGCTGGTGGCCGCGCTGCCGCCGGCGGCGTTCCGGCGGCTGCTGCACGACCATCCCGACGCCTGCGATCGCGTGCTGGCGCGGCTGGTGGCTGTCGTGCGCGAACTGACCGATCGTGTGTTCGACTTCAGCACGCTCGGGGTGCAGAACCGCGTGCATGCCGAACTGCTGCGGCTCGCGCGCGAGGCGGGGGTCGAACGCAACGCGGCGCGCCTCGATCCCGCGCCCCGGCACGCGGACCTCGCCGCACGGGTAAGCACCTACCGCGAACAGGTCACGCGCGAACTGTCGGCGCTGCGCAAGCGGGGGCTGATCAGGCGTTCCGGGTCCGCCCTGCTCGTGCCGGATGTCGCCCGGCTCGAGCAGATCGTGAATGCTGTCCGCCGCTCGGTTTAACCGGCGGACAGCAGGCGCAGCACGACCGGCGCCGGCAGCACCGGGGCGACCGGCGTCGCGTCCGGTCCCAGTCCCAGGCGCCGCGCCGCGACCAGCGCGCCCAGCCGGGTCGTGACCTCCAGCGCGCGCAGGATGCTGCTGATGTGCACCTTGACCGTGCCCCCCGCGATGCCAAGGCGCCGGGCGATGTGCTTGTTGCTCAAGCCTTCGCACAGCAGCGCCAGCACCTCGCGCTGGCGGGTGGTGAGGTGCACCCGTACGGCAGGCGACGGTTGGCGGGCGGTAACGGAAGCGGCATTCGAAACAAGGGCTGCATGCATGGCGATCTCCTTTTCAGACGTGGTCGGTTCGGCATACGACGTCAGTGCTACGGCAGGCAGTCTAGGCAGCCCGTCCGGCAGGGTCAGTGCGTAAACGCACCGGATTTCCGAGCTCGGACGGGGTGCCCGCGCCCGAACTTGCACCCCGCGCGCCCTATAGCCCAGAATGATTCGGCGATGAATGAAAACCGGGAGTCGCCGTCCTCGTCCTTGCCGGCCTGCGCCGCCTGCGGCTTCGCCAACCCCCGGGAGTCCCGCTTTTGCGCCACCTGCGGCGCGTCGCTGGGCAGCCTTGCGTCCCGTCTCGCGTCCGGCGCCGCGGCGGCGGAGCGTCCGCAGCCGGAGCGCCGGCAACTCACGGTACTGTTCTGCGACCTGGTCGGCTCGACCAGCCTCTCCACCCGCCTCGATCCCGAGGAATTGCGCGACCTCATCCTCGCCTATCAGACCGCGTGCACGGCGGTCATCCGCCGCTACGAGGGTACGGTTTCCCGCTACATGGGCGACGGGATCCTTGCGCTGTTCGGCTATCCGCGCGCGCACGAAGACGATGCCGAGCGCGCGGTGCTGTCCGCGCTGGACATACTCGCCGTAATGGCCACGCTGCCGGTGCCGGGGGGCGCCGGCGGCGCCGAGCCGCTCGCGGCACGGATCGGCATCGCGACGGGTGTCGTGGTCGTGGGCGACCTCGTCGGCGAAGGCGCCGCCCAGGAAGAAGCCGTGGTGGGTGAAACACCCAACCTGGCGGCGCGGCTGCAAGCACTCGCGACGCCCAACACCGTGGTGATCGCGGCCGGCACGCGCGCGCTGATCGGTGAGCGCTTCGACTGCGCCGACCTCGGGGCGCATGCCCTGAAAGGCTTCGCCGAACGGGTCCCGGCCTGGCAGGTTTTAGCGCCCCGCTTCGCCGGCAACCGCTTCGAGGCGGCGCAGCGGGTGGGCGTCAGTCCGCGCGTCAACCGCGAAGAACAGATGCGGTGGCTGCTGCAACTCTGGGCAACGGCGGCGCAGGGCCATGGCCGGGTGGCGCTGCTGGCCGGTGAGGCCGGCATCGGCAAATCGCGGATGGTCCAGGCGCTGCGCGAAGCACTCGCCGCGGCGCCGCACCTGGTGCTGGCGTGCCAATGCTCGCCGCACTTCGTCAACACCGCCCTGCATCCGGTGATCGAGTACCTGCAGCGCGCGGCGGATATCGGCCCCGAGGACAGCCCCGCGCACAAGCTCGCGAAACTCTCGGCGTGGCTCGGCCCGCAGGCCCGCGACGCGGTGTCACTGCTTGGCGCACTGCTCTCCATCCCCGCCGACGCGCGGCCGGCCCTGCCGCCCATGAGCCCGCAGCGGCAAAAGGAACTCACCTTCGACCTGCTGCTGGAATTCATGCAGCGCCTGGCCGCGGAACGGCCGCTCCTCGTCGTGTTCGAGGACGTGCATTGGATCGATCCCACGACGCAGGAATTCCTGGGCCTGCTCATCGAACGCGCGCGCAAGCTGCGCGCGCTCGTCGTGCTGACCTGCCGTCCGGAATCCCTGCCGGCCTGGAACGACCGGCCGCGGATCGAGCAACGGGCACTGAGGAATCTCGCGCCCGAGTACGCGCTCGAACTGACCCGCCAGGTGGCCGCCGAACGGCTGCCCCCGAGCGTGATCGAGCAGGTCGTCGCCAGGACCGACGGTGTGCCGCTGTTCGTCGAGGAACTGACCCGCGCGGTACTCGGTTCGGCCCCGGCGGGCGGCGAACGGGACGGCGACGGGCCGGACGCGCCGCCGTCTGCGCTGTCCATTCCCGCGACGCTGCAGGATTCGCTGATGGCGCGCCTCGACCAGCTCGGACCGGCCAAGCTGATCGCGCAGGTCGCGGGCGCGATCGGGCGCGAGTTCAACGCCGAACTGCTGGAAGCGGTCGCACCCTTGCCGGCGGAACGGGTCCGCGAAGGCTTGCGCGATCTCCAGTATGCCGGGCTCGTGTACGCGGAACCCGGCGCCGCCGGGTCCGGCTACGCCTTCAAACATGCGCTGGTGCAGGAAGTCGCCTACGAAAGCCTGCTGCGCAGCCGCCGGCGCGAACTGCACCTGCGGATCGCGGAAGTGCTGGAGAGCCGATTTCCGCAGACGGCGCGCGACACGCCCGAACTCGTCGCGCATCACTGGACCGAGGCCGGTGTCACCGGGCAGGCGATCGCGAGCTGGCTGGCCGCGGGGCTGCGCGCGAGTGAACGTTCCGAGTATCGCGAAGCGATCGGACACCTGCGCCGCGGCCTGACGCTGATCCCGCAACTTGCCGACGAACAGGTGCGGCGCGAGCGCGAACTGGCGCTGCTGCTCGCCCTGGGTCCCGCGCTGATTACGGTCGAGGGCGGGGGCACGCCGGAGGTCGGCACGCTGTATGCCCGCACGCTTGAGTTGTGTGCAGGCACGCCGGCGTCGGAGCACCATTTCGCGGCGCACTGGGGCTGGTGGCGCGCGTCGATGGATCACCGCAGCGGCCGGGAGCGCGCCGACCAACTGCTGGGCCTTGCGCGCAAGCTCAGCGCGCCGTCGCTGCTGATGCAGGCGCATCACTGCCAGTGGGCGACGCTCTACATGCTGGGCGCGCACGGCGAGTGCCGCCGCCATATCGAGGCGGGGCTCGCGCTGTACGATCCGGACCGCCACCGCACGAACGCGGCGCTCTACGGCGGGCACGACGCCCGGGTGTGCGCCCTCGGCGAGCACGGGCTCGCGAGCTGGATGCTGGGCCATCCCGGTGAGGCGCTCGGCCACGCGCAGGCGGCGCTGGCGTGGGCACAGGAACTAAACCACGTCGGCAGCCGGGCGCACGCCATGGATTACGCACTCGTGCTGCAGAAGTTCCGGCGCAACGTGGACGCCGTCCACCAGGCGGCCGGCGAACTCCTCGCCTATGCGACCGAGCAGAAACTGCGCGTGCACCAGGCCAAGGGTACGTTCTTCCGCGGCTGGGCCCGCGCCCTGCACGAGGATGCGGCGGGAGGCCTGAAGGAGATGCTCGAGGGCATCGCGTCGGTGCGGGAGGTGGACACGCCCACGGACTTCGCGCTGTATTACGAGATGCTGGCCGAGGTGTACGCGAGGGCCGGACGGCTGGACGAGGGCCTGCGCGCCGTCGACGACGCGTTCGCCGTGGCCGGACGCTACGGCATCGTGTTCTGGAATGCCGAACTGCACCGGCGACGGGGCGAATTGCTGCTGGCCGCGGGTGAATCCAGTGCCGACGCCTGCTTCGAGGAAGCGCTGGCCTGCGCCCGCGCGCAGCAGGCGCGTTCCCTGGAAGTGCGGGCCGCCGTCAGCCTCGCGCGCCTGCGTCTGAAAGCAGGCGATCGCGCGACCGTGGACACGGTTCTGCGTCCCCTCTACGACACCTTCAGCGAGGGCCACGACACGCCGGACCTCCTGGAAGCGCGCCAGCTGATCGAAGCGCAGCGATGAGCGCTTCGTTGAACGTGGCCACAGCCAAGCACTATTTATACGGCACGCACCGCACCTGTGCGCCGGAGGAAACGCTCGCACGTCTCCAGCCGCTGCTGCCCCTGATGGGGATCACGCGCATCGCCAACGTCACGGGCCTCGACCGTACGGGCATTCCGGTGGTGATGGTGTGCCGTCCCAATGCGCGCTCGATGACCGTTTCGCAGGGGAAAGGATTGACCCTCGCGGCGGCCAAAGCCTCGGGGGTGATGGAAGCGGTCGAGATCTGGCACGCCGAGCACATCCTCCGGCCGCTCAAGCTCGCGAGCACCGACGAGATGCGAAGCGAACATCGCGTGGCGGACCTCGCCGCGCTGCCGCAGGCGCGCGACAGCCGGTACACCCCCGCGCTGCCGCTGCTGTGGATCGAAGGCGAGGACCTGCTGGACGGCGGCCCGTTGTGGGTACCCTTCGAACTCGTGAGCGCCAATTACACCCTGCCCCTGCCGCCCGGCAGCGGCTGTTTTCAGGCGAACACCAACGGCCTTGCTTCCGGCAATCACCGGCTCGAAGCGATCAGCCACGGTCTGTGCGAAGTGGTCGAACGGGATGCGCGAACGCTCTGGATGCACGAGCCGGACGAAGCGCAAGCGGGGCGGGTCATCAATCCCGAGAGCATCGACGACGACGCGTGCCGCGGCATCATCGCGCGGTACCGGCAGGCGGGTCTCGACGTGCGGATCTGGGACACGACGACGGACGTGGGCATCGCCTGCTTCGTCTGTCTGCTGCTGGGGCGCGATGGCGACGATGCGGATCCCGAGTTCGGCGCGGGTTGTCATCCGGTGCGGCAGATCGCGCTGCTGCGGGCACTCACGGAAGCCGGCCAGGCGCGCAACACCTACATCGCCGGCGCGCGCGACGACTACCTGCCGCAGTGGTACAGCCCGTCCGCGCGCGCGCGCCGGCAGGCACGTTTCCGGGGCTTGCTGGCCGCGCCGGCTGCGCCGCGCGCGTTCGCGCAGGCCCCTAGCTTCGAGTCTCCATCGATAGAGGACGATCTGCAATGGATGCTGGCGCGCCTGCGCGGCGCCGGCATCGGACAGGCCATTGCGGTGAACCTGACCCAGGACGCGATCGGCATCCCGGTGGTGCGGATGATCGTCCCGGGGCTCGAGGGCGCGATGGGTCACGAAGGCGGTGACTATGCCCCCGGATCGCGCGCGCGGCGCTGCCTTCAGGGTGCGGCATGAACGCCTGCATCTTCGCCGGGCCCAGCCTGCCGCCGCAGGAAGACGCGAGGAAGCTCGAGGTGATGTGGCTGCCGCCGGCAAAACATGGCGACGTCCATCGCGCGGTGTCGCTACTGAGGCCACGCGCCATCGGCATCGTGGATGGGTATTTCCAGTGGACGCCCTCCGTGTGGCACAAGGAAATCCTCTGGGCCCTGCAGCAGGGCGTGCACGTGTTCGGGGCGGCGAGCATGGGCGCCCTGCGGGCGGCGGAACTCGCGCCCTTCGGCATGCGGGGCGTGGGCCGCATTTTCGAGGCCTACCGCGACGGCGTACTGGCCGGTTGCGGCGACGCGCCCTTCGAGGACGACGACGAGGTCGCGGTGATCCATGGCCCGGCCGAGAGCGGCTACCTCGCGGCCTCCGAAGCCATGGTGGATATCCGCTGCACGCTGGCCGATGCCGGACGCGCGGGCGTCATCGCAGGCACGACGCAGGCCAGACTGCTCGTCATCGCCAAGGGCTTGTATTTTCCCGAGCGCGGTTATGCGCACCTGCTGGAACAGGCGCGCGCGGCTGCGCTGCCGGCTGCGGAACTCGCGGCGTTGCAGGACTGGCTGCCCGCCGGCCGCGTGCGGCAGAAGCGCGCGGATGCCCTCCTCATGATCGAGACGCTGCGCACCTTTCTTGCGCGGGATCCCGCACCCTTTGCGGCCGGTTTTACCTTCGAGCACACGACGTTGTGGGCGCGCGCGTTCGCCGGCGCCCGGACGGCGACGATGCACGATGCGGAGGAGACGCAGGCGCTGGAGGAATTGCGCCTTGACGCTGCGCGGTGGGACGCCGTGCGACGCGAAGCGCTGCGGTCGCTGCTGGCGCTGAAGGCGCCCCCGCTCGCCGCGGCCGCACAAGCGGAAGCCGTGCGCCGTCCGGCTGAAGACATCCCGGCGACCGTCGTGGAGCGCCAGATGCTCGCGCAGATCCGCGCCAGCGGCGAATTCGAACGCCTGCGCGCGCGCGCCGAAGACAAACGGGCACGCCTGGCCTCCCGCCGGGATCTGCCCGCGATGACGGAATTTTCGGACCTGAAGCTGCTGGAATTGCGGGACTGGTATTTCTCGCAAGTCTTGCAGGGGGACATGCCGGACGATCTGGAAGGCTGGCTGCAATCGGCCGGCTATGCGGATCCCCCGCAATTCCACGGCGCCGTGTTCCACGAATTCGTCTACCGCCAGATGACCGGCGCCGAACAGGCCGTGTAAGACAATGGCAGGCACCCGACGTCTGGCACGGCAGCAGTACCAAGGTCGGGGTACGCGCTTCCTGCTCTACCCGCAGCCGCCGGTCCTGCAATCCATCCTGGGACCGGAGACCGTCTGGATCGCGCATCCGCCCGACGCCATCGGTCCCGGCCCTGCCGACGATCGCATGTACGTGGTCGATGCGGTCGGCAAGGAACCCTACCGCGAGTTCCCGCACGCGCCGCCCTACCGCGGCGCCCGCCGGCCGCCGGTGCAGCCGGGACCCGACGGACATTTCGATCATCTGACGGACCCGTGGAGCCGCGAATTCATGGCGGCGCACATGTACGGGACGCTGCGCTTCGTGCTCGACGTGTGGGAACGCTACTTCGGCGGTCCGCTCCCCTGGCATTTCGCCGGCGACCTGCCGCGGCTCGAGCTGGTGCCGCTCGTCAACTGGAACAACGCGCATTCCGGGTACGGGTTCATCGAAACCGGGTTTGCCCGCCCGGACGCGCCCGAGCCGCAGCCGTTCTGCCTCAACTTCGATGTACTCGCCCACGAACTCGGACACGCCTTCATCTACGCGCTGCTCGGCACGCCACCGCCGGGCCGCGCGGGCGCCGAATACTTCGCGTTCCACGAATCGGCGGCCGACTGCGTTGCCATGATCGCCGTGCTGGATTTCGATTCGGTGGTGGACCGCCTGCTCGAGCGCACCTGCGGCAACCTGTACCTGCCGAACGAACTGAACCGCATCGGCGAATTGTCCGAAACCGAACAGATCCGGCTGGCGAGCACGACGCTCACGCTGGCGGATGTCCCGGATCTGCGGACGCCGCCGGCACAACTCTCGTACCCGCAGCGTCACACCATGAGCCTGCCGATGACCGGCGCTGTCTTCGACATGCTGGTGGATGTGTTTCAACATCTGCTGGTGCAGGACAGGCTCATCAGCCGCGAACTGGACGCCCTGTCGCGCCCGGATGTCCGCATCGCCGACGAAGCGACCGTCCAGGCGGAATTCGACCACGCCTACGCCGGCCGCCACGATGATTTCAAAAATGCACTGCTCGACGCCCGCGACTACATCGGCCGCTGCCTGGCCGCCGCCTGGCGAACGCTGTCATGGGATGTCACGTATGCGCAGGCAGGCGCCGCATTGCTCGCCGCGGATCAGCAGATCACGGGTGGCGCGGGCCGGGAGATCATGCTCGAGAGCCTGCGCTGGCGCGGCATCGAACTGCCCTTCCGGACCGGCCGGCATACCTTCAGCGAACGCGTGGCAGCGATGCGCCCGGAGAAAGGGTGACGCTGTCCATCACCCGGATGGCATAGGCCGCTGTGGACACCGTCAGGGGACCTAGGTAGCATTTGTGACTGAATTTGCACTCAGGAGCGAGCCATGCCGTTTCCTCATTTCGACCCAGGCTTCGAAACTTTTTTCGAACCCACGCGAATCTGGCTGTTCGGCAAGCCGTTTACCGCGCTCATCTACAACCGCGAATCGATGTCGGGCGTGGGCAACGTTACGGACGCCGGCGCCGATGCCACTCACGCCAACGAGTTCACGAAATACGACGCGCCCGCCGCGGGCGGCGAGATCCCGATGCCGCCCAAGCGGATCGAGCGCACCTTGCGCAAGCAGAGCGCTGCGCGCGACGCGCAGGGACAACCCGTTGCCGGCACGCCTCCGGTGCCGCCGATTTTCGCGCGCATCTACAGTTTTTCCTACGAAGGCCATTACTACACGCTGCCGCGCCCGCTGCTGTTCCTGGTGTCGAACAACGGCCAGAAAGCGCAGACCGTGGGCGCCAATGGCCATCCGGCCTTCAACACCAAGCACGTCGGCCTCAGCGCCCGCGACTGGACCTTCTCCGACGACATACTCGTGTGGGCCGTGGACAAGAAGGACCTCACCATATGCATGGACGTCGAGACCGGCAATTACCAGGAGTTGCTGCTCAACTCCATGATCGCCCGCGCGGGCGGCGGTGCACGCGGCGACATGACCTCGCGGGGTGACATGTCTTCGCGCGGCGACATGTCGTTCCGCGGCGACATGCTCGGCCCGCACCAGAACCGCTAGCCCCGCGGATTGTTTCGGCGCCACGCCGCGCGCTGACGTAGCGCTGGCGCGCCCCGCCCGCCGGGGATACCCATGGCAGATGTGATTCTGCTGCTCCATGCCGGGTTCGTCGCCTTTGTGGCCGGCGGCCTCCTCGCGACAGGCCTCGGCGCGGCCCTGGGATGGAACTGGGTGCGCAACCGCCGCTTCCGCCTGGCCCACCTCGCCGCCATCGTGTTCGTCGCGCTGCAGGCGCTGGCCGGGATCACCTGCCCGCTGACCTTGTGGGAGGACGCACTGCGCGGCGGCGCCCGCCCGCAGGGCTTCGTCGCGGACTGGGTCGCGCGCCTGCTGTTCTGGGACCTGCCGGGGTGGGTTTTCATCGCGCTCTACTGCGCGTGGGCGGCCCTGACGGCGGCCGCCTGGCGCTGGGTCCCGCCGCGGGCGCGCGCACGGCAACCGACATGAAAACGGGGCGCCGCGGCGCCCCGGTTCACGGACAGCACCGGCCGGCCGTTCAGGCCAGCGCGTCGCCCCAGATGTTGCGTGCCCAGCCCCAGGCGTAGGTGCCTTCGAGTTCGCTCGGCTTGTCCGACACCCCGCCCGAACCCTTCACCACCACCATCGTCTTCGGGCCGGTCTCGTAGGCATGCACCGACGCCACGTGCACCACGTTCTTGCCGTCGATGAAGCTGTAGCAGGTGTTGAGGATCACCGGCGCCGCGTCGGCGGGCTGGCCGCGGAGCAGCGCGACGACCGCCGCCGCGCACACGCGGCCGTGCTGGTTGGCCATCGTCGCGGACTTCGGCATCAGTGGCGCCGACAGCGTCGCGTCGCCGAGGATGTGGATGCCCGGCACCTTGATGGACTCGTAGGTCCGCCAGTCGATCTCGCACCAGCGGTTGTTGGCGGTGATGACGCCCGCGCTGCCGGCGATCGCGCCGGCCCGTTGCGGCGGCACCACGTTCAGCACCGCGGCCTGCAGCTTGTCGCCGATCAGGATCGCCGTGTTCGTTTTGGCATCCACATCCTGCAGTTCGTTGCCCCCCCGATACTCGATCATTCCTTTGTACTGGCCGTTCCATGCCGCACGGAACAAGCCTGCTTTTGACACGATATCGGCATTCGCATCGAGCACGATGATCTTGGATTTTGGCTTCGCACGCTTGAAGTAGTCCGCTACCTGGCACACGCGCTCGTAGGGCCCCGGCGGACAGCGGTAGGGCGCGGTCGGGATGGTGAGCACGTAGACACCGCCGTCGGGCATCGCTTCCAGCTGGCGGCGCAGCGCCAGCGTCTGCGGGCCGGCCTTCCAGGCATGCAGCACGCGCTCCTGCGCCGCGGCGTTGTTGAGGCCCGGCAGCGTGTCGTAGGTGAAATCGACGCCGGGCGAGAGGATCAGCCGGTCGTAGGCCAGCGTCGCACCCGAGGCGAGGCGCACTTCGCGCTTGCCCGCGTCGATGCCCGTCGCGCTGTCGCGCACGACGTTGATGCCGCGCTGCTTCAGGCCGTCGTGGCTGAAGGTCAGGTCCTTCAGTTCGGCGTTGCCGCCGAGGACCAGGTTGCTCAGCGGGCAGGAAATGAAGTTCGCCTCGCGTTCGACCACCGTCACGTCGAAATCGGGCGCCAGCATTTTGACGTATTTGGCTGCCGTCGCGCCGCCGTAGCCGCCGCCGACCACCACCACCTTCGGCCCGCCGCCGCCGGTGCCGGCGCAGGCGCCGAGCGTGGCCAGTGCGCCCGTGGCGGACGCCCATTGCATGAACTCGCGTCGTGAGTAAGTCATCGCAGCCTCCCTACCGGCCCGCGGGCGCGGCAACCGCCGGCCCCGGTTTGACGTTGGCGAAATACGCGGCGATCTGCTCGATCTGCGCGTCGGTGTAGCCCCTGGAAAGCTGGTGCATGATGGTGGCCGGGCGCTTGCCGTCCCGGAACTCCTTCATCTGCTGCACCAGGTAGTCCTTGTTCTGGCCCGCGAGGGCGGGCGGCACGCCGCCGACGCTGCGGCCGTCGGTGCCGTGACAGGTGAAACAGGTCGCGGCGAGGCCGCGCGCGGTTTGGGATTGGGGATTCTGTGCCTGCGCATTGCCGGCGCCGACGCCGGCAACGATGGCGGCAACCGCGAGCAACGCGGGCCGCATCCAATACTGATTCATCACTGCCTCCTTTATGAACCGGGCGGGTGGGACCGGGTTGGAAGATGACCCCGCGATGCTAGCGGGCTCTGGCGGCCCGTTTCGAATTCCGGATTCTAAGCTTATGCGGTGCGCGCAGAGCGAACAAAACAAGGCCCCCGGGGGACGCCGTCGCCGGGGGCCTGGAACGGGTCACGCTGCCTGTCAGGTAACGCTGGCCTCCGGCGTCACCTCGTCCGCGAACACGAGCTGAACCTTGTCCTCGCCCTCGAGATCGACGGTGACCTTGCCGCCATTCGCCAGCCGGCCGAACAACAGTTCATCGGCCAATGCTTTCCGCACGGTGTCCTGGATCAGGCGCGCCATCGGCCGCGCGCCCATCAGCGGGTCGAAACCCTTCTTCGCCAGATAGTCCTTGAGCCGCTGCGTGAAGGTGATCTCGACCTTCTTCTCGGCCAACTGCTCCTCGAGCTGCATGAGGAACTTGTCGACCACGCGCAGGATGATCTGCGGATCGAGCGCGGCGAACGAGATGATCGCGTCCAGCCGGTTGCGGAATTCCGGCGTGAACTGGCGCTTGATTTCCGCCATCTCGTCGCCCGTCTGCTTGCCCTGCGTGAAGCCCATCGAATTCTTCGACAGCTCCATCGCGCCCGCGTTGGTGGTCATGATGATCACCACGTTGCGGAAATCGGCCTTGCGTCCGTTGTTGTCGGTCAGCGTGCCGTGGTCCATCACCTGCAGCAGGATGTTGTAGACGTCCGGGTGCGCCTTCTCGATCTCGTCGAGCAGGATCACCGAGTACGGGTGCTTGGTAACCGCCTCGGTCAGCAGGCCGCCCTGATCGAAACCGACGTAGCCGGGCGGCGCGCCGATCAGCCGCGACACGGCATGCCGCTCCATGTATTCCGACATGTCGAAGCGGATCAACTCCACGCCCATGACGTAGGCCAGCTGACGCGCCACCTCGGTCTTGCCGACACCGGTGGGCCCGCTGAACAGGAAGTTGCCGATCGGCTTGGCCGGGTTGCCGAGGCCGCTCCTGGCCATCTTGATGGCCGCGGCGAGCGCATCGATCGACTTGTCCTGCCCGAACACCACCGCCTTCAGGTTGCGGTCGAGGTTCTTCAGGGCGGAGCGGTCGTCGGAAGACACGCTTTGCGCCGGCACTCGCGCGATCTTGGCGACGATTTCCTCGATCTCGGTCTTGGTGATGACTTTCTTCTGTTTGGACTTCGGCAGGATGCGCTGGGCCGCGCCCGCCTCGTCGATCACGTCGATCGCCTTGTCGGGCATGTGGCGGTCGTTGATGTAGCGCGCCGCGAGTTCGGCTGCGGCGGATAGCGCGGAGGCCGCGTACTTGATGCCGTGATGCGCCTCGAAGCGCGTCTTCAATCCGCGCAGGATGGCCACCGTTTCCTCGACCGAGGGCTCGTTGACATCGATCTTCTGGAAGCGCCGCGACAGCGCGTGGTCCTTCTCGAAGATGCCGCGGTATTCCTGGTAGGTGGTCGCCCCGATGCACTTCAGCGCGCCCGTCGACAGCGCCGGCTTCAGCAGATTGGAAGCATCGAGCGTGCCGCCGGATGCCGCCCCGGCGCCGATCAGCGTGTGGATCTCGTCGATGAACAGGATCGCGTTCGGGTTGTCGACCAGCTGCTTCAGCACCGCCTTCAGCCGCTGCTCGAAATCGCCGCGATACTTGGTGCCGGCCAGCAACGCGCCCATGTCGAGCGAATAGACCTGGCACTTGGCGAGGATGTCCGGGACATCGCCTTCGATGATGCGACGGGCGAGCCCCTCGGCGATTGCGGTCTTGCCGACGCCGGCTTCGCCCACCAGCAGCGGATTGTTCTTGCGCCGGCGGCACAGCGTCTGCACCACGCGCTCGAGCTCGCGCTCGCGCCCGATCAGCGGGTCGATCTTGCCCTGGGTGGCGAGCTGATTGAGGTTGAGGGTGTAGTTCTCCAGCGCCCCGCCAGGAGTCGCTTCCTGCTCGGACTCGGCTTCCGGGTCGGTTTTGCCGGAGGAGGCCTGCGGCACCTTGCTGATGC
>JBOIEQ010000064.1:0-22200 GCA_050741255.1 Burkholderiales bacterium | reverse complement strand
GTGGGTGCGGTATGAGGAGTGGCATCCCGAGCAGCGGCTGACGGACGAGCCCGACGGCAGCCTCGTCATGGAACTGCCGTTCACAGACGAGCGGGAGCTGACGATGGATGTGCTGAAGCACGGGAGCCGGGTTGAGGTGCTCGAACCCAAAGGCCTCAGAGAGTCGGTCGGGCAGACCCTGAGGGCTTCAGCGGAGGTTTACCGGTGATCCCCCGCGGCCATCCCGGAAGAAGTGCTGTCGTCCCGGCCCCCGAGCCGGGATCCATTTTGATCTTGCTCGATAGGCCGTCATCCCGGACTCGATCCGGGATCCACCTTGATCTTGCCCCTTCAGTTAGGCATGTCGGGAGCGCTCGCCGGCGCGCCCGGCCTGTTACGACGCAAGCTCACCCGGTGAGCCACCAGCCCCTATACGCTCCATCGCCAGGGAGCCAATAAAATGCCGACCAAACGCGTAGTGTAGAGACCATCATTGAAGCCGGAAAGCATCGCGCCGCTGGTTCTGTTGCTGCGGGGCGAAAGAGTGCTGGTGAGCGAGGACTTGGCGGAGCTTTACGCTGTATCCGTCAAGGTCCTCAATCAGGCCGTCAGGCGCAATATCAACCGGTTTCCGGACGATTTCATGTTCCAGCTCACGCGTGATGAAGCGGAAGCGCTGCATCGTTCAAGGTCACAATTTGTGACCTTGAAGCGTGGCCAGAACATCAAGTATTTGCCTTACGCCTTCACCGAGCAGGGCGTCGCCATGCTCTCCAGCGTGCTGCGCAGCAAGCGTGCGGTCATGGTCAATATCGAAATCATGCGGGCCTTCGTGCGGCTGCGTCGGATTCTGGGTGCGCATGCCGATCTGGCCCGCAAGCTCGCGGCGCTGGAACGCAAATACGACAGCCAGTTCAAGGCGGTTTTCGACGCCATCCGCGAACTCATGACTCCACCAGCGGCAAGCAAGCGGTCTATCGGCTTTGGCTCATGGGACGATAAGAAATGACTCCCTCCATGGGGTGCGTAATCAACGGCTACGGCATCTTCGGCGGCAAGAACGTGCAGTGGGCCAGGCTGCGCTTCAACCCGGAATCCGCGCGCTGGGTGCGCCACGAGGAATGGCACCCCGACCAGCGCCTGACGGACGAGCCCGATGGCAGCCTCGTCATGGAACTGCCGTTCGCGGACGAGCGGGAGCTGACGATGGATGTGCTGAAGCACGGGAGCCGGGTTGAGGTGGTGGGGCCGGCGGCGTTGAGGGTGGGATGGGGCGGGTATTAGCGAAGGCGGCAGCATCCTATACAGCGACTTGCTAGATCGCGTTAAAGCCGAGGCGCTGGAGATAAGAAAATGTTGGATCGTAATGAGCCGGCTGACGTGTTGGATCAGCATCATCCCCGCTAGGTACAACGATGACCATGCCCTGGCGTGCTCGCGTTAATAGCACGCGATAAGCGTTCTTTAGATAGGTTTGTCTTTCTGGTTTTCGTATCTGATTCCAGCGAGAACCAACAAACGAGAGATGTTGCCAACCCTCATCTGCGTATCGGAAATCAGCGTCCCACACGACACAAGCCCAATCGAGTTCAAGGCCTTGCACATGAAATTCGGTGGCGACATCCTCGAGATAGTACGAAGATCGAACGTCGTCCTTTCCGTCAAGAAACCAATGGATGGGGTCCATAGGGGATTTAACGTCGATTGCATGGGGTTTCAATCGTTGGGCTTGCGACGAAACGACAATGCCGTATCGCTCCGAACCTCGCGCTTGTTCCTTGAGCCAAGATTTTGCGCGATTCAGATCACGAGTGATGACTATCGGATAGCGACTAGCTATTTGGTCGATTCGTCGCCGAGCCTCCGTCTCATCTAAATCAAGTAGATGTTTCACAACGTCGGAGACGTGCTCGGCACGGAAAGATCTTAGTGAAACGCCGAGATGTAGATCATTCGTGTAATGAACGTTTGGGCGGGTGGACAGTGTTTCCAGAACTGTGCCAGCGCCGTACTCGGCGTCGTGCAGTCGGGGCGAAATGTGCACGTGCCAATCAGGAAACGCTCGTGAGATTGATTCGATCCACTCGCTAATTCCAGCCTCGCCAGTATTTATTTCTTGGCCACCACCGACGAGACAAACAACTACGGCCCAATCTGGATGCCTGTTTAGGCACGAGATCAAAAATTCGGGCTCGGATTGATCAAAATCTGGCCGCTGTTTTTTGCGTAACATAAACGATGCGGTTTGCTCGAGATTCCAAGCTCGTTGGGCTTCGTCGAACAATGCTACATGTTCTATCGGTGGGGAACTCGGGTCGATTAGACATTCGTCGCGAAAGTGATGCACATTCTGGATGAATAGTTTTACTTCGCTTGTTGCGGTGCCTTTCTTGAGTTTGCGCCCAGCGTTTGCCTCGCGCTGGACCTTGTCCCTTGCCAAGGCCTCACGAAGGATCGCCACCAGCGGCCCGTTGCCAGAGAGAAACACGCTATAGAGATCGCTATCCTTGTCGATGTGTTGTGTCGCAATGTTGAGTCCAACGAGTGTTTTTCCTGCGCCAGGAACCCCTGTCAGAAAGCAGATCGATTTTCTGGATAACGTTCTCGATGAGCGGATTATTTCCGAAATTGCTTCTGAGGATTGGCTTAGGTTGACTGCGCTAGCGTCGCTACGAGAAATGTCGGCGACGGCGTGACCTGAGTACAAGGCGATAGCCGCCTCAATGATGGTCGGAGTAGGACGATACCGCCCATGTTCCCAGTTGACGGGATCAATGACATGGCCGTCGCAAAAATCGAGAGCGCGACACATTATCTCGGCGAGCCCTTCTGCCGTTGCATGAATCGGTAGCAATAAGCCATCGCTCTGTGCTGTCGCCGCGAGGGTAGATATGACGCTTTTTGATCTCGTTGCAACCAGGATCGGCGCTATGGCTATTCCATGGCTGGTCTCATGGAAATTTTTGAGGTCTAGCGCATAGTCCCAGACTTGATCTCTCGCGCTGGCTGAAAACTGAGTTTCGCCGACCTTGAACTCGATCACAAACAGCACATGTTTAATTAGTGCTACGACGTCAATACGCTTACCAAGCCTAGGGATGGAATATTCGAAGTAGATCTTGCCGAGACCTTTGTAAGGCGTAAGTGCTTTCCGTAGAATCTCAATCTGCGCAATCCATGCGTCGCGCTGTGATGTTTCGATAGAAAACGAATCCCCTCGAGCAAGTATGCCGAGCACCTCATCTGAGCTTCGATTCAAAAAGTCTTCGATCAAATCGGCGTAATAAGCTCGGCTGTTCACTGAGGTCTCGATCGAATAGAGTGGGGTAAGGTAGCGGGTTCTTTTATATCGATTAAATATTGAAGCATAGTCGGAGATATTTAATCGGCATCCCTTCCCGGCTTTTTGAACACTTGATCCTCGTGCCAATCTAGAAACTCCGCGCTCGGTAGGTATGACTTGCTTTGGGGAAGCTGTATACCCGCTCCGTGGTAGGAAAGTAGCTGTTCGGCGTTGCCGAACAGATGCTGGCTGAACACCATGATGTAATCGGCTGGGCGGATGGTGAAAGCGCCCAAGTCGAAAACCTTGTGGTGTAACGAGCAAAGTGCAAGTCCATTCTGCTCCACGTCTGGTCCGCCAGCCTGGAACCACTTGATGTGTGCGGCCTCGAGTGCGATGACCTGCTGCTTGAGCCGCAGGTCGTGGCCGCATACGCAACATCGGTATTCGTACGCCAGTAGTACGTTGTCACGAAACGAAGGATCGCGGCGACGGGACGCTGGCCCGGTGTCGCCGATTTCGAGTGGTTCGAGTGACAGCCCCACTGCCTCAAGAACGTCCTGTCGGATGCTTTCCGGAAAGTGTGCGTCAAGCACGCGACGTGCTACTTCGGCGACGAGAGCGGGTTTTTTCTGGAATGCAGACTGTATTTCCGGTGGAAAGCCTCCGCTGACATGATTGGAGCGCAGTTCGCCAATGGTGGGTGTCGCGCCGGGTGGGCGGGCAAGAATCTCTGCAGGGCCGTTGAGTTGCCACAGCCCGTCGGTCGTCAGATGCCAGAAGGGGAAGTGGCGCGTAGCACCGGAGCTCGACGGCCCGAACTCTTCCAGCAATCGTCCAAGCTTGCCTTCAATATCAGCGAATTCGACTTGCGGCTTTCCCCCGCGAACAAGGTTGCCGAGGGCTAACAGCACCAGAAGCGGCTTATGCGGTGCACGACGATCGCCGCGTTGCCACACGCGGATGTTGTCAAACGCGCTGAGTATCTCGTCGGGCGACATTACCAGTACCTCGCATTGTCAGGAAATATCCAACGGACTCCGCCACGTGGGTCGGCAGAATCGCCTGCATACCGAGGGATAAGGTGAAGATGCATATGGGGGATTGTTTGTCCTGCCGCTGCGCCGTCGTTGATGCCGATGTTGTATGCCGCAGGCCCCAACTCTTTATCCAGGCCGTGCTTTGCCTTATCCATCAGATCGAGTATGGAGGCGCGTTCTTCGTGCGTCGCGTCGAAGAAGGTTGCGAAGTGACGTCGCGGGATTACAAGTGTGTGGCCGGGCGAAACTGGAAACGCGTCCCGCACGGTTATCGCGAGGTGGTTGGCGATAACGATGCGCTGCTCTGGCAGCGCGCAAAACGGGCATGGTTTGGTCGTTGGTTCTGTCATGGTCTGCTGGATAGCCGGCAGGCATGATTCTGCCCGAAAAACTCCAAACTCCTGGGCTTCGATGCTGTTGCGTGTCTCTGGGATGCCTATTTGCCAAGGGAGGAGAGTGCTTCCGTGTCTCACCCCCTGAGCCCCCCTCCCCATACTCAGCACGCTTTCCACTAGCGCCGCCCGCCCGCGATGCTTTTTCTTTCCCGTGGAGGTGTGCCATTTCCCCGCACGCGCGCAAGCCGCCCGCCGTCGTCCCGCCCCCGCGCACCGCCGCTTAGCCGGCGTTGCACTAAGGATCAGAAATATAGGCCCGCTTCCGACGTTGTGATAAAAACGAAGGAAGTCGAAATCGATAGGGACTGCACTGTGAAGCTCAAAGTCGTCAACATGCCCGTCCTGCTGAAGGAAATGCAGGCCGCCGGGCTGGATGCCGCCGTGGTGGCATCCCCCGAAAACTTCTTCTACCTGAGCGGCTGGAAGATCCAGACGCAGGTCCTGATCCGCGACCGCCTGGCGCTGGGCATCGTCACCGCGAATGGTGAGCTGTCGCTGGTGGTGTGCAAGAACGAGGAGACGCAGACGCGGCGCTATGCCTCCGTCGACGATATCCGCACCTATGCAGAGTTCCTCGATTCCCCCATGAAAGGCGTGGAGGAGGTGCTAAAGGAGAAGGGGCTGGCCAAGGCCCGCATCGGCATCGAGCGCAAGTACATCACCATCGACTATTTCGAGGACCTGCAGGCACGGGTGCCGCAGGCGAGCCTGACTTCCTGCGACAAGGTGTTCGACCGCACGCGGATGGTGAAGACGCAGCCGGAGATCGACGCGCTCACAGCGGCGGCGCAGGGCACGGACGAGGCGATCCAGCGCGCGCTGCGCACGGCGAAGATCGGCGACACCGAGCACAAGCTCGCTCGCGTAATGTCCGATACGCTGTTCGAGATCGGGCACGGCGAGTTCAGGGACATCACCTGGGGCGTGTCTTCGGGGCCGAACACCATCACCAACCACTACTGGTCCGGCGAGCGGCAGCTCGCGGACAACGACATGCTGAAGATCGGCGTGCGCTCCCAACGCAACGGCTACTACTCGCACCTCTACCGCCTGGCGGCGGTGGGCCACGCGAGCGAGCGCCATACGGAGTGGTACCACAAGGCGCGCGACGTGCAGTTGCGGGCCATCGACCGCCTGCGGCCCGGCGCGCGGGCGTGCGACCTCTACGCGGCGTCAAAGAAGGACATTGAGAGCGTGGGCGGCGCCTACCGCGGCTCGCTGTTCGGGCACAGCACGGGCATCGCGCTGCACGAGAATCCGCGCATCCAGCCGACGGACGACACCGAGCTGGTGCCGGGCATGGTGATTGCTTGTGAACCGCGCGTGGTGGACCCGGATTATTGCTATTACCACCTGGAAGACCTGGTGCTCGTGACGGAGAAGGATCCGGTGCGGTTGTCGGATCGGACGAACCTCGACGAGTTGTTTGTTATTCGCTGACTAAAGACGTCATTCCAGCGAAAGCTGGAATCCAGTGAGGCAGGCTACTGGACACCGGCCTGCGCCGGTGTGACGGGCCTCAATGGATTCCCGCCTGCGCGGGAATGACGGGCTAAGGTGGGGCCGGGTCCGGGGCCGGAACCCAGTGAGGTAAGACTTCTGGACACCGGCCTGCGCCGGTGTGACGGGTTTCAGTGGATCCCAGCTTTCGCTGGGATGACGGGCTGGGCGAGGCGGGGCCGGAACCCAGTGAGGCAAGACTTCTGGACACTGGCCCCGGCCTGATGCCTGCCGGGGCAGGCTCTGCTTTCCGGTGTGACGGGCCTCAATGGATACCCGCCTGCGCGGGTATGACGGGCTAAGGTGGGGCCGGGCCGGAACCCAGTGAGGTAAGACTTCTGGACACCGGCCTGCGCCGGTGTGACGCAGCTCAATGGGTCCCAGCTTTCGCTGGGACGACGGATTGGAGACCCGATGAAGAAGTCCCGTATTGCCCTGTCGATCGCCGCGCTCGTGGCGGCCCCCGCATTCGCGCAGAACACTTCGCCAGGCTCAGGACAGGCCTACCCGACCAAGGTCGTGCGCCTGATCGTGCCGTCCGCACCAGGCGGGAGCATCGACATCGCCGGCCGGCTGTTCGCGCCCAAGCTGGGCGATGCGTTCGGCCAGCAGTTCATCGTGGAGAACCGTGCGGGCGCGGCGGGCACGATCGGCGTGACCGCGGTGGCGAAGGCGCCGCCGGACGGCTACATGCTGCTGGTGGCGTCGCAGTCCGGCGTCTCCGCGGCGCCGGGGCTGATCAAGAACCTGCCGTATGACCCGCAGAAGGACCTGACGCCGATCTCGCTGATGGTGATCCAGCCGAGCGTGCTGGTGGTGCATCCCTCGCTGCCCGTGAAGAACACGAAGGAGTTCATCGCGCTCGCCAAGGCGAAGCCGGGCCTGCTGACCTACGGCTCGTCGGGCATCGGCGCGACGCAGCACCTCTCCGCGGAGCTGTTCGGCATGATGACCGGCACGGACCTGCGGCACATCCCCTACAAGGGCGGCGCGCTGGCGATGACGGACGTGCTGGGCGGGCAGATCTATTTCATGTTCAGCCCGGTGCCCACGGCGACGCCGTACCTCGCGGGGAACCGGATGCGGGCGCTGGCCGTGACCTCGCTCGCCCGCGTGGAGTCGATCCCGGACGTGCCGACGCTCAACGAATCCGGCGTGAAGGGCTACGACTTCTCGAGCTGGATCGGCCTGCTGGGCCCGGCCAAGCTGCCGGCCGACATCGTGGCGAAGCTGAACGGCGAAGTGACGAAGGCGGTGGCCGATCCCGTGCTGCGGAAGAAGCTGGTCGAGATGGGCTTCGTGATCCCGCCGGCCACCACGCCCGAGCAGTTCGCGAAATTCATCGCCGAGGACATCACCGTCACCGCCAAGGTGATCAAGGTGGCGAAGATCCAGGCGGAGTAGGGGGGCTCGTCATTCCCGCGCAGGCGGGAATCCACTGAAAGGTCAAAATGGATCCCGGATCGGGTCCGGGATGACGGGCTTCGGTCCATTCAGAACGACAGAGGCTCGTCATTCCAGCGAAAGCTGGAATCCAGTGAAATTCAAAATGGATCCCGGATCGGGTCCGGGATGACGGCGTAGCCGGAAGCAGCGGGGGCCGCGTCGGTTTTGAAGCAACGCGCCGTTTACGCAGCCAGTCGCTCTACCTTGGCCAGATCCTTGGAGATAATGTGGCGCGCTTCCTCCAGGTCGTAATCGGCTTGGAGTCCCAGCCAGAATCCCTCCGAGGTGCCGAAGGTCCTGGCCAGCCGCAATGCGGTGTCCGCGGAAATGGCGCGCTTGCCGAGCACGATTTCGTTGATGCGGCGAGGCGGCACGCCGATGGCGCGGGCCAGCGCATTCTGGCTCAGGTTCATCGGCACGAGAAATTCCTCGAGCAGGATTTCCCCGGGGTGAATGTTTTTCAGCTTGGCCATGGCGGTTACTTGGGCGCTCCTTATCGGCGAGTTCGGTTGTGCCGGATTAAGCCGTGCGCTTACGCTGCCTTCCGATAGGCGGCGATACGACGGTATGAAGTGGCGTTCGAGCGTTCCAATTCCCACAGATCCAGCGCGGCCTGCATCCGCAGCCAGATCTCCGGACCATTGCCGCAGAAACGGCCGATGCGGATCGCCATGTCGGCCGTCACCGGACGGCGGCCGTGGAGAATTTCCGAGACCGAGCGTCGCGAGACGCCGAGTTTGTTCGCCAGTTCGCCCTGCGTGATTTGCAACGCGGGCAAGACATCTTCGCGCAGGATTTCGCCGGGGTGGGTCGGCTTGCGGGCTTTGTTTCGCGTCGTGTCCATCAATGATAGTCCTCAAGATTCACGTTCACGGCATCCGTGCCGCTGAACTCAAACGTAATGCGCCAGTTGCCGGAAACACTGATGCTCCATGTACCTTTTCTATCGCCGGTGAGCGGGTGCAAACGCCAGCCCGGGATGTTCAATTGCTCCGGCGAGGCGGCCTGATCAAGGGCATCCAGAATGCGGCTGATCTTCGGGGCGTGCGCGGTATCAATTCCACGCCGATCGCCCTTTTCAAAGTAGCGCGCCAATCCCTTGTGTCTGAAGCGCTTGATCATGTTGGATTGTAATCTTACAGGTTACAAACCGAAAGCCCCCGGCCCGGCGCCCGACTACTGACGGGCTAAGGCTCTCCCATCACCGTCACCACGACGCTGCGCGGGTGCGGCGCCGTGCGGTGTTCCCACAGATAGAGGCCCTGCCAGGTGCCGAGCGCCAGCGCGCCGTTGGTCACGGGGATCGTCAGGCTGTTCGAGGTGAGCATGGTCCGTGCGTGCGCGGCCATATCGTCGTCGCCCTCGGCGTCGTGGCGGTAGGCGGGGTCGGCGTCTGGCGCCAGACGGGCGATGATGGTTTCGAGGTCGCGCCGCACGTCGGGATCCGCGTTCTCGCAGAGGATGAGCGACGCGCTGGTGTGCTGGAGGAACACGGTGCACACGCCGGTCCGGATGCCGCTCGCGGCCACGGCGCCCTGCACCGCGTCCGTGATGTCGGTGGTGCCGCGTCCACGCGTGCGGAAATCGAGCGTCTTCTGAAACACCATGATGTTTTAACGAACCTCGTTCGCTGTAGATGGCTTCGATGCGGCGAGCGCCGTGAACCTTCGGCTAGAATTCCGCGTTCGCCGGGAAATCATCCCGCAATGATAAGTCTGTCCAGACGGGAAGCGTACACAGGACCTCAATGGCAGCATTCGAAGGGCTTTTTAATCCGCGCGGCATCGCCATCGTCGGCGCCAGCGGCGACATCACGCGTTTTGGCGGGCAGACGGTCCACGCGCTCAACCAGTTTGGCTTTGCGGGCGGCGTGTATCCCGTCAATCCGAAGTATCCGGAGATCGACGGCCGGCGCGCCTATGCGTCGGTGTCCGCCATCGACGGGCCGTGCGACCTGGCGGTGATCGCGCTGCCGGCGGCGCACGTGGCGCGCGTGGTCGCCGAATGCGGCAGGCACGGCATCCGCTTCGCCGTGGTGCTGGGGGGCGGCTTCCGCGAGATGGGGCCGGAGGGCGAGCGGCTGGAAGTAGAGATGCTGGCGGCGGCGCGCGCGGCCAACGTGCGGCTGATCGGGCCGAACTGCATCGGCATGGCGAACATCCATGCGCATGTGATCGCGGCCTTCGGCAGCCTCACGCGCCCGCCCGCGCTGCGGGCGGGGCCGGTCTCCGTCGCCGTGCAGAGCGGCGGCTTCGGCATGAGCGTGGTGATCCAGGCCGCGATGGCGGGCGTGGGCTTCCGCTACGTGGTGGCTACCGGCGGCGAAGCGGACATCACAATGCCGGAGCTGATCGACGCCTACGTCGACGACCCGGAAACGAAGGTGATCCTGGCCTACATCGAGGGCGTGGCCGACGGGCGCGCATTCATGCGGGCGCTCGACCGCGCGCTCGCCGCGGGCAAGCCGGTGGTGATCCTGAAAGGCGGCAAGACGGGGCAGGGCGCCAGGGCCGCCGCGTCGCACACCGCGAACCTCACGAGCACCTACGACGTCTATCGCGCGGCGTTGCGGCAGTGCGGCGCCCTGGAGGTGTTCGATTCCGAGCAGGCCGTGGACTTCCTGCTCGGCTTTACCTCCGGCCGCCTGCCGCGGGGCCGCAACGTCGCCGTGGTGACGAACACCGGCGGCTGTGCGGTGGTGTTCTCCGATACGGCGGACGAGGTGCGGCTGAACATCACGCCGCTTGCCGCTGCGACGACCGGGAAACTGCGGCAACTGCTGCCGCCGCTGGCCGCGGTCGGGAATCCGATCGACACCACGGCCGGCTACCCGCGCGCGGAGCACGAAGCCAACTATCGCGCGGCGTTCGAGACGGTGCTGGCGGACCCGGCCGTGCACCAGCTTTGCGTGCTGTTCGGCATGGTCGCGGGCAAGACCTTCGAACTGGGCGCGCGGGTGCTGGCGGAAGCGTCCGCAAAGTTCGACAAGCCGGTGCTTGCGTTCTCCGCGATCCCGGCGGCGGTTTCCACGCAGGGGCACGAACATCTTGCGAAGGCGGGCATCCCGCTGCTGTCGTCGCCCAACCGCGCGGCGCGGGCGATGGGGATGCTGGCCGAATACGCCGAAGCGCGGCGGCGCGCGCCTGAAGAAAACCCCGTGCCGTCGCCGCTCGAAGCGTTGCCGAAACTGCCGGAGGGCGCGGTGAGCCTCGACGAGCACGAGAGCAAGCAGGTGCTGATGGCGGCCGGCATCCCGGTCACGCGCGACGTGCTGCTGCCGCTGGCCTCTTACGTTGCACCGGACATGAGCTACCCGGTGGCGCTGAAGGTGGTCTCCCGCGAGATCGCGCACAAGAGCGACATCGGCGGCGTGCGGCTCGGCATTCGCGATGAGGCGGAACTGGTGACAGCGGGCAAGGACATCATTGCCAGCGCGCTGAAGGCGTTTCCGGCCGCGACGCTGACGGGAATGCTCGCCTGCGAGATGGTGACCGGCGGCATCGAGACGATCGTCGGTGTGGTCAACGACGAGAGCTTTGGGCCGGTGGTGGCGTTCGGGCTCGGCGGCGTGCTGGCCGAGACGCTGAAGGACGTGACCTGCCGGATCGCGCCATTCGGCCGCGAGGAGGCGCACGCCATGATCGCGGAACTGCGCGGCGCGGCGCTGTTCGACGGGGTGCGCGGCCGGCCGCCAGCGGACCGCGACGCACTGGCGGAGACGCTGGTGCGGGTGTCCACCCTGGCATGGGCGCTGCGGGACCGCATCGCGGAACTCGACATCAACCCGCTGATCGTGCGCGAGCGGGGCCACGGGGTGGTGGCGGCCGACGCGCTGCTGGTGTTGCGCCCGGCTATGCCACTAGTCCGTTGAAATTCTCCGTTCGCGCTGAGCGTAGCGCTCGAGGCGCGAAGTCGAAGCGCACAAAGCCATCAATCGAAGGCATACGTATTTCGACTTCGCTTTGCTCCGCTCAATACGAACGGCCTTTATGATTGCGGTTTGATCCCCGCGTCGCGGATGGCCTTGCCCCACTTGGCGAGCTCCGTCTTGTGGAAGGCGCGGAATTCGTCGGCGGTGCTGCCGACGCCGATCACCGCCAGCGAGGCGAAGCGCTCGGTGAGTTCCGGCGACTTCACGGCCTTGATGGCGGCCTGGCTCAGCCGGTCGACGATGGGCCGCGGGGTTGCGGCGGGGGCGCACAACCCCTGCCACGTCGTGCCCTCGAAGCCGGGCACCGTCTCGGCGATGGTCGGGATCGTGGGCGCCAGCGCGATGGGCTTGCGCGTGGAAATGCCCAGCGCGCGCACGCGCTTCGACTGGATGTGGGGCAGGGAGGCGGTGATGGAATCCATCATCATCTGGATCTGGCCGCCCAGGAGATCGTTAGTGGCAGGCGCCGTGCCTTTGTAGGGCACGTGCGTGGCCTTGATGCCGGTCGTGGCCACGAACAGTTCGCTGATGAGGTGCGAGGCGGAGCCGACGCCGGCCGAACCGAAGTTGAGCGAGCCGGGCTTGGCTTTCGCCAGGGCAATCAGTTCGGCCACGCTGTTCGCGGGCGAGGACGCGGGCACGAGCAGCACGAAGGGCGCGGAGGACACCAGCGACAGCGGCGCGAGGTCGCGCTGCGGGTCGAACTGCGCGTTGGGCGTGAGCAGGGGGTTGAAGACCGCCACGCTCGAGGTGCAGAGCAGGAAGGTGTAACCGTCGGGCCGCGCCCGGGTGATGAGTTCGCCGGCGATGGAGCCGCCGGCGCCCGTGCGGTTGTCGATCACGACGTTCTGGCCGAGGTTCTCGGCCATCTTCTGGCCGACGAGGCGGGCCACGATGTCGGCGACGCCGCCCGGTGCGAAGGGCACTATCATGCGGAGCGGCCGCTCGGGAAAGGCCTGCGCGAGGGCGGCGGACGGCAGCAGCAGGACGGCCAGGCAGGTCAGGGTGTGGGGTTTATGCATGGGGTATGCTCGATTTTTGACTTAGAGCGCCCAACGCAATGAAACGCGCGATGCGCTGTCACGAGTTTGGCTCAGGGCTAGGCATCTGCCGCCGGCCGTATTCGAATACGGTCAAGGCGGATAACGACGCCATGGGCCAAACTCGTGCCAGCCCGAAGGGTTGCGACCAGAATCGTCGCTGACTTTGTCGGCCTCCGGGGCCAAGGTCGACACATTGGCCCCATCGGCCTTCGCGTCATCAACAATTCTGGTCGCAACGCACGCGTGTTTCATTGCGTTGGGCGCTCTGGTCAAAACAGTATGCCACGACAATTCATGGAGATGATATGGCCGCAGTAACGACGGACGTCAAACGGGTGGAGATCAAGGACGGCGTGGCGCTGGTGACGCTGACCCGGCCCCACGTCATGAACTCGCTCAACATCCAGCTCCGCACGGAAATCATCGAGTTCGCGCACGACCTGGATGCGGACCCGGACGTGGGGGTCATCGTGATCACCGGCGAGGGCGACAAGGCGTTCTGTGCGGGCGCCGACCTCAAGGAGCGCGGCAAGCGGACGACGGAAGAACTCTATAACGAGCGGCGCTTCTTCCGCAGCCGCTGGGTCAACGTGATCGCGAGCATGGCGAAACCAACGATCGCGGCGATCAACGGTTACTGCCTGGGTGGCGGGCTGGAGCTGGCGCTGCAATGCGACCTGCGCATCGCTTCCGACAACGCGAAGTTCGGGCTGCCGGAAGTGACGCTCGGCTTTCTGCCGGGCGCGGGCGGCACGCAGCGGCTGCCGCGGGCCATCGGCCTGCACAAGGCCAAGGAACTGATCCTGACCGGCCGGCGCTTCGATGCGAAGGAGGCGGAAAGCCTCGGCATCGTCCTGCGCGTAGTGCCGCTGCCGGAGCTGCTGCCGTCCGCGATGGAGATCGCGCGCTCGATTGCCAAGAACCCGCGCATGTCGGTGATCCAGGCGAAGATAGCGCTCAACGCTTCCCAGGAGACGATGCTTTCCGGTGGCCTGCAGGCGGAGAACGAGGCATGGATTCCGTGCCTGCTGTCCGATGCGTGGAAGGGCAAGCTGGAGAAGTTTCAGTAGGAAGAGTCGTCATCCCCGCGCAGGCGGGGATCCATTGAGGCCAGTCACACCGGCGCAGGCCGGTGTCCAGAGGGGTCAACGCTCCCCCATCCTACCTTCCCCCAAAACGGGGGAAGGGGATACCCGCCTGCGCGGGAATGACGAATAAGGAGCGCAGTCATCTCCGCACAAGTGGGGGCCCAGGGCAGGCGTGAAGGACTGTTGATGGAGGAGAGAGGAATGGCCCGTGCATCCGTTGTCCTGATTCTGGGTCTGTTGCTGTGGTTCGCCGCGGGGACCTCGGCACAGATTCCGCCCACCGCCGCCGATACGGCGCGCTACACCGGACTCTTGGCCGCCGCCGCCCGCGGCGACGTCGCCGAGATCAACCGCCTCGCCGCCAGCGGCGCGAACCTGAACGTGCGCGACAGCTACGACCGCACGCCGCTGCATGTCGCGACGTTCGCCAAACAGCGGGAAGCCATCGCGGCGCTGGCCAAATCCGGGGCGGACCTCAACGCGCGGGAGCGCGACCGCTACGACGCGGTGACGATCGCTTCCGTGGCGGACGACCCGGAGACGTTGCGGCTGCTGATCAAGCTCGGCGCGAGCGCGAAGCAGATCACCAGCCGCTACGACGGCACGGCGCTGATCGCGGCCGCGCACCTGGGGCATGACGAGGTGACGCGCATCCTGATCGAGGCCGGCGCGCCGCTGAACCATGTGAACAATCTCGGCTGGACGGCGCTGATCGAATCCATCGTGCTGGGCAACGGGGGGCCGCGGCACACTGAGACACTGCGCGCGTTGGTGCAGGCGGGCGCGAACGTCAACCTCGCCGACCGGCGCGGGGACACGCCGCTGGCGCTCGCCCGGGGGCGGCGTTATCAGGCGATGGTGGAGATCCTGGAGAAGGCGGGCGCGAAGTAGGGACGTGCGGCAGGTCGCATGGCGGTGAAGAGCCGCCGCCGCGGCGCTATTCGAACTTGATGCCGCGTTCCTTGATCAGCTTGCCCCATTTCGCCGTTTCCACCTTGCTGTAGGCTAGAAATTCCTCCGGCGTGCTGCCGATCGGATCGATCCCCTGGGCGAGCAGTTTGTCCTTCACGTCCGGCGCGGTCAGCGCGCGCACGAGTTCCTTGTGGAGCCGGGCGACGATTTCCTTGGGCGTGCCCGCCGGGGCGAAGGCGGCGAAGGACGTCGAGGATTCGTACCCCTTGAGTCCAGCTTCCTCGAGCGTGGGCAGGTCCGGCATCATTTGCGCGCGCCGCGTCGTGCTTGCGGCCAGCGGCCGCAGGCGCCCGGCCTTGGAGAACGGGAGGGCGATGATGACGTTGACGAACGACAGGCTGACTTCCCCGCCGATGAGCGCCTGGGCCGAGGGGCCGCTGCCGCCCTTGTAGGGGATGTGGGTCATGCGGATGCCCGCCATCGACATCAGCAGCTCGGTCGCCAGGTGACTGGTGCTGCCGGGCCCGGCCGTCGAGTAGAGAAGCATCTCGGGCTTGGCTTTCGCCAGGACGATCAGCTCCTTCACGCTTTTGACCGGCAGCGACGGATGCACGGTGAGGATCTGCGGGCTGACCGCGAGCAGCGAGATCGGCGCGAGCGCGGTGTCGTTATCGTAGGGGAGCTTGATCAGGTGGGGCGCAATGGCGAACGTGCTGTTGGTGCCGAACACCAGCGTGTAGCCGTCCGCCGGCGACTTGGCGACCTGCAGGGTGCCGATCGTACCGGTGGCCCCGCCCCGGTTGTCGATAATGAACTGCTGGCCCATGTTCTCGCCGAGCTTGAGGGCCACGATGCGGCAGACGGAATCCGTGGAGCCGCCCGCCGCCCACGGCACGACGATGCGTACCGCCCGGGAGGGGTATTCCTGCGCCAATGCGGTCCCGCAGGCCAAGGACAGCAACAGACAACACGCCGCCGGTAATCGCATGTTCATTGGCACCCTCATCGAAGAAAGAAGCGTTGTTCAGACCCTCACGATCAGCTCGCGGGGGCAGTCCTTCGTCCACCACTCGTTGCCGGATTCCTGGATCAGCATGGTGTCCTCGGTGTGATGCCGGACGCCGTCGTGGTAGTAGCTGAATTCTAAGCATACCGTCGTGTTCGGCTCGATTACCACCTTGCTCGAGCGGCTCATCTTGGGCTGCTCGTGCGTCGCATGGCCGATGCCGTGGCCGATGAACTCGCGGGGGAAGCCGTCCAGATGCTTGCTGATGTTGTTGTAGCCCCGCTCGAAGATTTCGCCGGCCGTCACGCCAGGCTTGATCCAGTGCACCAGTTCCATCTGGACTTCGTTGAGCCGTAGCCAGATGTCCTGGTGGCGCTCGCTCGCTTCGCCGATGAAATAGCAGCGCACGAAATCGGCCGGGTAGCCGAACACCAGCGCGCCCATGTCGCAGCGGACGAAGTCGCCGTGTTGCATGACGTGCCCTGTTGGGAACAGGTTGTGCGCGGCGAAGCTGGTGCCGGGACCGCAGGCGATGTTGATGGTCTTAATGCCGTGCGCGCCTTCGTTGAGCATACGGGCGCCGGCCGCGCGGAACAGGTCCGCATCGGTGCCGCCGATCTTGATCGCGGCGCGCAGGCTTTCGTGCGCCTTGACGGTGATGTGCGTCGCGCGCCGCAGGCAGTCGATTTCGGCGGGTGTCTTGACCATGCGCACCAGTTCGAAGTCGGCGGAGGCGTCCACCACCTTGCAGCCGAGCCCTTCGAGCAGCGTATCCATCTGCCGCTTGAAGCCCGCGGGCAGCGTGTCGCCTTCGGTGCCCACCGTGAGGCCCTTCACGTTCCGCTCCAGCAGCATCGTCTTCACGGCCGTGAAGAAGTCCGGGTAGAAATAGGTGTCGACGTCGGTCTTGAGCTCGGACATCACGTAGGCCCGCACGTCCTTGATCCAGGAGCGTTCCATGGCCAGGTGCAGGTCGACCGCTGGGACGATCATGCAGGCGGCTTTCGACGGGTCGCGGAAGATGAAGGCGGTAAACGGCCGGTAGCCGAGGTTCCCGCCGTTGTGGAAGAACCCGCTGAAATACTTGGAGTTTTCGACGCCGCGCACGATGATGAGGTCGATGTTTTTCTTTTCCATCATCGCCAGCAGGCGGGGCTCGTTGTGAATTTTGGTTTTGAATTGCATTCATCTCTCCTTGGAAGGCACTGAATCGGTGCGTACGGCAGAAGCGCGGAAAGCCCGCTGCTTTTGCATTGCAGCAACCAGTAAATACCCGTCGATGGTGAGCGTCCAATATATAATTTGTGCTTTATTGATTCCTAAAAATGAATAAATAGATCTCCGCCAGCTCCGCTATGTGATCGCCGTGGCCGAGGAGTTGAGCTTCACGCGTGCGGCGGCGCGCCTGCATATCGCGCAGCCCGCGCTGACGAAGCAGATCAGGCGGGTGGAAGATGATCTACAGGTTGCGCTGTTCCACCGCACCACCCGGGCCGTTCAGGTCACGGAAGCCGGGGCGGTTTTCCTGGAGAGAGCGAAGCGCCTGCTCGGCGATCTCGACGAACTGACGCGCGCGAGCCAGCGCGCGAGCCGCGGCGAAGTCGGGCGCCTCGTGATCGGTTTCATCGGCACGGTTGCGTTTCACTTCTTCCCCCGCCTGCTGCGCGACTACCGGGCCGCATTTCCCGGCGTCGAGGTGGAACTGGTGGAATTGCAGAACCGGCCACTGATCGACGCGCTGCGGAACGAACGGGTCGATGTTGCGTTCATGCGTCCGTTCTTCGAGGATGAAGACATCGCCTCGCGGCAGGTCCTCGACGAACGCCTGCTGGTAGCGGTGCCCAGTGGGCATCGATTCGCAAAACGCAAGGCATTGTCGATCCGCGAGCTGAAAAACGAACCGTTTGTGACGGCCAATCGCCGACCCGCGCCGAGCATCTACGCCTTCCTGATGTCGATCTGCGAACGCGCCGGATTCCACCCGCGCGTGGTGCAGGCGGCGACCGATATCCAAACGGTCGTCGGTCTGGTCGCTGCCGGCATGGGGGTAGCGATTGTCACCGAATCGATCAAGCGACTTGGCGTGGAGGGCGTCAGGTATTGCGAGTTCACGGACGTGAAGGACAAGGCCCGCATCGTCGTCGCCTGGCGCAAGGCCGACCGGAGTGCGGTACTCGACAACTTTCTGGGTTCGGTCATGGCCAGCAGCCACCAGGACTGGAAGCGATAGGTAAAGCGCACGGCGCCGCGCGCATGGCGTGCTGCGGTCCTGACCCGAGCGTGGTGTGGGTGCAACGTAAACTACCGCATGAATCGGATTTCCTGTTCGAAATGTGCCACTGTAGCGGCGCTTGCGCTGGGGCTTGCCGCCTGCACGCCCCTGCCGCCGCGCACCGGCCTCGCCGTCGAACAGCGCCCGTCGCCCAACTACAACGAGCGGCGCCCCAATTACGTCATTCTGCACTACACGTCGAACGAGACTGTCGATCCCGCGCTGCGCACGCTGACGAGCCGCTTCAGCGGCGTCAGCGTGCATTACCTGATCGGCCGCGACGGCAAAATCTATTACCTGGTGGACGAGACGCAGCGCGCCTGGCACGCGGGTGAGTCGTACTGGGGCGGCAACCGGGACCTCAATTCCGCGTCGATCGGCATCGAACTCGACAACAGCGGCGACGAGCCCTACGCCGACGCGCAGATCGCGCAGTTGCTGGCGCTGCTGGCGGACTTGAAGGCGCGCCACGGCATCCCGGACGCGAATTTCCTCGGCCACAGCGACGTGGCGCCGCGGCGCAAGGTCGATCCCGGGCGCCATTTTCCGTGGCGTCCACTGGCGGCGCAGGGCTTCGGACTCTGGTGCGATCCGCCGCATGCGCAGGCGCCCGCGGGTGAGGGCGACGCGGTGCTGTTGGCCGCCTTTGGCTACGACGTATCGGACCTGCCGGCCGCGGTGTCGGCGTTCAAGCTGCACTTCGCGCCGGACGGCGATGCGACGTTGCTGACGTCAACGGACCGGGCGATGCTGGTGTGCCTCGTGGGACGGCGGAACCGGGGCGGATGAAGCGGCGGGGAAGCCCTCCCGCTCAGCCCCGCACCCCGATCTGCACCATCGGCAGGTGCCTCGGGGCAACGGTGCGAGGGGCATGGTTCACCAGTGCGGTCACCATCCGCAATCCGCTTTTGAGCAGCGGCGTTCCGCCCACGCCGGCGGGCGCCATGCCCAGCAGCACGTTGATGGCCATCAAGGACACGCCGAACTTCCATCCCGAATGTGAACGCGCGCGCATACCCGAGTAACGGCGCGGTAGCGCGCGGGTTAACGCGCCGGGCGGGCTGTTCTGTAACGCGATGTAACCGCGGGGGCGGGAGTAAACTGGTTTCCAACCATTAAGCAGTAAAATCAGGAGGGGTGGACATGCAGCGGACGGCAGCGTTGGTGTTGACTGGGGGAACGATCGCGGCGGTTGCCGCGTTGCTGGTTGCGCCGTCGGGCTGGGCGCAGACCTGGCCCGCGAAACCGGTGCGCATCATCGTGCCGTTCGCCGCGGGCGGCGGCACCGACATCCAGGCCCGCCTGCTGGCCAAGCAGTTCTACGCGGGCACACAGCAGACCTTCGTGGTGGACAACCGGGCGAGCGCCAATGGCCTGATTGGCGTGGAAGCCGTCGCCAGGGCGGCGCCGGACGGCTACACGCTGTTGTTCGTCTCGGCGTCGCTGTCCGTCAACACCACGCTGTATGCGAAGCGGCTCACATTCGATCCGGTCAAGGATCTCGCGCCGGTGAGCTGGATTTCATCGCTGCCTCTGGTGCTGGTGGTTCATCCGAGCGTGCCCGCGAAGTCCGTGAAGGAACTGGTCGCGCTGACCCGGCGGCCGAACAGCAAGATCAACGCGGCCTCCAACAGCAGCGGCTCGACGAGCCATCTGGCGCTGGAGATGCTGAAGCAGATGACGGGGGCGCAACTGGTGCACATCCCCTACAAGGGCAGCGGACCGGCGATGACGGCGGTGGTGGGCGGCGAGGTGGATTTCGTGTTCTCCACGTCGCTGGCCGCGCAGCCGCACATCAAGTCGGGCCGGGTGCGGGCGCTGGCGGTCACCACCGCCAAGCCGTCGAGCGCCTTCCCCGATCTGCCGACGATGACCTCGATCTATCCGGGCTTCGAAGCGGACAACTGGTACGGGCTGTTCTTTCCGGCAGGCACGCCGAAGGAAGTCATCGCGCGGATGAACGCGGAGGCCCTGAAGGCGCTGAAAGCGCCGGACCTGCTGGAGTTCATGGCCAGGGAGGGCGCGGATCCGGTGGGCAGCACGCCGGAGGAACTGGGCGCGCAGTTCAGGCGCGAGGTGGAGCGCTACGCGAAGGTAATCCGGGAAGCGAATATCCAGTCGGAGTAGATCGGCCGGGATGCGGTAAGGCGTCGCCCGGACGGGCTGTTGCGGTCGTCCCACGAAAACGGGACGAGCGAGCGCAGCCCCGAGTTTGTGCGTGCTTACGAGCAGGTCACGTCGACACCATCCGCAAGGTGCAGGCGGAGACGGCGCCGGCGGGTCGATAAGGGTCGCGTAATCGACTCACCTGCTTGAATAAACCTTTATTGGGTATTAATATACCCAAAATGGGAATTAAAGTCACAGCCCCGGTTCCACCCAGGCGAACGGCTGGCTTCCGGCCCTCGAACCCCGCGCCGGCGCCAAGTCTCACTCTCGCGGATGCACTGTTCTCCGGCACGCAGCAACGCGTGCTCGCCCTGCTGTTCGGCCAGCCGGAGCGGAGCTTCTATGCCACGGAGGTGATCGGCCTCCTTGGCGCAGGTTCCGGCTCCGTGCAGCGGGAACTCGCGCGTCTCGAACACAGCGGACTCATTACCGTGAGGCGGGTAGGTACACAAAAGCACTATCAGGCCAACCGGGACTCACCGATCTTCGCGGAGTTGCGCGGCATCGCCAGCAAGATGATCGATCCCGCGACGCGTACCGCCGGGGCCAATGCGGGGGAGGTTTACGCGTCGGCTCCCGTTAGTCCCCCGGCGCATACGGTCCATTCGCCATCCGCGGCTTACGCGCCGGTGCGCGCCGCGAAACTGCGTATTTCGCCGGATCGGCTGGCGGCACTGTGTCGTGATTACGGTGTGCGCAAGCTGAGCCTGTTCGGATCGGCCGCCCGTGGCGAACTGACGCCGGACAGCGACGTGGACGTGATGGTGGAGTTCGATCCCGGGAGCCGCACGTCGCTGTTCGACCTGCCGGCGTTGCAAACCGCATTGAGCGGGCTTTTCGGCGGGCGCAGGGTCGACGTGACGACCCCCGAGATTCTCGACAACCCATACCGCCGCCGGGCGATCGAGCCGGAACTCAAGACGCTGTATGCGGCCTGACGAGCGTGATGCCGCTTATCTGTGGGACATGCTCGCCGCTGCGCGGGAGTCTCAGGCGATCGTCGGCGATCTCAGCTTCGAGGCGTATGCGCACGACCGGGTGCGCGTACGTGCGCTGGAGCGTACGCTCGAGTTGATCGGTGAAGCCGCGCGTCGCGTGAGCCCAGCGTTGCAGACGGCGCATCCGGAAATTGCCTGGCGCGTATTGATCGGCCAGCGCAATCTGCTGGCGCACGAGTATGGCCGCATCGACCAGGCTTTGCTGTACAAGGCTGCGCGCGCGGGTACGCCGACTTTGATCGGGGCGCTTGAATGTATCTTGCCTCCCGGCTGATACCCGCGCGTGTTTTAGCGATCGCCCCTAGTGCTCCGGCGCCTTGTTGTGTTCCGTCCAGCCGGTGGTCTTCGCGCCCTTGGTGGCGACCAGCACGTAGGCCATGATGCAGTCTTCCTTGCCGGGGTTGCGCCAGTTGTGGTTCGTGCCGAGCTGGATGACGACGTCGCCGGGTTTCAGGTGCACCGAGCCCTCTTCGAGTTCCATGATCATTTCGCCGGCCATGCAGATCGCGTAGTCGACCGAGTCGGTGGCGTGCCAGCGCGCGACGTTGCCGGGCGCATAGCGGCCGAAACGGAATACGGAGCCGTTGGCGAGGCTGGTGCCGAGTTCCCAGTTGTTCGGATCATCGGTCGCCACCTCGGCGGGCAGTTCCTTCGTCGCCCACAGCGGAATGTTGTCGAAGCCCGGCCGCAGGTTCCTGGGCTCGATCTCGCTGTCCCATTTGATGCAGCTCTTGCCTGCCTTGTTGAACCCGGTGACGACGCGGCGGAATTTTTTCATGATGCGGACCAACCTCCCTCAGGACTGTGCAACGGACGGGGAATCGAGCCGGGGCGCACCCGCGCGCCGGGGTGCCGAGTATATTACGGCGCGCCCGGCGTGCCGGCGTCATCCTACAGACGGCCGGCGGCGTTGTTCCTACCATTCGATCATTCCATTGCGACTTACGGCGAACATGATTCCACGAACTCTGGGTCTTTTCTTCTGCGCATTGGCGGCGGGTTGCGCCGGCGACGCGAACATGCCCACGTCGGCAACCGCGCCGGTCGTGACGGAGGGCATCGCGCTGAAGCCGGCCGAGACGATTGCTGTGGCGCCGCCCGTGAGCGCCGTGCCTGTTGTGACCGCGCCGCCCGCGCC
>JBOIEQ010000063.1:0-22722 GCA_050741255.1 Burkholderiales bacterium | reverse complement strand
GGCGGTGGCTGCCGCGGGCGCGACGCCCCGCGCGGCGCGCGCGGAGGAACCCGCACCGGCACCGACCGCCGCCGACCGCAGCGGCATCCGCGTCCAGCGCGGCAGCGCGGGACCGAGCCTGAATCCCCAACTCGTTGAGGCCTACCAGTCGCTGGAAGGCGGTCGCCTCGACGCCGCCCAGCGCGGCTACCAGCAGGTGCTGCGCGGCGATCCGCGCAGCGTGGACGCCCAGCTCGGGCTCGCCGCGGTCGCCGTCCAGCAGGGCAACATCGATCTCGCGACCAAACATTACGCACGCATCCTCGAACTCGACCCGCGCAACAGCTACGCGCAGGCCGGCCTGCTGAGCGTGACGGGCGTCGCCGATCCGCTGGCCGCCGAGTCGCGGCTGAAACAGCTGATCGCGCGCGAACCTTCCGCCTACCTGTATTTCACGCTGGGCAATCTCTACGCAGACCAGAAGCAGTGGGCCCCCGCACAGGCCGCCTACTTCCAGGCGCACACGCTGGAGCCGGCCAATCCCGACTACGCCTACAATTTGGCCGTCGGGCTTGAGCACCTGAACCAGCCGCGACCGGCACTCGGGTTCTACCGCCAGGCCGTGAAACTCGCGCAGGCGCGCGGGAGCGCCAACTTCAGCGTGCCGGGTGCGCAGAGTCGCATCGGCGTACTCGAAAAACTCGGCGCCGAGTAGCGGCGCGCCGCCGGCGCCATGAACACGACGCGGCGCCGCCTGCCACGCACCACCGTCTGCACCGTCTGACATGGCCGAACAGCGCAAGAAACTCCGCCTCGGGGAACTGCTGGTCCAGCAGGGCCTGATCACGACCGACCAGCTCGGCATCGCGCTCGCCGAGCAAAAACACAACAACATCCCGATCGGCCGCCTGCTGGTGCGGCTGGGCTTCGTCACCGAGGCCGCCATCCGCGACAACATGGCGCGCACGGTGGGCCAGGAGTCGATCGACCTGTCGCAGGTGGTGGCCGACGGCGACGCGCTCGCGCTGGTGCCACAGGACTTCGCGCGCCGCCACCGCCTCCTGCCGATCGCGTGGGACGCCGCGCTGAACCAGTTGACGATCGCCACGACGCAGATGTTCAACATCGTCGCGATCGACCAGTTGCGCGCGCTGCTGGGGCCGCGTGTCGAGCTGAAAACCCTGGTCGCCTCCGAGGCGCAGCTCGAGGAATTCAGCGACCAGTTCTACGGCTACGAGCTCTCGGTCGACGGCATCCTGAAGGAAATCGAGACCGGCGAAATCGATTACCAGAGCCTGCAGACCGCCGGCGGCGATGAATACACGCAGCCGGTGGTGCGCCTGGTCAACGCACTGCTGGTGGACGCGGTCAAGCGCGGCGCCTCCGACATCCACTTCGAGCCGGAATACGCCTTCGTGCGCATCCGCTACCGCATCGACGGCGTCCTCGAGACGGTGCGCAGCCTGCACAAGACCTACATGCCGGGGATGACCGTGCGCTTGAAGGTCATCAGCGAAATGGATATCGCCGAGACGCGCGCGCCGCAGGACGGTCGCGTCGGCCTCACGCTGAACGGGCGGCCGGTCGATTTCCGGGTGTCCACGCACCCGACGATCCACGGCGAGAACATCGTGCTGCGGATTCTCGACCGCGAGAAATCCATCATCAGCCTCGACAAGATGAACCTGCCGGACAGTACCCTGCAGCGGCTGAACCTGATGCTGTCGCGCCCGGAAGGCATTCTGATCGTCACCGGCCCGACCGGCAGCGGCAAGACGACGACCCTGTACTCGCTGCTCGCGCAGGTCAACGATGAAACCGTCAACATCATGACGCTGGAAGACCCGGTCGAGTACCCGGTGAACCTGATGCGGCAGACCTCGGTGAACGATGCCGTGCACATGGACTTCGCCAACGGCATCCGCTCGATGATGCGGCAGGATCCGGACATCATCCTGGTCGGCGAGATCCGCGACCGCGACACCGCCGAAATGGCGTTCCGCGCCGCCATGACCGGCCACCAGGTGTTCTCCACCCTGCACACCAATTCCGCGCTGGGCGCATTTCCGCGCCTGCTCGACATCGGCATCCTGCCCGACATCATGGCGGGCAACATCATCGGCATCATCGCCCAGCGGCTGGTCCGCGTGCTCTGTCCCCAGTGCAAGGAGCCCTACGCGCCCTCGGCCGACGAACGCCGGCTCCTCGGCCCGGCCGGCAAGGACGTCCCGGAGATCTACCGCCCCGTGGGCTGCCGCGCATGCAACAACAAGGGCTACCGCGGCCGCGCCTCGGTGATGGAACTGCTGGTGATGGACCCGGACATCGACGAGCTGATCGCCCGCCGCGCCACGGCGAAGGAACTGCGCGCCGCGGCGCTCGGCCGCGGCTTTCGCTCGCTCGCCGACGACGGCGTCGCCCGCGTGCTGGACGGCACGACGACGCTGGCCGAGGTCGGGCGGTCCATCGACCTCACGGCGCGCTCGATGTGAGTAAGCCCGCGGATTCCGGACGCCGGATGGCGGACCCGTCCTTCCTTTAACATCCCGACATCGTGCCGGCCTTCCTCTACAAAGCCATCGACCGCGACGGGCAACCCGCGCGCGGCGCGCTCGACGCCGTGAACGAGGTGGACCTCGAACTGCGCCTGCGGCGCATGGGGCTGGACCTCCTCACGGCCAAGCCGATCGAGCCGGGCACGCGTTTCGCGAAGGCCGGCAGCATCACCCGCAAGGACCTGATCGGCTTCTGCTTCGACATGGAGATGATGACGCGCTCCGGCATTTCGCTGATGGACGGACTGCGCGACCTGCGCGACTCCCTCGACAATCCCCGCTTCAAGGAGGTGCTGGCCTCCATGATCGAGGACATGGAAGGCGGCAAGGTGCTGTCGCAGGCGATGCTGACCCACCCCGAGACCTTCGAGACCGTGTTCGTCAGCCTGGTGCGGGCCGGCGAACAGGCCGGCAAGCTGACCGAGGTGTTCGCGAGCCTCGGCGCCACGCTGAAGTGGCAGGACGAACTCGCCTCCCAGACCAAGCAGTTGCTGATGTACCCGGCGATCGTGCTGGTGGTCGTCACCGCGGTGTTCATGTTCATGCTGGTCTACCTGGTGCCGCAGGTCACGGGCCTGCTGAAGACCATGGGCATCGCCCTCCCGATCCAGACCCGTCTGTTGATCGGTGTTTCCAACTTCGTCATCGCCTGGTGGCCGCTCCTGTTCGGGGTGCCGATCGTCATGGCGATCGCGGTCTTCGTCGCCGTCACGCGCAGTCAGCGCGCGCGCTACCTGTGGGACTATGCGAAGCTGCGCCTGCCGCTGGTGGGCCCCATCCTGCAAAAGATCATCCTGTCGCGGTTCGCCAACTTCTTCGCGCTCATGTACCAGTCCGGCATCACCGTCCTCGATGCGCTGCGCACCAGCGAGGACATCGCCGGCAACCGCGTCATTTCGGACAGCATCGCGCGCGCCCGCGAGCAGATCACCTCCGGCGCCGGCCTCACCGAAACCTTCCAGAACCTGGGCGTGTTCCCGCCGCTGGTCATCCGCATGCTGCGGGTGGGTGAAAGCACGGGCGCGCTCGACACCGCGCTCCTCAACGTCACCTACTTCTACAATCGCGACGTCAAGGAGGCGGTGGACAAGGCGATGTCCCTCATCGGTCCGGCCATGACCGTGGTCCTCGGCGGCATGCTGGCGCTCGTCATGTGGGCCGTGCTGGGGCCGGTCTACGACATCCTCGGCAAGATGAAGGTCTAGGCGCGCATGGCGGAGCAACTGCTCGTTTCCATTTCGACGACCGAGGTCGCACTCGCGCACTGGCGCGGGCGCTCCTTCCGGGACGTCGCGACGTTCCCCAACGACGAGGGCGGGCAGGCGGCGTTCGCGCAGGCGCTCGAGAAGGTCCGCCGGGTGCCCGTGCAGATCATCGTCGATGCGGTGGAGGAGGACTACCGCTACGAGACCCTGCCGCATGCCTACGGCCGCGACCGCAACGAGCTGGTCGCGCGCAAGCTGCGGCAACTCTATCGGGGCACGCCCTACTGCGCGGCGGTGCCGCGGGGCCGTGAATCCGCCGGCAAGCGCAACGACGACCGCTACCTGTTCCTCGCCCTGACCAACCCGGAGACGATCGCGCCGTGGGTGCGCGCCATCGAGGGCGCGGGTCTGCCGGTCGCCGGCACCTACCTGCTGCCGATGGCGGGCGAGGTGCTGATCGAGCGCCTCCAGCTCGCCCAGACGAATCTGCTCGCCGTAACGCAGGTCAGCACCGGCCTGCGGCTGACTTTCTTTCGCGACCGCCAGTTGCGTCTCTCGCGTCTCGTGCGGGTCGACCAGCAGGGCATGCCGCCGACGGCCGTGCTGGCGGAAGAAATCAACAACACCCGCTTCTACCTGAACTCGCTGCGCCTGATCGGCCTCGACGAGCCGCTCACCGTGGTCATGGTCGACGCCCGCGACGAACTCGCGGAAGCCGCCGCCGCGCTTACCCGGGAGAACCCAAGCCTCGAATGCCAGCGCATCGGACGCGACGAATTGTCGAAGAAGCTCGGGCTGTCGACAGCGGCGTTGAACAGCGGTCGCGCGGCGCTGATCCTGCACACCGTGGGCCTGAAAACGCCCGCGGGCAATCTCGCCCCGGCGGTGGTCACCGCCGGCTTCAAGGAACACCAGGTCCGGCGCATCCTCTACGCTGCGGCGGCCGTCGCCACGGTCGGCGCCGTGGGTTGGGCTGCGATCAACGCCGGACTCACTCTGGACGCGAGCTTCGAAGTGGACCGCAAGCGCCTCGAAACCACGCAGCAGCAGCGGGCGTACCTTGACGCCACCCGCCAGTTCCCCGCCGCGCCCACCTCCTCCGAGAACATCCAGCGCGCCGTCGTCGTGGCGCAGGAACTGATCAAGTCTCTGCGTTCGCCCGAGCCCTTCCTGGCGCTCGTGTCGCGCGCGCTCGACGCCAATCCCACGGTCATCCTGCGCGAGGTCACCTGGCGATACGGCAGCACCCCGATCGAATCCGGTACCCCCACCAAGGGCGGTAAACCCGCGCCCGACCTGCCCGGCGTCGGCGGGACGCGCCGCCAGAGCGGGCTCGTCGAAGGCGAGATCCGGCCGTTTCGCGGCGATTACCGCGCCGCCATCGATGCCATCAACCGCTTCGCACAAACGCTGGCGAAAGACCCCGCCGTCGAGGAAATCCGCATCACCCAGTTGCCGCTCAACATCAGCCCCGAGCTCGGCCTCTCCGGCAACACGGTGGACGAGCGCGACCGGGTGGCGACGACCGCGCAGTTCAAGCTGCTGGTCCTGATGCGGGGACGCACCCAATGAAGCAACTGCGCATTCCCCTCGCCATTCTCGTCGCGGTCATCGCCGCCGGCGCCGCCCTCATCTATTACACGCACCAGAGTCTGCAGACGACCCGGCGCGAACTCGCGCAGACCGAGACGCAGGCCAAGGAGGCGCGGGTGCGGCTGCAGCGGTCGGGCGAGGAAAAAGCGCTGATCGAACGCTACCTCGGCAACTATATGGCGCTCGAGCAACTCGGTTTTGTCGGCGACGAGAAGCGCATCAACTGGGTCGAGGGCCTGCGGACCGCCAACGAAGACGCGCGGCTGTTCGGCGTCGAATACCAGATCGCCCCGCAGCAGCCGTATCCGTATGCGGCGGAACTGAACCCGGGCGCGCTGGTGCTGTCCCAGTCGGTCATGAAAGTCACCTTCCGCCTGCTGCACGAAGAAGACCTCGGGCGATTCCTCGCCACGCTCGCCCGGCAGAACGTCGGCGTGTTCACGGTGAACCAGTGCAAGCTCGCCCGCACGGAAACCGGGGGCGCCATCCGCTTCCAACCCAACCTGCGCGCCGAGTGCGACCTGGCGTGGGTCACGGCCAAGGCACCGCCCTTGGCAGAGGCTGCGAAAAAATGAACCGGATACGCTCCCACGTCCACCTGCCGGTCGCCCTGCTCGCCGTCTTGACGGGCCTGGCCGTCGCGCCGGCCGCCCACGCGCAGGACGGCATGGGCCGGCTCTTCTTCTCGCCCGCCCAGCGCGCGCAACTGGACATCGCGCGGCAGCGGAACGTGCGCGCGCCGATCCAGGGCGAGCAACCGACGGAAGAAGCCCAGCCGCTGCCGCAGGAGGTCAGGCTCAACGGCGTCATTCGCCGCAACGACGGGCGCACGACATTCTGGCTGAACAACAAGATGGTGGCGCCCGACGCCGCGATACTGCCCGGCACCGTCGAAACGCGCGCGCGCGGCGACGGCAGCGTCACGCTGTCCCTGCCCCAGACCGGCCGCAGCGTGGACCTCAAGGTGGGCCAGACCGTGGAGGCCCTCAGCGGCCAGATCGCCGAGGTCTATCAGCCCCGCGCCCCGCTGGCGCCCGGCCCTGAAGTCAGGCCCGCGCCGGGCAGCACGCCGGCGCCGCAAACTGTGGAAAAAGTCACGCCGGCGCCGCCCGGTAGCCCGCAAACTGCCACAAAAGTCCCGGAACCCGTTGAGCCGAAACGGAAAAGGGATGACGGTCCGCCGTGGGACATGCTACAGTATTCGACCAAGTAATCCGCAGTTCGCACCGACCTTCCGGAGGGTGCCATGACGCAAACCACGCTTCCGCAATCCCTGCAGTCCCCGCTGTTCGTACGCGCCGGCCGCGCCCGCCTCCGCCCGGGTTCGCGCCGCCGTTCCGCCGGCTACGCAGCCATCGCCATCATGGCGGTGCTCGGCATCATCGCCGCGACGATGATGGTCACCTCGCTGAACGCCAGCGCACTGCGCAATGATCAGGACCGCAAGACGGGTTACGCGCTCGCGCAGGCCAAGCAGGCGCTGATCGGACGCGCCGCGTCCGACGCCAGCCGTCCCGGCAGCCTGCCCTGCCCGGACGTCAACAACGACGGCCTGGTGACGATGGGCGTGGACTACGTGGGCAGCGCCTGCGTGAGCTACGTCGGACGTCTGCCGTGGAAAGCGCTGGGCCTGCCGGACCTGCGCGACGCGGACGGTGAGCGCCTGTGGTACGCAGTCTCACCCAATTTCCGCGAACTCGGGACGGTGGTCGTGAACAGCGCCACCGCGGGCACGATCGGCGTGACCGGCAACCTGACGGTCAACAATGCCGCCGCGGTGGTCTTCGCCGCGGGCGCGGCGGTCGACACGCAGGATCGGAGCGGGGCGAACGTGAACGCCCCGGCCCAATATCTGGACGGCCCGAATGGCGCGACGGCCACCGCCTTCCAGAGCCTCAACCTCAGCAGCGCGTTCAACGACCGCCTGATGCCGGTGTTGGCAAGCGAACTGTCGAGTATCGTGCAGAAGCGCGTCGGCAAGGAAATCGCGTCTGTGCTGGATGCCTACTACACGGCGGCTGGCGAAATGCTGCCTTACCCCGCCAAGACCAGCACCTGCACGAGTGACCCCTCGACCTGCATCAGCGATGCCACGATACTCTCCGGCCGCATCCCGGCCGTACCCAACGGCGGATCGGCGAGTTACGCGAGCAGCGCCCTCGGCACCGATACCAACAACTGGTTCAACAAGAACGGCTGGCGGCAGTTGATCGACTACACCGTCAGTGCCGACTGTGTCGCCACCGCCGGCTGCAAGAGCGGTAGCGGGGGCTTCAGGGTCAACACCAGCGGCGACATGAGTAGTGATACCAAGGTCTCGCTCACGCTGACCTCGGTGAACAGCAGCGGCGGGCCGGTCGCCACCACGCAAAATCTGCAGTAGCTTGACCCCGCAGCGCTCCGCCCCACAGGGCCCGCGCGCTGGCGCGGGCTTCACCCTGCTCGAAATCGCGGTGGCGCTGTTCGTCGTCACCCTGGTCCTCGGCGCCTTGCTGGTGCCGCTGTCCCAGCAGGTCGAATCCCGCAAGCTCTCCGAAACGCAGCGCACCCTCGACCTCGCCGTCGAGGCACTGCAGGGTTTTGCCAGCGCCAATGGTCGCCTGCCCTGCCCGGCCTCGGCGGCCTCCAACGGCGTCGAAAGCCCGGTGGGTGGCGGCATCTGCACCAATCCGCTCGACGGTTTCCTGCCGGCGGTCACGCTCGGGGTGAGTCCCACCGACGCCAACGGCTATCTGATCGACGCGTGGTCATCCGCGCAGGCGCTCTCGCGTGTCCGCTATGCGGTCGCAACGACCACACATGTGTGTGCGACGCCGGGCGTAGGTAATCTCGTATTCGCCACCGTGAACGGGATGCGCAACTGCTGGTCTCAGATCACCGCCGCGGCAGTGGAAGGTGATCTTGTCATCTGCTCCACCGCGACCGGCATTGGCGCTAACGCATGCGCGGCCGGCGCGACCCTCTTCGACAAAGCCATCGCCGTCGTCTACTCGGTGGGTGCCAATGCGGGTACCACGTCCGGGGCCGGCATCGACGAGCAGGCGAATCCCAATCCGGTGAATGGTTCGGTCAACCGCACCTTCGTCTCGCATCTTCCGAGCGGGACGGCAGCCCCGAACGGCGAGTTCGACGACGTGATGGTCTGGATCTCGCCGAACGTCCTCTACAGCAAGCTGATCGCGGCGTCGCAGTTGCCCTAGGCCCGCGCGGCCGTCACGCCGTCCGCCGCGCGCCCGAGTTCGAAACACACCCGTCCGGGCTGGTTCGCCACCAGTTGCAGGCGATACCCCAGTCGTTCCGCCTGCAGCGTCGCCTGATACAGGCCGACGCCCAGCCCCGTTTGTGACGCCACCGGTGTCTGCAACAGTCGGCCGGCAACGTCCCGCGGAATCGGCGAGCCCGAGTCGCAGACGGTCAGCCGTCCGCCGTCCGCCGCATCAAAGCGCAGGCTGACCCGGGTGCCGGTTTCACGCTGCGCCTTGCTGAACGCGTTGGCGAGCAGGTTTTCCGCCACCGAGTCGAACAGTTCGCCGGGAAGCTTGCCGTTCACCGCGGCGGCTTCGAACACGACATCCGCCCGCGCATGGCGTGATTTGAGGCTCTCCCACCACTGCGCGGCGGACGTCAGGGCCGCCGCAGGCTCCCGCTGGGGCGCCTGGAGCTTCTCCAGCGTCGTGGTCAGGCGCTGCGTGATCTGCGGCAACTGGCGCCGGATCAGGGCGTTCAGAGCATCGGCTTCCGCGGCGGCGTTCGACTCCGCGGCCGCGCACAGCGACTTCAGGGACTGCAGCAGATTCTTGACGTCGTGCGTGAGCCGCGCGCCGGTGTCGTAGATCGCCTGCGTGTAGGCGTTTTGCAGTTGCAGTTGTTCGCGCTGCTTGGCCTCGTAGAAGTGGCCGACGATCTGGGTGAGCAGCTTGAGGTGCAGCAGCAGGGGCGGCGACAGCGACCAGCGGGTGTAGTACTTGAGCTGGAGATCCTGAAACGACTGGCTGGTGACGAACCCGGACGTTTCCCCGATCGAGCCCTCGCCGTGCGGCGTCTGCCAGGTTACGCCGGCCACCCACGGCAGCTCGCGCATGTTGTTCAGCGCGTTGCTGACGAAACTCTCCGGCTGCGTTTCACTTTCCGCCACATCGGCGATCGCCTGCATCCAGCGCTCAAACGGCAGCCCGAGACTCAGCAGGTAGCGCGACAGCAGGTGGCCGATGCCCACGAAGCCGCTGCGCGGATTCCACAACCACGACAGCGCGACCAGCATCAGCGCGATCGCGAACAGCGTCTGCGCCAGGGCCAGCGGATAGTTGCCGTGATTCACCTCCTTGATCACGAAGCTCCCCAGCACCAGCGCGCACACGAGCAGGAACAGCAGCAGACTGTAGAAGAGATCCACCGTCAGCGGGCCCGTCCGCCGCTCGTTCTTGAAGGGCAGCGCCGCGATGACCAGCGGCAGACCGGGCAGGCCGTAGCGCACCACGGTGACCAGCAGGGGGTTCGTGAAATCCTGCTCCACAAACAGATGCGGCACGACCCAGATCAGCAGGAGCGACAGCAGGTAGACGGCGGCGAGCGACGCGGCCACCCGTTGCGAACGGTGCTGGGCCCCCGTGAGGTTGCCGCCGACCAGCGCGAACAGCACCGCGATCCAGAGGGCCATCAGCCACCAGCTGCTCCAGGCCGTCAGCAACACGCCCAGGATCACCACCAGGATCGCCTGGCGCGGTTCGAGGGCGCGCTCGCCGCGCCACACCGGTTGCCACAGCAGGAACAGGCCGAAGTGCGCAAGCAGCAGCCCGCGCGACCACCAGTCGCTGATGCCCCAGGCCAGCGCGCCGTGGAGCGAGAGCAGCATCAGCGCCAGCCAGAGCTGCGGGCGGGCGCTGAGCAGACGCTGCTGCAACGCGACGAACTTGTGCGTCACGGGGGATCCTTCGATACCGGCGGCGAGGGCACGGGAAAGCTCGTTATACTGCATGAGGCATGACGATAAGCAACGACCGTTCCAGTCCCGCCAGCGCACTTTCGCCGGCCGCCCGCCGGTTCCGTCTGGCGCCGATCGGCATCATCGCCCGCTACGCGCTGCTCGAGGCGCTGCGGATGCGCCTCGCCTGGGTTTTTCTGGCCGCGCTCGGCGGCGTCTGGGCCCTCAGTTACTTCGCGCAGGCGCTGGCCATCGCCGACGCCGAACGCCTCCAATGGTCCTTTTTCGCTGCGGGCGCACGCGTGGTCTGCGTGTTCATGCTGACGATGTTCGTGCTCGTCAGCGCGCTGCGCGAGTTTCACGACAAGGGGCTGGAACTCGTGCTGTCGCTCGATCTGCCACGCTCGCATTACGTCCTCGGCAAGCTCTGCGGTTTTCTCGCGCTGGCGTGGCTGGCGGCGCTGCCCGCCACGGCGGTGCTGGCAGGGTATGCGCCTGCGCTCGCCGTCGCGCAGTGGGGATTGTCGCTCGGACTCGAATTGTCGCTCATGGCGGCGCTGGCGCTCTTCTGCATTATCACCTTCAATCAGTTGATTCCCGCCGCCGGCGTGGTCTTCGGGTTCTACCTGCTGGCGCGCACCATCAGCGCCATCCAGTTGATCAGCGTGCCGCCGGCCACAACCGAACCCACGGTCATCCAGCCGTTGGTGGCGATGGCGGTTGACCTGGTGGCCCTGCTGATCCCGCCCCTGGACCAGTACACGCAAACCGCCTGGCTCGTGGATCACGCGGCGGCATGGTCGACGCTGGCCGCACAGGCCGGCCAGGCGGGCTTGTATGTACTGCTGCTGGCGGCAGCCGCCATGTTCGATTTCTACCGGCGGAACCTGTGACACGGGCCTCTCGCGAACGCCGCCTGGCCGTCGTGCCCCGCTGGGTGCTGGTGTTGCTCGTCGCGGCGTTCGTCCTGCAGGCCGCGCTGGCCGGCACGCGCGCCCGGCCCGTGGCGCGGGCGGAGGATCTCGCGCCCGTGCCCCCGGTGGCCTGGCTGCGCGTCGCCGCGCTGGGTGAGCCCATTGCGTTCGGCTACGGCATGGCGCTGTACCTGCAGGCCTTCGACAACCAGCCCGGCATCTCCATACCGTTCCGTGAGCTCGACTACCCGCGCGTCATCGGGTGGCTCGCCGCGATCCTGGAACTCGATCCTCGCAACCAGTACCCGCTGCTGCTCGCGACGCAGGTCTACCCGGGCGTGTCCGATCCCGCGCGCAAGCGCCTGATGGCCGACTTCGTGCACCAGCAATTCCTGCTCGACCCCGAGCAGCGCTGGCGCTGGCTGGCGTACACCGCGATCCTCGCCAAGCACCGCCTGGCGGATACCGACCTCGCGCTGCGCTACGCACGCGATATCGCGCGCCTCGCCCGGACGGCGCCGGGGTGGGCGCGCCAGATGCACATCTTCCTGCTCGAGGATCTGGGCGAGCTCGACAGCGCGAAAATCCTGCTCGGCGGCCTGCTGGCCAGCGGGGAGGTCAAGGACGAGCGGGAACAAGCTTTCCTGACCGAGCGGCTAAATCACCTGAAAAACGCTGAAAAACCGACAGCCCCGTCGAAAAAATGACAGTTCCCCGCGCTGCAGCATCCCCTCATCAAGGCGGCCTCCGCAGGACCCAGCGCAGGGGATGCCCGGAGCAGCACCGGACGCCTTTGTAGTCCAAAGACCATGATTTTGTGCAATAAGTCCTCTTTTTTAGAGGCTCGCCTAATCCAGTTTCCGCCGTAAAAACAAGTCTTTCTGCGAAACTGTCTGTCGCCACGGATGCGGAACAGTCCGGTGGTATGTAATTTGCGTGCCAAATGGCACAAACCGTCCCGGTATCCAACCCTTACCTCGTCAGACCACCAACCATGCGAAAACAAACCGGTTTTACACTGATTGAAATCGCGATCGTGCTGGTCATCATCGGTCTGCTCCTCGGGGGCGTACTCAAGGGCCAGGAACTGATCACCAGCGCCCGTGTGCGCAACCTGATCTCGCAGCAGGAAGGCATCAAGGCCGCCTACTTCGGCTTCCTCGACCGCTATCGCGCGCTGCCGGGAGACTACGACCGGGGGGGCATCAACATCACCGGCGTGGCAGGCTCGGTGTGCAATGCCGGCAACGGCAACGGCAATGGCCGCATTGAGATCGCCGGTTCGGAAACGATCCTGGCGTGGGAACACCTGTCCAAGGCCGGCTTCATCAACGGTTCGTTCAATTGCAATCCCGTGGAGTCGGCCGCCACGACCCCGACCAATCCCTTCGCGGTGCGTCTGCAGATGGTCTGGGACAACGTGTTTGACGACACGGTGGCGCCCGTCATCGCACGGCACAACCTCAAAGCCGGTGGGCAAATTCCTTCGGATCTGCTGGCCGAAGTCGACCGCAAAGTCGACGATGGCAGCGCCACCGGCGGCAGCTTCCGCTTTTCGGCCTACGACGGCGGCGCGGGTGTTCCGGTGGGCCCGGGCCAGTGCTATCTGGTGGCGGCGCCGAACACCTGGAGCGCGGCGACCGTGGTCGCCAACTGCGGCGGGGCCACGCTGTTCTAGCCTGGCCAGACTGACAAAAAAGCCCGCTCCGGCGGGCTTTTTTGTTGCCTGTCGTCCGCCGGCAGCTCAGCCCTGCAGCAACCGGATCTCGGCGGCGGCGAGGTTCTCTTCCTCGCCGAGCAACACCAGCACGTCACCCGCCTCGACCCGCGTGTCGGCCTCTGGCGTCACCGTGGGCGCGCCGTGACGCCGCAGTGACTTGAGTTCGACGCCCGCAGTGTCCAGGCCGAGCTTCGCCACCGGCCGCCCGATGGCCGCGGCGCCAGGAGCAATCGTCACCGAATGCAGGCGCGGCTGCGGCCGCTGCGCGTCCTCCTGCTCGTCGCTCGCGCCGTGAAAGAACCCCTTGAACAGTGCGTAACGTTCCTCCCGCGCGCGGCGGATATGCGCCAGCACCCGCGACAGCGGCACGCCGAGCAGCATGAAGGCGTGCGAAGCCAGCATCAGGCTGCCCTCCATGATGTCGGCCACCACCTCCGCGGCGCCGGCTTCGCGCAGGCGTTCGATATCGACGTCCCCCGCCGTGCGCACGATCACCGGCAGCCCCGGACGCGCCTCCCGCACCTGGGCAAGCACGCGCAGGGACAGCTCGGTATCCGCCACCGAAATCACCATCGCCTTGGCGCGCGGCAGGCCCGCCGCCACCAGCACCTCGCGTCGCGTCGCGTCGCCGAACACCACGCTCTCGCCCGCGGCGGCCGCTTCGCGGACGCGCAGAGGGTCATGGTCGAGCGCGATGAAGGAGATGTTCTCGCGTTTCAGCAGCCGCGCCAGGTTCTGCCCGCTGCGGCCGTAGCCGCAAATCACGACGTGCTGGCTGGCGGCCATCGACTGCGAGGCGATGCGGGTCAATTCCATCGCCCGGGCCATCCATTCGGCGCCGCTGTAGTGCCGCGCGATACGCTCGCTGCGCTCGATCACGAACGGCGCGAACAGCATGGAGATGATCACCGCCGCCAGCACCGGCTGCGCGTGCTGAGGTGCGAGCACGCCAGCGACGGTGCCCAGCCCCAGCAGCACGAAACCGAACTCGCCGCCCTGCGCGAGGTCGAGCCCGGTACGCAACGCGGCACCGCGCTGAACCCCGAACAACATCGTAAGTCCGGCGATGAGCAGGCTTTTGCCCACGAAAATGGCGACGACCAACAGCACCACCACCCACCAGTGTTGCCACACCAGTTGCGGGTTGAGCAGCATGCCAACGGTGACGAAAAACAGCCCCAGCAGCACGTCACGGAACGGCTTGATGTCGTCCTCGACCTGGTAGCGGTACTCGGTCTCGGAAATCAGCATGCCGGCGACGAAAGCGCCGAGCGCCATCGACAGGCCGGCGAGCTCGGTCACGTACGCGAGCCCCAGCGTAATGAGCAGCACGTTCAGCACGAACAGTTCCGGGGATTTCGCGCGCGCCACGATGTGAAACCAGCCGCGCATGAGGCGCTGCCCCACGAACAGCAGCACGCCCAGCACCAATGCGGCCTTGAGCGCGGCGAACGTAAGGCTCTGTGGCAACTGCGCCGGGTCGATGGCCAGCGCGGGGATCAGGATCAGCAGCGGCACCACCGCCAGGTCCTGGAACAGCAGCACGCCCACCACCTGCCGGCCGTGATCGGTGGCCACCTGAAGTTTTTCGGCGAGCAGTTTGGTCACGATCGCGGTGGACGACATCGCCAGCACGCCGCCCAGGGTCAGCCCCACCTGCCACGTCAGCCCGAGCGCGAGCGCACCCGCCAGCACCAGCACGATCGTGAACCCCACCTGCGCGCCACCCAGCCCGAACACGATGCGGCGCATCGTCACCAGCCGCGGCAGGCTGAACTCCAGGCCGATGGAAAACATCAGAAACACCACGCCGTATTCCGCGAGCCCGCGGGCCTCCTCGACTTCGCCGATCCAGCCGAAGGCGTGAGGCCCGATCAATACGCCCACCACCAGATAGCCGAGGATGGTGGGCAGTTTCAGGCGGCGCGCGGCCACCACCACCAGTACGGCGGCGGCCAGCAGGATCAATACGTTTTGAAGGCCGGAATGCACGGTACGCGAGCGGGGTCGAAGGGATCGGGGCGGGGTCTTGGATGATGCCTGATGCGTCGCGCCTTGAACATCGCCGCGCAGGGCGAGTGCTAAAATCCATGCGCTCATGAGTCCCCCGAATTCACCCGCGGCCCCCGCCACTTCCCCGGTGCGCGACGCCATCGCCATTGCGCGCGAGGTCCTCGAGATCGAAGCGCGTGCGGTGCAGGATCTGATCGCGCGCCTCGATGCGGGCTTCAGCGGTGCCGTCGACCTGATCCTCGCGTGCCGCGGCCGCGTCATCGTCAGCGGCATCGGCAAGTCCGGCCACGTCGCGCGCAAGATCGCCTCCACCATGGCGAGTACCGGCACGCCCGCCTACTTCGTGCACCCGGCCGAGGCGAGCCACGGCGATCTTGGCATGGTGACGCGCGACGACGCGTTCATCGCACTCTCCAATTCCGGCGAGAGCGGCGAACTGCTGGCCATCGTGCCCCTGATCAAGCGCTCCGGCGCCAAGCTGATCGCGATGACCGGCAACGCCGCCTCCACCCTCGCGCGCGAAGCCGACGTGCACCTCTACGCGGGCGCCGAGAAGGAAGCCTGCCCGCTCAATCTCGCGCCGACGGCCAGCACCACCGCCGCGCTCGCGCTCGGTGACGCGCTCGCCGTGGCGCTGATGGAAGCCAAGGGCTTCACGCGCGACGAATTCGCCGCCTCGCATCCGGGCGGCTCGCTCGGCCGCCGCCTGCTCACGCACGTGCGCGACGTCATGCGGACCGGGACGGAAATCCCGCGCGTGGCGGACGGCGCCAGCCTGTCCGCGGCGCTGCTGGAAATGTCGCGCGGCCGCATGGGCATGACCGCCATCGTCGACACGGCAGGCCGCGTCGCCGGCATTTTCACCGACGGCGACCTGCGGCGCACCCTCGAACGCAAGCTCGACTTCGCCGCCACGCCCATCTCAGAGGTGATGACGCGCGGACCCCGGACCATGAGCCCCGAGAAGCTGGCCGTCGAGGCGGTGCAGATCATGGAGGAGCGCAAGGTCAACCAGATGCTGGTGGTGGACGGCGCCGGCGTGCTGGTGGGCGCGCTCAACATGCACGACCTGTTCCGCGCCCGCGTGATATGACGGCCACCCTCGAGGTCCTGGCACGGGCCCGCGCGGTGCGGCTCGCGGCCTTCGATGTGGACGGCGTGCTCACCGACGGACGGCTCAACTACGGCGCCGAGGGCGAAACGACCAAGGCCTTCCACACGCTGGACGGCCACGGTTTCAAGCTGCTGCGCGCCGCCGGCGTCGAGGTCGCGCTGATCACCGCGCGCCGCTCCCCCGCGCTCGCCCGGCGCGCGGACAATCTCGGACTGAAGCACGTCGCCGAAGGGGCGACCGACAAGCGCGCAGCGCTCTCCGCGCTGCTCGGCGAACTCGGGCTCTCCCCGCACGAGGCGGCCTACATGGGCGACGACTTCGTGGATCTGCCCGCGTTGCTCGTCGCAGGGCTCGCACTGACGGTGCCGGCCGCGCCTTTCGCGCTCAAGCAGCGGGCCCATTACGTCACCCGGGCCGCGGGCGGCGCGGGTGCGGTGCGCGAGGCCTGCGGGCTGATCCTGCACGCGCAGGGGACCGGTCTGCAGGCGCAACTGGAAGTGCCGGCATGATGCGTCGTCTCGCTTCCGCATTTCCGCTCTTCATCCTCATCGGCGTGGCGGCCCTGACCTGGTGGATCGACCAGCGGTCCTCCTCCGAGGGCGCGGAACGCGAGACGGTCAAACGCCACGACCCGGATGTCATCGGCGACGGCATCGAAGCCGTCAAACTCGGCCCCGACGGCATGCCGTTCTACCGGCTGACCGCCGCCAACATCGTGCATTTCGCCGACGACGGCACCAGCATCCTGACCAAGCCCGTGCTCGTTCATTACGGCAAACCCGCGCCGATCACGGCGCGCGCAAACAGCGCGGCGACCGACGACCGCCACGACGACGTCTTCCTCTACGAAGACGTGGTGCTGACGCGCGCGGCCTACAAGGGCGCGAGCGAACTGACCGTCCGCACCAGCTGGATGCACGCCATGCCCGAGCTGGGCCTCGTCAAAACCGACCGCCCGGTCACCATCCGCGACGCGCTCACCCAGATCAATTCCGTTGGCTTAGAATTCGACAACAAGACGCGCACCCTCAAGCTGCTGTCGAACGTGCGCGGCATCTACGACAAAAAAGGCCTGCCCGCCGATGCCCGTCCTTAAGTCTTGGTCGCCCTGGTCCCTGCTCGTCGCGGCGCTGCTGGCGGTCGTGCCGTTCGCCGCGCATGCCGAAAAAGCGGACCGCGACAAACCCGTCAACCTCGAAGCCGATCGCGTCACCATCGACGACGCCAAACAGGTCGCGACCTTCGACGGCAACGTCGTGCTGACCCAGGGCACGCTGCAGATCCGCGGCGACAAGATGGTCGTGCGCCAGGACGCGGAAGGTTTCCAGTTCGCCGTGGTCACCGGCAATCTCGCCGCCTTCCGCCAGAAGCGCGAGGGCTACGACGAATACATCGAAGGCTTCGCCGAGCGTATCGAATACGACGGCAAGGCCGAACGCGCGCAGATGTTCAACCGCGCAGTACTCAAGCGGGGGCTCGACGAGGCCCGCGGCAACTACATTTCCTACGACGCCAGCACGGAATTCTTCCGCGTCACGGGCGGCGGGAAGCAGGCCGCCACCGCCAACAACCCTGACGGCCGCGTCCGCATCACCATGCAGCCGAAACCCAAGGTCACGCCGCCGCCGGGCGCGCCCGTCACGCTGCAACCGCTGCCGGAACTCGCCGCGCCGCGGGACGACGGCAAACCCGCGCCGCGCTGACGTTGCCGCTGACCGACGTCCGGCGCTGCCCCTCGCCGGCCTCCCGCCATGAGTGAACTCCGCGCCGAACGCCTGCGCAAACGCTACAAATCGCGCGCCGTCGTCAAGGACGTGTCGCTCTCGGTCAACAGCGGCGAAGTGGTGGGCCTGCTCGGCCCCAACGGCGCGGGCAAGACCACCTGCTTCTACATGATCGTGGGACTCGCCGCCGCCGACGGCGGCGAGATCTTTCTCGACGACGCGCGGCTGACCCACCTGCCGATCCACCGTCGCGCGCGCATGGGGCTGTCGTACCTGCCGCAGGAAGCGTCCATTTTCCGGCGCCTCACGGTGGCCGAAAACATCCGCGCGGTCCTCGAATTGCGCTACGACGACCCCAACCACATCGCCAACGGCCTGGACGACCTGCTCGCCGACCTGCACATCGCGCACCTGCGGGACAACCCGGCCATCAGCCTCTCCGGCGGGGAGCGCCGGCGGGTCGAAATCGCGCGCGCGCTGGCGGCCGACCCGCAGTTCATCCTGCTGGACGAGCCGTTTGCGGGGGTCGACCCGATCGCCGTCATCGACATCCAGAAAATCATCGGGTTCCTGAAGGAGCGGGGCATCGGCGTGCTGATCACCGACCATAACGTCCGGGAAACATTGGGCATCTGCGACCGCGCCTACATCATGAACGACGGCAGCGTGCTGGCCGACGGCAAGCCGAAGGAAATTGTCTATAATGAAGACGTTCGCAAGGTCTACCTTGGAGAGCATTTCCGCCTCTAATTTGCGTCTTTGGCGTCTCCTGCCCCGACTCCTGACCTGGCCTGCCAACCGGTCTCGGTCTTTTCGCCGGGTTCCTGGCTGAACGCACCCCCCTCCCCCTCCGCTGATCCATGAAGCACTCGCTCCAGCTCCGGCTCTCCCAGCACCTCACGCTGACGCCCCAGCTGCAGCAATCCATCCGGCTTCTCCAGTTGTCGACGCTCGAGTTGTCGCAGGAAATCGAGCGCATGCTGCAGGAGAACCCGATGCTCGAACGTGAGGAGGGCGCGCCGGGCGAGGAAGCCGCGGTCGTGCTGCACCCGCTGAACGGCAGCGAGGCGCCGGCCGAGCGCACGGTGGACACCAGCGAGCCGGCCGAGCCGCGCGAGGCCGATAACCCGGAAATGTCCGCTTTCGACGGCAACGACAGCGAAGGGGATTTCCGCAGTGCGCCGCGCGACGACAACGACGAGGCGGAATACCCGCAGGTGGCCGCCGAGTCCCAGTCGCTGCGCGAACACCTGCTGACCCAGGTGTCGATGCTCCACGTCTCGGACCGCGACCGCAAGCTGGTGGCGATGCTGGTCGATTCGCTGGACGACGATGGCTACCTGCACCAGGACCTGACCGAGCTCGCCGCGCTGCTGCCCGAGGAGCTCGACATCTCGCCCGAGGACCTGATGGTGGCGCTGAAGCACCTGCAGTATCTCGATCCGCCCGGCGTCGGTGCGCGTTCGCTCGCCGAATGCCTCGCGCTGCAGCTCGAGATGCTGCCCGCCGACACGCCACAGCGCGACTTCGCCCGCACCGTGATCGACGGCCACCTCGACCTGCTCGCCGCGCGCGACTTCAACAAGCTGCGCAAACTCCTCGCCTGCGACGATGTCGCGCTGAAAGCCGTGCAGTCGTTGATCACCGGCTTGAATCCCCGGCCGGGCGCATGCTTCTCCGGCGGCGAGGCGCGCTTCGTGATTCCCGACGTGATCGTCAAGAAGACCAAGGGGGTGTGGCTCGCCGCCCTCAATCCCGACGCGATGCCCAAGCTCCACATCAACCGCCTCTATGCGAACATCCTGTCGCGCAGCCGCGACAGCGGCCACCAACAGCTCGCGAGCCAGCTGCAGGAGGCGAAGTGGCTGATCAAGAACGTGCAGCAGCGCTTCGACACCATCCTGCGCGTGTCGCAGGCCATCGTCGACCGCCAGCGCCATTTCTTCGAGCACGGCGAGGTCGCGATGCGGCCGCTGGTGCTGCGCGAGATCGCGGAAACGCTGGACCTCCACGAGTCCACGGTGTCGCGCGTGACGACGCAGAAGTTCATGCTCACGCCGCGCGGCATCTTCGAGCTCAAGTACTTCTTCGGCAGCCACGTCACCACCGAAACCGGCGGCGCCGCCTCGAGTACGGCGATCCGCGCGCTCATCAAGCAGCTCGTGACGGCGGAAAACACCAAGAAGCCGCTGTCGGACAGCCAGCTCTCCGAAATTCTCGGCCAGCAGGGCATCGTGGTCGCGCGGCGCACCGTCGCCAAGTACCGCGAGTCCATGCATATCCTGCCGGTCAACCTGCGCAAGTCGCTGTAACCACCCGTCCGTCCTTCCACCCACCGGAGACCCACATGAACCTGCATCTCACCGGACATCATGTCGAAGTCACTGCTTCCATCCGCGATTACGTGACGGCCAAGCTGGGCCGCGTCGGACGGCATTTCGACCAGGTCATCGACGTCAACGTGATCCTGTCGGTGGACAAGCTCGACCGCAAGGTGGAAGCCAACGCGCACGTCCCGGGCAAGGACATCTTCATCGAGTGCCACCATGCGGACATGTACGCCGCCATCGACAATCTCGCCGACAAGCTTGACCGGCAGATCATCAAATACAAGGACACGCATTTCAGTCCGCGCAACGGTGGTGACGCGCTCAAGCACCGCGCCGAATCCTGAGCGCGATCCCCGCCACCCCTCCCGTTTCCACCATGAACCTGATCGCCAAACTCCTCGCCCCCCAGGATGTGCTTGTTGATGCCGACCTCGGCAGCAAGAAGCGTGTGTTCGAGCAGGTCGGCCTGCTGTTCGAGAACAATCACCAGCTCGCGCGCAGCGCCGTGTTCGACAGCCTGTTCGCGCGCGAAAAACTGGGCTCCACGGGCCTGGGGCAGGGCGTCGCGATTCCGCACGGCCGGCTCAAGGGCTTGCGGGACGCGTGCGCGGGCCTGGTGCGGCTGCGGGAGGCGATCCCGTTCGACGCGCCGGACGGCCAGCCGGTGCGCCTGGTATTCGTGCTGCTGGTCCCCGAACGCGCCACCGACCTGCACCTGCAGATCCTGTCGGAACTCGCGCAGATGCTCTCCGACGGCGGCTTCCGGGAGCGGCTCCTGACCGCGCCGGATGCGGCTGCCCTGCACCGGCTGGTCGCCGACTGGATGCCTGATGCCGAAAGTCACCGTAGCGCAGCTGTTTGAGGACAACCGCGCCAAGCTGCGGCTGGAGTGGTTGGCCGGCCGCGCGGGCGGCGCCCGGGCGCTCGACAGCCAGGACATCCGCGATTCGACCGAGGGCCTGATCGGCCATCTGAACCTCCTGCATCCGAACTGGATCCAGGTGCTGGGCCGCACCGAGCTGTCGCACGTCGCCACGCTCGATCCCGTGGCCCGGCAGAAGCTGTTCACCGACCTCGGCGGCTCGGACCTCGTCTGCGTGCTCGTCAGTGGCGGAGAAACCGTGCCGCCGCCGCTCATCCAGTGGGCGGAGACCGCACAGGCGGCGCTCTTCGCCTCCCCGCTGCCGAGCGTGGAGCTCATGTGGATGCTGCGGCCGTACCTCGCGCGGGCGCTCGCGGAGTCGGTCACCATGCACGGCGTGTTCCTGGACGTGCTGGGCATGGGCGTGCTGATCACCGGCGCGAGCGGCGTGGGCAAGAGCGAACTCGGCCTGGAACTGATCAGCCGCGGCAGCGGACTGATCGCCGACGACGTGGTGGAGCTGTACCGCATCGCCCCGGAAACCCTGGAAGGCCGTTGTCCGCCGATGCTGCGCGACTTCCTCGAGGTCCGCGGCCTGGGCATTCTCAACGTGCGCACCATCTTCGGCGAAGCCGCGCTGCGGCCGCGCAAGAACCTGCGGCTGATCGTGCACCTGGAAAAGCCCGCCGGCCCGGACGCCAGCACGCTGGAGCGCCTGCCGCTCAAGCCGGGCTCGCAGACGGTCATGGGCGAAAGCGTGCGCAAGGTGACGATCCCGGTCGCTGCCGGCCGCAACCTGGCGGTGCTCGTGGAGGCCGCCGTGCGCAACTATGTGCTGCAGCTGCGCGGCATCGACAGCACGCAGGAGATCATCGCGCGGCAGGCGGATGCGCTCCAGAATCCCGGCGAGGAACTGTGAACGCCCGTCCCGCATGCAGCTGATCGTCGTCAGCGGCCTCTCCGGCTCGGGCAAGAGCATCGCGCTCAACGTGCTGGAGGACGCCGGCTACTACACAGTGGACAACCTCCCGGCGCACCTCCTGCCGGAGGTCATCCGTTTCCTGCGCGCGCGCACGATCCCGCGCGCGGCCGCTAGCATCGACGCGCGCAGCGGCGACACGCTGGCCGCGCTGCCCGCCACGCTGGAACGGCTGCGCGCCGAAGGCGTGGACGTCCGCCTGCTCGTGCTGGAGGCGAAGACCGACACACTGGTGCAGCGCTTCTCGGAGACCCGCCGCCGGCACCCCCTGGCGGACGGCACCCTCACCGTGCCCGAATGTATCTCCCGCGAGCGCGAGCAACTGGCCGCCGTCGTCGATCTCGCCCACCGCATCGACACCAGCGATCTGCGCCCGAACGCGCTGCGTGCCTGGGTCAAGGACTTCGCCGGGCTCGCGGGCACCGGCCTGACGCTGCTGTTCGAATCCTTCGGCTTCAAGCACGGCATCCCGCTCGACGCCGACCAGGTGTTCGACGTGCGCTGCCTGCCGAATCCCCACTACGACCCGGCCCTGCGGCCGCTGACCGGCAAGGACGAAGCCGTGCGCGCCTTCATCGAGGCGGACGCCGACAGCATGCGTATGCTGGCCGACATCGGAGACTACGTCGAACGCTGGCTGCCGTGCTTCGTGCGCGACAACCGCGCCTATCTCACCGTGGCCATCGGCTGCACCGGCGGCCAGCACCGTTCCGTCTACTTCACCGAAACACTGGCGCGACGCTTCGCCGGTCATGCCCGGGTGCTGGTCCGGCACCGCGAATTGGCTTCGGGTGAGGGGTGAGGCGGGAGGGG
>JBOIEQ010000062.1:0-23998 GCA_050741255.1 Burkholderiales bacterium | reverse complement strand
TAACCCATCAGCTGCATGCCGGAAAAGGTGCCGAGCACCGACGCCGGCAGCACCAGTGCCGTGATGAGGGTCGCCGTGAGGTTGCGCAGGAACAGCATGATCACCATCACGACCAGCACCATCGACAGCACGAGCGTGAAGTTCACCTCGTGAATGGAGTCGCGGATGAACTCGGAACGGTCATTCAGCACCTGGATCGAGACCCCGGGCGGCGCCTCGCGCTGGATTTCGTCGAACAGCCCCCGCAGCTTGCTCACCACCTCGACGGTGTTGGCGCCCGGCTGGCGGTACACGGCCAGAATCACCGCCCGGTCGCCGTTCATCCAGCCCCGTATCTTCGAGTTCTCGATGCTGTCTTCCGCCCGCCCGATATCCGCAAGGCGCACCGGCATGCCGTTCGAGTAGGCGACGATCATGTCGTTGTAGTTTTTCGCCCGCTCCAGCTGGCCGGACGAGCGCACGGTGTAGTTGCGGCCGGCACCCTGCAGGGTGCCCGAGGGCAGGTTGCTGTTGGCGCCCTGGATCGCACTCATGATCTTGTCGAGGCCCAGCCCGCGCTTGGCGATCGCTTCCGGGTCGAGAAAAATCCGCAGCGCGTATTTCTGCGAGCCGAACACGACGACCTGCGCCACGCCGCTGACCGTCGAGAAGCGTTGCGCGAGGTGAACGTCGGCGAACTCGTCGAGCGCCTGCATGGGAATCGTCTTGGCCGTGAGCCCCAGGAAGAGGATGGGGCTGTCCGCCGGGTTGACCTTGCGGAAGGTCGGTGGGTCGATGTCGTCGGGCAGCCGGCGCATCGCGGAGGAAATCGCAGTCTGCACGTCCTGCGCCGCCGCATCGATGTCGCGCGAAAGGCTGAACTGCAGCGTGATCCGCGTGATGCCGGTGGTGTTCACCGAGCTCATGGAATCAAGGCCTGCGATGATGCTGAAGTTGCGCTCAAGCGGCGTCGCGACGGTGGCCGCCATGACCTCCGGATTCGCCCCCGGCAGGTTGGCCGTGACGGAGATGGTCGGGAAGTCGACGTTGGGCAGGTCGTTGACCGGCAGGGTCTGGAACGACGTCCAGCCGAAAAACGCCAGCGCCGAGACCAGCACCGAGGTCGCCACCGGCCGTTCGATGAAGATGCGTGAAATGTTCATGCGCGCCGCTCCTTCAGGATCCCTTCGCCTCGCCTTTGCCCTTGTCGGGCTCCACCGCCTTGCCCTCTGCGGGCGCCGGCGCATCGGCATCCGCCGCTTTGCCTTTGCCCTTGCCTTTATCGCCTTTGCCCTTGCCGTCGCGGCCTTTGCCCTCGCCCGTCACCACCTGCACGGACGCGCCTTCCGACAGGGCCTGCGGAATCTCGGTCAGCACCTGGTCGCCCGCCTTCAGGCCCGAACCGATCACCACCTCGCGGTCGATCTGGCGGGAGACTTCCACCGGCTGCACTTTGACCTTGCCGTCGGTCACCAGATACACGAAGGGACCGTTCTGCCCGGGCTGCACGGCGATCTCCGGCACCACCAGCGCCTCCGGTTCCACCGTCAGCACGATGCGCACGTTCACGAACTGGCCGGGCCACAGCAGGTCCTGCTCGTTGGGCACGCGCGTCTTGAGCAACACGGTGCCGGTCTGCGGCGTCACCGTGTTGTCCACGAACACGAGCGTGCCAGCCGCCACGGCCGGTCCGCCCTTGCTGGGGACGATCTCGATCCTCATGTCGCCCGCCTTCTGGTAACGCCGCACCTCCGCGAGCTGACGCTCGGGGATGCTGAAGGCCACGAGTATGGGATCGGTATTGTTGATGGTGACGAGGTTGCTCCCGCCGCCGCCCGGCGTGACGACGTTGCCGGCCTTGAGGCTGACGGCACCGGTACGGCCCGAAATCGGCGCGATGACGCGGGCAAACTCGAGCTGGATGCGCGCCTGTTCGACCTGTGCCTTGTCCGACGCGACCGTGGCCTCGAGCGACCGCGCCGAGGTGACCGCGACGTCGTATTCCTGCTGCGTGATGAACTCGCGCTTGAGCAGGGGCTCGAGGCGCTGCTGCTGCACACGGGCGTTCTCGAGCTGCGCCTGGTCGCGTGCAAGCGCGGCGAGCGCCTGGTTGTACTGCGCCTGGTAGGTGCGCGGGTCGATCTCGAACAGCAGCTGCCCGGCCTTGACGCGGTCGCCTTCCTTGAACAGGACCGACTTCAGCACGCCGGACACCTGGGCGCGGAGCTGCACGCTTTGTTCGGCTTCCACGTTGCCCACGACCTCGATCACGACGGGCATCGGCTTGGCCACCACCGTGGCCGCCCGCACCAGCGGCGCGTTGCCGCCCTTGCCGGCGCCTTTGCCCTTGGCTTTTGTTTCCGACTTGGCGCCATCGCCGCCCTGCCAGGCCCAGTAACCGGCGCCGGCCGCACCGAGGGCCGCGAGAAACACCACCGCCATTAAGAGTCGTTTCATCTTTGCTGGATCGCCTGCACCATGGTGTCGTTGACACCGACCGAGTAATAGAGCCGCGCCACCGCGGTGAACCAGTCGAGGAAGGACTGGATCCTCTGCACGCGGGCGTTGGATTCATCGACCTGCGCGGTGATCAGGTCGAGCAGCGAACCGAAACCCGCCTTGTAGCGCGCCAGCGTAGCCTCGGAGGTCTGCTCCGCCGCACGCACCTGCACCGCCGTGCTTTTGATGCCGTCCGCCGCGGTCTGGACATCGTAGTAGGACTGCCACACTTCCAGTTCCGTCTGCTGGTACAGCACGTCGCGCGCGGCGGCGGCCTGCGACGCGCGCGCCTCGGCCTGGCGAATCGCATAGGTATCGCCGAAGCCGCGGAACAGCGGGATGTTGAGAGAGAACAGCAGGATGTTGGTGTCGGTGGTGGGTCGGTTGCCGTTGTAGATCGTCGTGCCGTTGGTGGCGGAAACCGTGATCGTCGGCAGCGCCGCGCGGGCGGCCGCGACGGCATTCGCCTTCGCGGCCTGGGTCTGCGCCTCGGCGGCGATCAGGTCGGGGCGCGTGCCCTTGGCGCGCGCCAGCAGTTCGTTGAGCGACTCTTTGGTTTCGCCGACGCGCGGTTCGCCGTCCAGCAGCTGAACGGGGGGCAGCGCATTGACCGGCAGGCCCAGGGTCGAGGCCAGCGCCCCGCGCGACTTTTCCTTGTCGCCGCGGCTGCGCGTGAGGTTCAGCTGCGCCTGCGCCACCTGCGTTTCCGCGCGGTAGACGTCGGCCACGGTCGCCAGGCCCGCCTCGCGGCGCCGTTGCGTGGCGTCCAGCGAGGTCATCACGCTCTTGAGAAACAGCTCGTTGGAGCGCACCAGCGCGTCGGAACCGAGCAACGTGTAATAGGCCTGCTCGGTCTGGAACACCACGTTCTGCAACACACGGTTCTGGGACAGCGCGGCGGCCAGGGTCGTGAACTCGGCCGCCCGCACCTGGTTGGCGGAGGCCCCGAAATCCAGCAGCAGATAGGACAGGGTGATGGACGGGCCCCAGCGCGTGATCCAGTTGACCTGGGTCCCGGTCTGCCCGCTGGACTCCCCGCGCTGCCAGTTGTAGTTGGCACTGATCTGCGGCAGACGCTGGGCCTGCTCGATGCCGATGCCCGCGGCGGCGGCCAGCGCGGCGAACCAGGCCTGGCGCGTCACGGGGTTGTTCCGCAACGCCAGTTCCGTCAGTTCGGGAAGGCTCAGCGGCGCGTCGGTCCGCGGCAGTTCCGGCGCGGGCGGCTTCGGCACCATCGGCAACGCATCCTTCGACTCCCAGCGCAGGTTCGGCGCTGTCGAGACGCCGGCATCGGTATTGAAAGGATCGATACGGCCGAGAAACGCCTGCGCGTGAACAACACCCGCCAGCGCCGCGGAAGTCCACAGCAGACTCACCACGGCGAGACGCAATACGCCTCCAGCGGCGTGTGCAGGTACGCTGGGCACCCCCACAAGCGGGATCTTCAACATGGGCGGGATTGAGGTGGTTTCGGGTGCAGGTTCAGGCAGTTGCGCGCGCGCATCATAGCAGCAAATCGCGTGCCCGCAGGAGGGTCGGCGCCCGGAAGCGCGTGCTAATCTTGCCCCCTCCGCAGCCCGCCTTTTTCCCCTTTTTTCCACCCACCGGTCCGTCATGTCCAAGGTCGCCGCCCTCGCTGCCCGCAACCTCCCGTCCGCCCTCCGCCGCATCGAACGCGAACCCTATTACGAGCCGGTAGGCGAGGAAGTCGCCCTGTTCGACGCCGCCCAGGCGGCCCGCCTGCCGGTGCTGCTGAAGGGTCCGACCGGCTGCGGCAAAACCCGCTTCATCGAGACCATGGCCTGGCGCCTGCAGCGTCCGCTGCTGACCGTGTCCTGCCACGACGACCTGACCGCGGCGGACCTGGTCGGCCGCTACCTCATCACCGCCGGCGAAACGGTCTGGATGGATGGCCCCCTCGCCCGCGCGGTGCGCGAGGGCGCCATCTGCTACCTCGACGAAGTGGTCGAGGCGCGCAAGGACACCACGGTGGTGATTCATCCCCTGGCCGACGACCGGCGCATGCTGCCGATGGAAAAACACGGTGAACTGCTGCAGGCGCCGCCCGAATTCGTGCTCGTCATGTCGTACAACCCCGGCTACCAATCTGTTCTCAAGGAGCTTAAGCAAAGCACGCGCCAGCGCTTTGTCGCCATCGAGTTCGCCTATCCGCAGCCGGCGCTGGAGAAAAAAATCGTCATGGCCGAGTCCGGGCTGGACGGGGAACAGACCGACCGCCTGCTGCGGCTGGCGGACATGACGCGCAACCTGAAAGGCAACGGGCTCGATGAGGGGGCATCCACGCGCCTGCTGGTGCACGCCGCCAAGCTGATCGCGCGCGGCATCCCGCCTCGCACCGCCTGCTCGGCCGCCGTTTCCCGGGCGCTCACCGATGACCCGGAAATGCTGCGCGCCATCGATGAGCTCGCCGCCGCCCTGTTCTGAAGCGCCGCGCACCGCGGCGGCACTGGATGCGGATCTCAGCGCGCTGCTGAATCCGGTGCTCTCCGCGCGCCGCACCAGCCGGCTTCTGGCCGAGGCGCTGGCCGCGCTCCCGGCCGCCGCGCAGACCCTGGCTCTGCACTGGACCGGTGTGCTGTGCCGCACCAACCACGAACTCGCCTACCAGTTCGCTGCCAGCGCGCCGGCGGTGCTCGAGCGGCTGGACGCACGGGGCACGGAGGCCTGGGTCGTACACGTGCTGGATACCTACGACCGTGAGGGCCTCGCCGTCGGCATTGCCGCCCTGCACGACGCCGCACGCTTCGGCACGCAGGGCGCAGGCATGGTCACGCTGGCAGAGGTGAAAGCCGTGCTGGAGCTGTTCCTGTGCGGGCTGTCCGGACGGCGGCTGCGGCTCGCGGAGACGGATCCGGGCGACGGGTGGACCGACACCGATACGCTGTATCTGCCGCCGGCGATGGCGCAGTTCGCCACGCGCGAGCAGAATTTTCTGGCCTGGAAGGGACTCGCCACCCATCTGTGGGCGCAGACCCGCTACGGCACCTTCAACGTGGACGCCGGCGCCGTGCTCGCGGCCTACGCCGATCCCGCGCGGGCCGCCACCCTGTTCCAGTTGCTGGAGGCGATCCGGCTCGATGCCGTGATCGCGCGCCTGCTGCCGGGACTCGCGCGCGAGCTGAACGCGCTGCGCGGCGAGCGTCCGCTGCCGCATCCCGCCTGCGCCGCGCTGCTGCGGCCCGAGGCCACCGCCGCGGACAGCCTCGCCGTGCTCGCCACGCTGTACGCCGAACTGGCGCCTGACTACTGGTTCTGGATGGGCGCGCTGCGCCTCGACCGCGCCGCGCGGGCGCGCACCGAACGCATCGAGCACGAGAAAACGGCGCTGCAGCAGGCGCTGGGCGAACTGGCCGGCGCGCTGCCCCCGGCGCCGCCCGAGCACGCCGGCGACGAGGCCACGGGCCAGGGCGAAGCCCCGGCGCGTTTCAACGTGCAGAAACCCGCGCCCGATCCGGGGCATCCGTCGCGCTACCGGCTGCAGCTCGGTGGCGCGCAGGTCCGGCCGCCGGAGCACGTCATGCGCCTGCTCGATTCGATCGAACAGGATTTCGGCACGATCCCGGACGACTACCTCACGCCCGCGCCGGATGACTACCATCCCGACCGGAATTACGACGGCGAGCCGCCCGCCGACGCAGCGGCCCATGCCCCGGCGCGCGGCGCGCGCATCTTCCGCTACGACGAATGGGACTGCCAGCGCCGCCATTACCGCAAGCACTGGTGCACGCTGCGCGAAACCGACGTCCGCGCGGTCGACCCCGATTTCGTGGACCTGACGCTGGCCAAGTACGCGCCGCAGGTCCGGCAGCTGAAGCGCACCTTCGAACAGCTCCGCGGCGAAGACAAGCTGCTCCGGGCGCAGCCGGAAGGCGACGATCTCGACCTCGATGCCGTCGTGGCCGCCAGCATCGACCTGCGCACGGGCGCGGAACTGAGCGACCGCCTGATGGTGAAACGCAAGAAGGCCGAACGCGACATGGCCGTGATGTTCATGGTGGACATGAGCGGCTCGACCAAGGGCTGGATCAACGACGCCGAGCGCGAAGCGCTCGTCCTGCTGTGCGCGGCCCTGGAGGTACTCGGCGACCGCTACGCGATCTACGGCTTTTCCGGCGTCACCCGCCAGCGCTGCGAGATTTACCGCATCAAGCGCTTCGACGAGCCGTATTCGGACACCGTGCGCGGCCGCATCGCCGGCATCAAGGCACAGGATTACACCCGCATGGGGGCGGCCATCCGCCATCTGTCCTCGCTGCTCGACCGGGTGGAAGCGCGCACCAAGCTGCTCATCACGCTGTCCGATGGCAAGCCCGACGACTACAGCGATCACTACCGCGGCGAGTACGGCATCGAGGACACCCGGCAGGCCCTGCACGAAGCCCATCGCCACGGCATCCACCCGTTCTGCATCACCATCGACAAGGAAGCACGCGACTACCTGCCGCACCTCTACGGCGCCGCGAACTGGACGCTGGTCGACGAAATCGGGCGGCTGCCGATGAAGGTCGCGGAGATCTACCGGCGGCTCACCACATGAACGGAACCGCGTCCGTGTTCCCCAGCGCGGCGTTGGGGGGGATCGCCATCCTCCTGGCAGCGCTGGCGCTCGCATCGATGACGGGTTGCATGAAGACCGATCCCGACAGCGTGCGCGGCTTCGTCAAGAAAAGGATTACGGAACGCTTTGCCGGCGCCACCATCAACGATCTGTCGGATAACGGAATCGAGGTCATTCATCCCGACGGGGTGCGCCAGATACTCGACCTCGAAAGCGTGCAGGCCACCTGTAAACAGGAGCCTCGCCGGTGCGGGGGTGCCGCAGACCGCCTCCTGATCGTGATGCTGGAGAGCATCGACCCTTCCCAGGAGCCATCCTCGCCCGACCTGCTGCGTCCCGTGATCACGACGCGCGAAAAGCTCGGCAGGTTCCTCGTAGCAACCGCCGCGCAGGAGACCGATCGTGCCCCTGCCGAAGCCTCTGGAACGGAATTGCCTTACGCCCGGGATTTGGTCGGAGACCTGGTCGTGACCTATTACGAGGTCAGGCAGGGCACCGGCCGTCCGGTCAATGCGGCGTTGCTGCGCACCCTGAAACTGCCTGCGAGCCAACTCGACGCCCGTGCACGACAGAATCTGGAGAGGCTGACCACCCCCCCGACCCTGGCACCACTGCCCGGTCATCCGGGCGTGCACTACGTTCGCAGCCACTTCCTCGCCTCCTCCGAACTGCTGATCCCCGAACGCGTGGCGGAACTGGCGGCGAAACTTCGTGCGAAAGACCTGTTGATCGGGATGCCGTCATCCAATACCGTATTTCTTGCCGATGCGGCGGACGGCAACGCCGTGGAAGCGCTGCGCAAAGCCGTGGACAATCACTACCAGGGCTATCGTGGCGCATTGAGTCCGCAACTCATGCTGTATTCGCGTGGCAGCTGGGGCTTGTATCCACGAGCACCCGCTGCCAGAACCACCACCGGATAAACCCGACATGAATACGCAGTCCCCTGCAACACCTCCGCTCAGTCCACGCGTCGCCGGCATCGCCCCTTCCGCCACCGTCGAAATGTCCGAACGCATCCGGAAGGCGCGCGCCGAGGGCAAGGAGATCCTCCCGCTCGCAAGCGGCGATCCCAACCTCGACACGCCGCCGGAGATTATCGAAGCCGCGCACCGCGCCATGCGCGACGGCAGCCAGACGCGCTACGGCCCCGCGCAAGGACTACCGGCGTTGCGCGAAGCCATCGCCGCGCGCATCGCCCGCCGCTCGGGCGCGCATTACGCCGCCGATGAAATCATCGTCACGCCGGGCGGCAAGTTCGCGGTCTACATGGCGCTGATGGGCACCGTCTCGCCCGGCGACGAGGTGATCGTGCTCGATCCCGGCTGGGTCAGCTATGGGCCCTGCGTGCAGCTCGCGGGCGGCACGCCGGTGTTCGTGCCGGCGCTCGACCGCATTCCGCTCGACCAGGTCGCCGCCGCCGTGACCGCGAAGACGCGCGCGATCATCCTGAACTCCCCCTGCAATCCGACCGGCCGCATCATTCCGCAAGCCGAACTGAAAGGCCTGCTGGCGATCGCCGAACGGCACAACCTGTGGCTGCTGTTCGACCAGGTGTATTCCGACCTCTGCTTCGAGGCCTTCTCCTTCCTGCAGACGCTACCCGGCGCGCAGGCGCGCACGCTCGTGTGCGACAGTTTCTCGAAGACCTACGGGATGACCGGCTGGCGCATCGGCTTCCTCGCCGCGCCCAAGGCGGTGATCAAGCCGCTGATGAAGGTGGTGCAGCATTCCATTTACTGCGTGCCGCCCTTTCTGCAATCGGCTTCCGTCGCCGCGCTCGCGCTGCCAGAGGAGATGGTCGCCGTGAATGCGGAGCGCTTCCGCCGCCGCCAGCATCTCACCGCGGAAACGATCGCGAAACTCCCGGGTTTCTCCTGCCCGGTGCCACCCGCCACGTTTTACGTGTTCCCGTCCGTGGGTGATCGCGACGACAAGCAGGTGGCGGAGGAATGGCTGACGACCCTCGGGATCGCGGTGCTGCCGGGCAGCGCGTTCGGCGCCGCCGGCGCGGGGCACCTCAGGCTGTCGCTGGCCTGCGACGACGCGACGCTGGCGGAGGCGATGCGCCGCCTGCGCGCGCACTACGCGGTCGCGTAGCGCGTTTTCAGCGCCTCATTCGTCCAGCCATTCGAGCAGCGGCGCCCACTGCGCGCGGTCCTGCTCGGTGAGGTACGGTGGCAGGTCGAACAGGCTGCGCCCCTGGAACGCTGCGTTGGCGTAAGTCACGGTATCGCGCAGGAAGGTCACCACCGGCAGGTCGAACTGCTTGAGGAAAGCCTCCAGCGTCGCCGCCGCCCGTGTGCGCGGGTCCACCCGCATGCCGACGATGCCGATGAAACCCTTCTTCTTCCGCACCAGGTGTTCCTCGTGCAGCACCGCGAGGAAGTCGCGCGTCGCCGCCATGTCGAAGAGCGATGGCTGGATCGGCACCAGCACCTTGTCCACCGGTTTCACCGCATGGCGCAGGTTCTTGCCGTGCAGACCGGCCGGGCTGTCCATGACGAGCCACCCGCCCTTGCGGCCTTTCGGGAGATCGTCCCCGTCCTTCGCATCCAGACGGCGGATCGCCGGCAGCTCAGGGGACCGCAGTTGCAGCCATTCGAGCGCGGACTTCTGGCGGTCGAGATCCCACAACGTGACCTTGTCGCCGCGTTGCGCGAGCGCGCCGGCCAGATTGACCGACAGGGTGGTCTTGCCGCAGCCGCCTTTGGGGTTGGCGATGAGGACTACGCGCATGATGGGAGCATTTTAGCCCCGCGGCCTGCGCAGCAGCGCCGGCTAATGCAGCGGCTGGTCTGCGGGCATGGCCGCCAATGCCTGGCGTGCGGGATCGTCCGCTCCACCGTCGGCGGCGCCCGACCCGGCCGCGGCATCCTCGTCCGGCTCGGACACCAGGCCCTCGCCGAAGCTGGTCGCCGCGCCACCGGCCTCGACGGGCGGCTGAGTCGCCTCGACCAGCGTGCCCAGTTCCTCCAGCGGCGGCAGTTCGTCCAGCGAGCGCAGGTTGAGGTCGTCGAGAAACTGCTTCGTGGTGGCGAACAGTTCGGGGCGTCCCGGCACCTCGCGGTGGCCCACCACCTCGATCCAGCCGCGCACCTCGAGCGCCTTGATGACCTGGCTCGACACGATGACCCCGCGGATGTCCTCGATATCGCCGCGCGTGCACGGCTGCTTGTAGGCGACGATCGCCAGCGTTTCCATCACGGCGCGCGCGTAGCGCGGCGCGCGCTGCGGATTGAGCTTCTGCAGGAAGCCGTGCACCTCGGGCTTCGCCCGGAAGCGCCAGCCGCCCGCGACCTGCGTGAGTTCGACGTTGCGGTCCTGCCAGTCGGCCTTCAGCTCGTCGAGCAGATTGCGCAACACGTCGTTGCCCAGTTCGCCGTCAAACAGCTTCTTCAGGTCCGCCAGTTGCAACGGCTCGGGCGCCGTCAGCAGCGCGGCCTCGAGGACTTTCTTCACTTCGGTCTGGTCAGACAACGGTCAACCCCTGCATCAGTTTGACGTAGATCGGCGAATACGGCGCCTGCTGGGTGACCTCGATCAGCGTTTCCCGCGACAGCTCGAGGACGGCGAGAAAGGTCACCACCAGCCGCGGCACGCCGTCCTGCGGCGTGAACAACTGGATGAATTCGAGATGCGGGTGTTCCTGCAGGCGTCGCAGGATCTGGCTCATGTGCTCGCGCACCGACAACTGCTCGCGCACGACCTTGTGGTGCTTGTTCATGTTGGCCCGGGACAGCAGCCACAACCAGGCCTGGCGCAGGTCCTCGGGCTCGACGGCCGGCAGCAGCTTGGTCGCCGCCTGCTCCACCCACACGTTGACCAGCGCGAAGTCACGGCCGACCTGCGGCAGCTGGTCGATGCGCTGCGCGGCGAGCTTCATCTGCTCGTAGGCCAGCAGGCGCCGCACCAGTTCCGCGCGCGGATCATCCTCGAGGCTGTCGGCGCCCGGCGGCCGCGGCAGCAGCATGCGCGACTTGATCTCCAGCAGCACGGCGGCCATCACCAGGTACTCGGCTGCGAGTTCGAGGCTGCGCTGGCGCATCAGTTCCACGTATTCCAGGTACTGGATGGTCAGCGGCGCCATCGAGATCTCGAGCACGTCGACATTGTTGCGGCGGATCAGGTACAGCAGCAGGTCGAGGGGTCCCTCGAAGGTATCGAGAAAGACTTCCAGCGCGTCCGGCGGGATATAGAGGTCGGTCGGGACTTCCAGCACCGGCGTGCCGCGGAAGCGGCCGATCGGCGTGACGTTGTCGGCAACGGCAGCGGCGGCGGTCATGACGCGGAGGGCGACAGGCAACGCACGGGCGGGACGGCATTCGGCATGGCCGGGATTCTAGCGGGAAACCGCCGGCGCGGGGCCGCGCGCGAAGGCCCGGAAACAGCGCTCAGGAGTAATCCAGCCCCATCGCTTCACGCACCTCGCGCAACGTCTCCTGCGCGAGCTTGCGTGCCTTCTCGCAGCCGTCGGCAATGATGCTGCGCACCAGCGCCGGGTCCTCGATGTACTGCTGCGCGCGTTCCTGCATGGGCGCAAGCTCCGCCATGATGGCGTCGATGACCGGCTGCTTGCAGTCCAGGCAGCCGATGCCTGCGCTGCGGCAGCCGTTCTGCACCCACTCGCGCCGCGCCGCGTCCGAATAGACCAGGTGGAGTTGCCATACCGGGCATTTCTCCGGGTCGCCCTTGTCGGTGCGGCGGATGCGCGCCGGGTCGGTCGGCATGGTCCTGATTTTCTTCGCCACGCTGTCCGCATCCTCCCGGAGGGAAATCGTGTTGTCGTAGGACTTCGACATCTTCTGGCCGTCGATGCCCGGCATCCGCGACGCCTCGGTCAGCAGCGCCGCCGGCTCCGGCAGGATCACCTTGCCGCCGCCCTCGAGATAACCGAACAGCCGTTCACGGTCGCCCAGCGTCAGGTTCTGCGTCTTCTCCAGCAGCGCGTGCGCGGACGCCAGGGCATCGGCGTTGCCCTGCTCCTGATAGGCGACGCGCAACTCCCGATACAGCTTGGCGCGCTTCGCACCCAGTTTCTTGACCGCCGCTTCGGCCTTGAGCTCGAAACCCGGCTCACGTCCGTAGACATGGTTGAAGCGCCGCGCGACTTCGCGCGTGAACTCGATGTGCGGCACCTGGTCCTCGCCGACCGGCACGCGGTTGGCGCGGTAGATCAGGATGTCGGCGCTCTGCAGCAGCGGGTAGCCGAGAAAGCCGTAGGTCGAAAGATCCTTCTCGGCCAGCTTCTCCTGCTGGTCCTTGTAGGTCGGCACGCGCTCGAGCCAGCCGAGCGGCGTGATCATCGAGAGCAGCAGGTGCAGTTCGGCGTGCTCAGGCACGCGCGACTGGATGAAGAGCGTCGCCTGCGAGGGGTTGACGCCCGCGGCCAGCCAGTCGATCACCATGTCCCACACGTTCTGCCCCACCACTTCGGGCGTGTCGTAATGCGTGGTCAGGGCATGCCAGTCCGCGACGAAAAAGAAACACTCGTACTCCTGCTGGAGGGCCAGCCAGTTCTTGAGCACGCCGTGGTAATGGCCGAGGTGCAGGGCGCCGGTCGGGCGCATGCCGGAGAGAACGCGATCGAGGAACATGGGTTCAGCGCAGACGTAGTGAACGGGAAATGGGCATCAGCATACCGGAGCGGCCCGAGGGGCCGGGTTACGCCGCATCGGTGAGGCCGAAAATGGAGGTGTCGCCCTTGCCGCGGCGGGTGATCACGGGCCACTCGCCCGTGAGATCGATGACGGTCGTGGGCACGATGCCGCACGCGCCGGCGTCGATGATGAGATCCACCTTGTTCGCCAGGCGCCAGCGGATTTCGTTCGGTTCGGACAGCGGCGCCACACTGTCCGGCAGGATCAGGGTCGAGGTCAGCAGCGGCTCGCGCAGTTCCGCCAGCAGCGCCGCCGTCACCGGGTGGTCCGGGATGCGCACGCCGATCGTCTTCTGTTTCGGATGCTGCAGACGCTTCGGCGTCTCGCGGGTGGCGTGCAGGATGAAGGCGTACGTGCCGGGGGTAGCCGCCTTGAGCACCCGGAACTGGCGGTCGTTCACGCGCGCATAGGTCGCCACCTCCGCCAGGTCCCGGCACAGGAGCGTCAGGTGATGCCGCTCGTCCATGCCGCGCACGGTGCGGATGCGTTCCACGGCCGCCTTGTCGCCGATGTGGCAACCGAGCGCGTAGCAGGAATCGGTCGGATAAACGACGACACCGCCCTTGCGGATGATCTCGCAGGCCTGGCGGATCAGGCGCGGCTGCGGGTCGCGTGGATGCACCGCGAAGCACTGCGTCATGCGGCCCGCATCCCGTCCCGCCAGTCCTGCCAGACCGGCGTGCACTCGGCGGGCAGCGCCGGCAGGCGCCCCGCATCGAAGCGGCTCTCGCCCTCGGCGTGAAAATCCGAACCGCAGGAGGCGCGCAGCCCGAAGCGCCGCGCGCGCGCGGCGAAGGTCCGGGCTTCGGTGTCGCTGTGGCTGCCGGAGACGACCTCGAGCGCCGCGCCGCCACCGTCCCTGAACTCGGCGAACAGCGCGTCGAGCTCGGCCGTGCCCATCTTGTAACGGCCCGGGTGGGCGATCACCGCGTCGCCGCCGCTGGCCCGGATCCAGGCCAGTGCTTCGCCGAGCGCCGCCCATTGCTGTGGCACGTAGGCGACCTCGTCCTGCCCAAGGTAGCGCCGGAAAGCCGCGGACATGTCTTTCACGGCGCCCCGCTCGACCAGCCAGCGCGCGAAATGCGCCCGCGACACCAGCGCGGGGTTCGTCGCGTAGCGGCGGGCACCTGCCAGCGCCCCGTCGAAACCCAGTGTTTCCAGGGCCGCCCCAATCCGTTCAGCCCGTGCGTCGCGTCCGGCACGAACCGTGGCCAGGCCCGCGGCCAGTTGTGGATGGGCCGGGTCAATGGCCAGTCCGAGTACGTGGATCGTGTGCCCCGCCCAGGTGACCGAGATCTCGACCCCGTCGATCAGGCGGATGCCTGCCGCCCCCGCCGCGGCACGAGCCTCGACCAGCCCGGAAACCTCGTCGTGGTCCGTCAGCGCGAGCACGCGGATGCCGTTCGCGGCGGCCCGCTGCACCATCGCCGCAGGCGCCAGCGCGCCGTCCGAATGGCAGGTGTGGGTATGCAGGTCGTAGGCCGCAGGGTTTTCGATCGCGGCGTACGACGTAGGAGTGGAGACGTTCATGACGTGCGGAAGATCGCTAAAAGCTTGAAATTATAGCAAAACTTTCAAAATCTCCCGGTTCGTACACTATCTGTAATCCCGTGCCACTACGCCCGACCAAGCCGCATGACGCTCTCCATCCTCGCCCGTCTGGCCGCTATCAGTGGCGCACTCGCTGCCGCCTGCCCCGTCGCCGGCGCGGAATGTCGGGCGCGCAGCGGTGCGGAGCGCGTGCCGGTGCTCGAGCTCTACACCTCGGAAGGCTGCGACAGCTGCCCGCCCGCGGACCGCTGGCTCTCCGGCGTGGCGGCTGCAAAACTGGCCCCCGGCAAGGTCGTGCCGCTCGCCTTCCATGTCGATTACTGGAACCAGCTCGGCTGGCCGGACCGTTTCGCACAGCCGCGCTTCGGCGAACGGCAGCGTGAACTCGCCCGCCTCAAGAAAGCCGGGTTCGTGTTCACGCCGCAGATTCTGCTCGACGGGCAGGATTACCGCCGCGGCTGGATCCGCGACGACGTCGGATCCACGCTGGCCACTATCAACCGCTCGCGGCCGGCGGCCGAGCTTGAACTCAGCCTGATGTCCGGCGGCGACACGATCACCGTCAACGCCAGCGTGAAACTGCCTGCGGTTCAGGCAGCAAAAACCGCCCACGCCTTCCTCGCCCTGACCGAAAGCCGGCTCGCCACCGACGTACGGGCCGGCGAAAACCGCGGCAAGCGGCTGGAGCATGACTTCGTGGTGCGCGAACTGGTGGGTCCCGTCGCCTTCAGTGAAGGCGCGGTCCTCGCCCTGACGCATGAATTCCGGGTGGGTGCCGATTGGAAACGCGAGCAACTCGCGGTGGCGGCCTTCGTGCAGGACCGTGCGACCGGCGCCACCCTGCAGGCGCTGGCGGTCGCCGGCTGCCGCTGAGTCGCGGCGGCGGCTACTGCGCCGGCGGCTGGTGCAGCCGGCTCTGCGCCGGCACGTGCTGGACCAGGAATTCCATCTGGTCGGCGAGGATGCGCCGGTTGGTGAGGATCAGGTATTCGGCCCGGTTTGGCACGTACGGCAGGTACAGCAGCTCCATCCCCGCGAGTTCCGGCGTGCGGTCGCTCTTCCTCTCGTTGCAGTGGCGGCATGCGGTGACGACGTTCATCCAGGTGTCGCGCCCGCCCCGCGAGAACGGGACGATGTGATCGCGGGTCAGTTTGGCGCCGGAGAAGATATCGCCGCAGTACGCGCACAGCGAACGGTCGCGGTGGAACAGCTCGCGGTTGTTCAGCGGCGGCACCTGGCCGAAGGCCTTCAGCGCCATCGCCTTGCCCTTGATCGCGATGATGCTCGAGCCCGTGATGCGAGAGCGCTCGCCCGAGAGCCGGTTCACGCCCCCCATGACGGTGAAGGCCTGCTCGCCCGCCGTCCACGCCACCTGCTGCTTGGCGTAATAAAAACAGGCGTGCTGCCACGAAATCCAGCGATGCGGCACGCCATTGGCGTCCAGCGTGAGGATCAGCGGGTGCCGCTCCCGGACGACGGGCCGCGGCTGGGCGAGCGCCGGCACCGGCGACGACTGGGTCGGGCGGCCGGGACGCAGGGGACGGCTGGAGCGGGGCGAAGGCATGGTTGCGCGGTAAGTTATGCAGCGAATCAGTCGGTAATCGCGTACGGCTCAGTATGCTCCGAGTTTGCAGTTGGAGATTTTTGAATTTATTCCCGTTTTTTGCAAGCCCCGTCCGTCCGCCGCCCCCCCGGCATCCTGACGTTCCGGGGCGGCACGCGCCGACCCATGGTTCCGGGCAGGCGGTCTATACTGCGCGGCCGCTGTCCCGTTGCCGCACCGTCTCGCCACACAGGGGATCAAGACATGCCGCTCATCGCAATGACCAGGGAAATGGGTTCGCTCGGCAAGGATGTCGCCGCCGGCATCGCGCAACGGCTCGGCAAGCCGGTCGTACATCACGAGATCATCGACAATCTCGCCAACAAGATGCGGCTCCGCAAGAGCCACGTCATCCGCTTCCTCGAAGGCAAGTCCAGCCTGATCGAACGGCTGACCACCGACAAGACCAGCCTGCATATCTTCACCGCGGACGAAACCTTCGATCTCGCCGCCAAGGGCGATGTGTCCGTCATCCGCGGCTGGGGTGCCGCGCACCTGCTGCGGAGCGTGCCGCACGTGATCGGCGTGCGGGTCTGTGCTCCTTTCGAACTCCGGGTGGACCGCATGATGGCGCGGCTGGACACCAACGACCGCGCGTTCGTGGAGAACGAGATCCGCCTGTCCGAGGAATCGCATGCCGCCATCACCAAGCGCCATTTCGGGATCAACTGGCAGGAAGCGGAGCGCTACGACCTGGTCGTCAACACCGAGCGCCTGACGATCGACGAGTGCGTGGACGAGGTGATGGAGCTGTACGGCGACGCCCACTTCCAGGAAACGCCGGCCTCCCAGGCCCTGTTCGGCGACCTGGCCCTGCGCGCCCACGTGCGGGCGGCCCTGCGCGCCGACCCGCGCACCAGCAAAATGGAGGTGACGGTTGAGGTGCAGGACCGCGTCGCCACGCTGGCCGGCATCGTGCCGCCCGATCTCGATCCAAACGAGGCCACCGAGGTCGCGGGCGCGGTGAAAAACATCAAGGCCGTGCACAACCAGATCAAGATTGCCGCTCCGTCGCGCCTGAAACTGGGGATGTGACGGCGAATGTGACGGCAGCTGCGGCGGTGGTGCCCGCCGGAAAATGCGGATATAATCGCGTTTTCAAACACTTATATTGATTCTCCCGCGGGGTCTGCGCGGGTGCGCACCGATGCCTGATTTCCCGCGTTCTTTCCTGCCTTTCCATCGCACCACTATCGCGTCCCGCAGCGCCCGCTGCGCCTTGCGCCCCTCTCGATGAGTTTTGATTCCCTCGGCCTGCTACCTTCCCTGCTTACCGCCGTCCGCGAGCAGGGCTACACCGAACCCACCCCGATTCAAGCGCAGGCGATTCCGCCGGTGCTGCAGCGCCGCGACGTGATGGGCTGCGCGCAAACCGGCACCGGCAAGACGGCGGGCTTCGCCCTGCCCATCCTGCAATTGCTGGCCCCGATGCAGAACGCAAGTCCCTCCCCGGCCCGCCACCTGACTCGCAGCCTGATCCTGGCGCCGACCCGCGAGCTCGCGGCGCAGATCTACGAATCCTTCGTCGGCTACAGCCGGCACATGCAGTTGCGCTCGACCGTGGTGTTCGGCGGTGTGGACATGAAGCCGCAGACCGCCGCGCTGCGCGCCGGGGTCGAGATCCTCGTCGCCACGCCCGGCCGGCTGCTCGACCACGTGCAGAGCAAGACGGTCAACCTGTCGCAGGTGGAAATCCTGGTGCTCGACGAAGCCGATCGCATGCTGGACATGGGCTTCATGCCCGACATCAAACGCATCCTGGCGCTGATCCCGGCCCAGCGCCAGACGCTGCTGTTCTCCGCCACGTTCTCGGACGAGATCCGCCGCCTGTCGAAGGAAATCCTGCGCGATCCGGTGGGCATCGAGGTCGCGCGCCGCAACGCGCCGGCCGAGCTCGTCACGCATTCCGTCTACGAAGTGCCGGCGGACAAAAAACGCCGCCTGCTGGAACAGCTCGTGCGCACGCGCGACATGCGGCAGGTACTGGTCTTCACACGCACCAAACGCGAAGCGAACCGCCTCGCGCGCGAGTTGAAGCGCGACGGCTTCGAAGCGCGCGAGATCCACAGCGACCGCACCCAAGCCGAGCGCATGGAAGCGCTCGCCGAATTCAAGGACGGCAAGGTCAATATCCTGGTCGCCACCGACATCGCCGCGCGCGGCATCGACATTGAGGATTTGCCGTTCGTCGTCAATTACGAACTGCCGTACGTGTCGGAGGATTACGTGCACCGCATCGGCCGCACCGGCCGTGCCGGCACGCCGGGCGAAGCGATTTCGCTGGTGAGTCCGGACGAGCAGCGCTACCTGACCGACATCGAGAAACTGCTGAAGAAGCAGATCGAGCGGCGGGAGGTGCCGGGTGGCAGCGGTTCCGCGGCGCCGGAGCCGGCAGCCAGCCACGAAGCCCGTACCGTCGGCCGCAACGAAGGTCGCAAGGAAAACCGCGGTGAAAGTCGTGGCCGGCGCGAATCGTCGCCCGCCGCCCGCAACGAACGTCATACGAGCCACCCGCGACCGGCTGCAGTGGCCCATCGCAAGCCGGCGCCCACCGCGGGCGATTTCGACTTCAGCAAGCCCTATGAACCGGCGAATGCCCCCGTGGCCCAACCCGGCGCTCCCGCAGCGGAACGGCCCTCGTCCTCGCGACGCCCGACCCGGCCCACCGGCGCTCTGTTGGGCGGGAGCTTCGCGAAAAAAGCCTGACCGCGCTTCGCGCGCCCGCCTACAGGCCGGCGAACCAGTTGTAACCCTGATCTTCCCAGTACCCGCCCGGGTACTCGTTCGTCACGAACAGCGCCATGATGTGCTTCGGGTTCTTGAAGCCGAGCTTGGTCGGCATGCGCAGCTTCATCGGAAACCCGTAGGCCGTCGGCAGGAGTTGGTCGGCAAACTTGAAGGTCAACTGCGTCTGCGGATGCAGCGCGGTCGCCATGTCGATGCTGGTGTAGTAATCGTCGGCGCACTTGAAGCCGACGTACTTCGCGGACAGATCGGCGCCCACCCGTTCCAGGAAAGTCTTGAAGCGCACCCCGCTCCACTTGCCGATGGCACTCCAGCCTTCGACGCAGATGTGGCGCGTGATCTGGGACTCCTCCGGCAGCGCGTAGAGTTCCGGCAACGTCCACGGTTTTTTCTCGCGGATCAGGCCGCCCAGTTCCAGCCGGTAGGTCTTGCCGTCCACCACCGGCGCCTCGGCTTCCGAATAAAAGGCGTTGAAAGGAAACGGCTGGGTGATGGCGCTTTCCGGGTAGACCGGCGCCAGCTGGTTGGGATCGAACATTGCGGCCTGCACACGGTCGTTCCACCGCGACATCTTCCATAGCACGCGCTGCGCCGCCTCGGTGTCCGTCACGTCGCAGCCCGACAGCATCGCCACCGCGCCCATCGACAGCGAGCCACGCAGGAACAGGCGCCGCTCCAGGCTCGCCAGTTCGCGCGTCGGAGTAACGATGCGGCCCTGCGGCCGGAATACGCTTTTCGTCATGAATGATCTCCCCGTGCGCGGCCCGTCAGCATCGGCAAAAAGGTCTTGGGCACCAGCGCGACCATGACGACGTGAATCGCCACGAAGAGCACAACCAGCGCCATGCAGATGAAATGGACTACGCGAGCGCCCTCGTAGCCCCCCATCAGCGCAGCCAGCCCCTGGAACTGCACCGGCTTCCAGATGGCGAGGCCGGACAGCACAATCAGCAGGAGGACCGCGATGACGCCGCAGTAGGCGGCGCGCTGCACCGCGTTATAACCGCCCAGCGCGTGCGCCAGTTTGCCGCGCAGCGCCGCGGCTACGTCGCGGAGAATGGCGGCCGGCCCGCGCGGCCACAGGTCGCGCTTCAGGTGCCCGGAAAAAAGGCTGTACAGGAGATAGACCAGTCCGTTGACCACCAGCACCCACATGGCGGCGAAATGCCACTGGACCGCTCCCGCGAGCCATCCGCCCAGCGTCCAGGCCGCGGGAAACTTGAAGTCGAACAACGGCGACGCGTTGTAGATGCGCCAGCCGGACAGCACCATGATCAGGATGGCCAGGGCGTTGATCCAGTGGGTCACGCGCACCACCCGGGAATGAATCACCTCCGGTCCCGCCCTTGCTGCCGCGCTGGTCGTCATGCCCTTCTCCCACAGTGTCCGGTGGCGGGTAGTCGGTCCGCTGGCCCGTACCTTACACCCGCGGTTGCCGGGCACCGTATAATTTTTGTTTCCCGACCCTTTCCGCAGGAACCTCTCCATGCCCGCCAACAAGATCGCCCCTGGCCTGCTCAAGCAGAAACTTCACGGCAGCGCCGAACTCGCCCTGCTGGACGTGCGCGAGGCCGGCCAGTTCGGCGAATCGCACCTGCTGTTCGCGACCCCGCTGCCCTACAGCCAGTTGGAACTCGACATCGGCGCGCTGGTGCCGCGCAAGACCGCCCCGGTGGTGCTGTGCGACGACGGCAAGCTCGGCATCGCGGAACGCGCCGCGCAACGATTGCAGGCCATGGGCTATACCGCGGTGTCCGTACTCGACGGCGGCAATGCCGCCTGGGCGCAGGCGGGCTACGTCCTGTTTGCGGGCGTCAACGTGCCCAGCAAGACCTTCGGCGAACTGGTCGAGCACGCCTACGACACGCCGCGCATCACGGCGCAGGAACTGGCCCGCATGCGCGAGGCCGGCGAGGACTTCGTGCTGTACGACGGCCGCCCGCTGAACGAACACCAGAAAATGACCATCCCCGGCAGCACCTGTTGCCCGAATGCGGAGCTCCCCTACCGCATCGCGACCATGGTGAAGAATCCGCGAACGAGGATCGTCGTCAACTGCGCCGGCCGCACGCGTTCCATCCTCGGCGCGCAGACGCTGATCAACTTCGGCGTGCCCAATCCTGTATACGCGCTGGAAAACGGCACGCAAGGCTGGTTCCTCGCCGACATGAAGCTTGAATACGGCGCCGACCGTCGCTATCCGGACATCGATCCGGCCACCCTGCCCGCCGCGCAGAAGGCGGCAAGCCGGCTGATCGAGCGCTTCCACCTCAAGACCGTCACCGCCGCGCAGGCACAGGCGTGGCTGGCGGAAACGGACCGCACGACCTACCTCTGCGACGTGCGCACGCCCGAGGAATTCAAGGCGGGCACCCTGCCGGGCGCCGTGCATGCCCCGGGCGGCCAGTTGATCCAGGCCACGGACCAGTGGGTCGGCGTGCGCAACGCGCGCATCGTCGTGCTCGACGGCGGCGAGCACGTGCGCGCGCCGGTCGTCGCCAGTTGGCTGCATCAACTCGGCTGCGAGGTCACCATCCTCGAAGGCGGTGTGACGGCAAAGCTCAAGGGCACGCCGGCCGCGGCGCCCGCCTTGCCCGCGCTGCCGGGACTTTCCGTCGGCGAACTGAAGGCTGCGCTCGCAGCGGGGCGTTGCACGGTCTTCGATCTCGGCGCCAGCATGGATTTCCGCAAGGCGCACATTCCCGGCAGCCGCTGGAGCATCCGCTCGCGCCTTGCCGCGGATGCCCGCGGCCTGTCAACGCCGGTCGTGCTGGTCGCCGCCGATGCGGCCCTTGCCCGGCTGGCCGCCACTGAATTGCTGGACGCCGGCATCAGGGACGTAAAGCTGCTCACGGGGGGCCTCGCCGCGTGGATGCAGGCGGGCTACGCCACTGAAGCCTCTCCCACCCAGCCGTCGGATGCCGACTGCATCGACTTCCTGTTCTTCACCGCCGAGCGCCACAACGGCAACCGTGCGGCCTCGCAGCAGTACCTCGACTGGGAAACCGGCCTGCTCGCGCAACTGGACGCGCAGGACAAGGCGACTTTCAAGCTGCCCGCGCACTAGGCGCGCGGAAAACCGTACAGCTTCTCCGGATTGCGCACGAGGATGCGCGTGCGGAGCTCTGCCGACGGCGTCCAGTCGCAGAACAGGTTCAGCAGGCGCCCGTCATTCGGCATGATGGCGGTGTCCACCTGCGGATGCGGCCAGTCGGTGCCCCACACCAATTGGTCGGGATTCGCGCGCACCAGCGCCTCGTGCAGCGGGCGCGCGTCGGGATAGTCCGGAAACCGCGTCGAACAGCGGTAGGCGCCGGACACCTTGACCCAGCACGCGCCCTCGCCCAGCAACTCGAGCAGCGCCTGAAAGCTCGGATGCGCCGGCCCGACCCCGGCATCGATGGCGGCCATGTGATCGATAACCACTGGCATGTCACGCGCCATACCGCGGATGACGTCGCGCAGTTCCGGCAGCACGCGCCAATCGCACCAGATCTGCGCGTGCCAGCCCAGCTCGAGCATCGCGGGTTTTAAGGCTTCCCACACATCCAGCCCGACGCCCCGCACGTACGCCGGACGATGCTCGGGATGGAAGACGTGAAAGCGCAGCGCCCGGATGCCCTTGGCGTGCCACTGCTTGAGTTCCGCCGGTTTCACCCGCAGATCCGTGATCGCCACGCCGCGCAGCCGATCGGGTTCGCGGGACACCGCATCCAGAATCGCACGGTTGTCGTAACCGTGCGCATTGCCCTGCACCACCACGCCGCGCGCCATGCCCAGCGCGTCCAGCATCGCGAGATGCTTCTCCAGCGGCGCGTCCGGCGGCGTGTAGCCGCGCCCATCGGCATAAGGAAAGCGGTCGCTCGGCCCGAAAATGTGGGCATGGCAATCACACGCGCCCGGCGGGATGGCGGTGCGAATCGTTTCCGGGCGCGGATCCGGTCCGGCGATGGTGACCGTCATCTCAATTCACCTGTGCGCCGGATTCCTTCACCATGCGCGCCCAGTTGGCGGCCTCGACCTTCATGAACGCGTAGAACTGGTCCGGCGTCTCCTGCCAGACGGGCTCGTGACCGGCCGCGAGCAACTGCTTCTGCACCTCCGGCGACTTCATCAGCTTCAGCGTGTCCGCCAGCAGGCGCGCCGAGGCGTCCTTGTTCATGCCCTTGGGGCCCGCGATGCCGAACCAGGCGGTGACTTCATAGCCCTTCAATCCGCCCTCGGCGACGGTCGGCACCTCGGGCAGTTCCGCGGAACGCTTCGCACCGGTGACCGCGAGCGCGCGCAGCTTGCCCGCCTTGACCTGCGGCAACATGCCGGCGATGCCGGGAAAGCCGACGGTCACCTGCCCGGCGATCAGGTCGGCCATGGCCGGCCCGCTGCCGCGGTACGGGATATGGGTCATCTCGATGCCTGCCATCTTGTTGAACAGCGCGCCGGTCAGATGCTGCGTGCTGCCGTTGCCGGAAGAGACGTAATCGATTTTTCCGGGCCTGGCCTTGGCCAGCGCGATCAGTTCCTTCATGCTCTTCACCGGCAGCGAGGGATGGACCACGATCATGTTCGGCGCGCTCGTCACCTGCGTGATGGGCGTAAAGTCGTTCAGCGCGTCGTAGGCGAGGTTCTTGTACAGCGCCGCGCTGCCGAAATGCGTGTTGCTGATCATCAGCAGCGTGTAGCCGTCGGGCGGCGCCTTGGCGACGAATTCGGCCCCGATCGTCGAGCCGGCGCCCGCGCGGTTGTCGACCACCACCTGCTGGCCGAGCACGTCGGTCAGCCGCTGTGCGAGGATGCGGCCCGGCACGTCGGCGGTGCCGCCCGGCGAGAACGGGATCACCAGCCGGACCGGCTTGGCGGGATAGGACTGGGCGTGCGCGGCGGCCGTGCTGAGGGCCAGGGCGGCGACGGCGAAGCGGGACAGCATGACGGTCTCCTCGGTCTTTTTTGAGGGCGCGATGATAGCAAAGGCGGCTCCCTCTCCGCAGTAAGATGCCCCTTCCCCCACATTGTTCCCGTCCGGAGTCTCTCCATGCCCGTCCAGCCCCCGCTGCATTTTCCCGGCGCCGACGGCGCGCTGCTGGCCGCGCGCCTCGACGCACCGTCCGGCCCACCGCGCGCCTACGCCCTCTTCGCACACTGTTTCACCTGCTCCAAGGACAGCCTCGCCGCCTCGCGCATCAGCCAGGCGCTGACGGGCGCCGGCTTCGCGGTGCTGCGCTTTGACTTCACCGGCCTGGGCGGCAGCAGCGGTGACTTCGCCAACACCAACTTCAGTTCCAACGTGGCCGATCTCGTCGCCGCGGCGGACTGGCTGCGCATGGCGCACGCTGCGCCCGCGCTCCTGATCGGGCACAGCCTCGGCGGCGCGGCGGTGCTGGCGGC